>NZ_JBDOOX010000002.1:0-157613 GCF_039830575.1 Chromohalobacter sp. | reverse complement strand
ACCTGGTGATCGCGGTCAACAAGATGGACCTGGTCGACTACTCCCAGGCGCGCTTCGACGAGATCGTCGCCGAGTACCGCGAATTCGCCGCCAAGCTCAACGCCCGGGACATCCACTTCGTGCCGCTGTCCGCGCTGGAAGGCGACAACGTCGTCAACAAGAGCGAGGCCATGAGCTGGTACGAGGGCCCGGCGCTGCTCCATCTGCTGGAGACCGTCGAGGTCACGCACGACAAGAACCTCACGGACCTGCGGCTGCCGGTGCAGTACGTCAACCGCCCGCATCTGGACTTCCGCGGCTACTGCGGCACGCTCGAGGCCGGCATCCTGCGGCCCGGCCAGCGCGTCAAGGTGCTGCCCTCGGGCAAGGCCTCCACGGTGGCTCGCATCGTCACCTTCGACGGCGACCTCGAGGAGGCCTATCCGGGGCAGGCGATCACCGTCACGCTCGACGACGAGATCGACATCTCGCGGGGGGACTGGCTGGTCGCCGAGGACGCCGAGGTACCGCTGGCCGACGCCTTCGAGGCGGACATCGTGTGGATGCACGACACCGCGCTGGAGCCCGGCCGGCTGTACGACCTCAAGCTCGCCACGCGGGACCTGGCGGGCAAGATCACGCGGATCGACTACCAGACCGACGTCAACACGCTCGAGCACCACGCCGCCGAACGGCTGGCGCTCAACGCCATCGGCCGCTGCCGCGTCGAGGTGGCGGGCACGCTGCCGGTGGACGACTACCGCGTGAGCCCGGGCACCGGCAGCTTCATCGTCATCGACCGCATGACCAACGTGACCGTGGGTGCGGGCATGGTGCATCGCATGCTGGAAAGCGAGCCGCCCTATGAATACCGCACCCACGACAGCAAAGCCGAGGTGGTGTGGAACCGCTCCAGCGTGACGCCCGAGATGCGCGCGCATATCAAGGGGCATGCCGGCAAGTGCATCTGGTTCACCGGGCTTTCCGGCTCGGGGAAATCTACCCTGGCCAACGCACTGGAAGTCGAGCTCAACCGGCGTGGCTACCACACCATGCTGCTGGACGGCGACAACATTCGCCACGGGCTGTGCAAAGACCTCGCCATGAGCGAAGCCGACCGCACCGAGAACATCCGCCGGGTGGGGGAGATCGCCAAGCTGTTCGCCGATGCCGGCATCATCGTGATTACCGCCTTCATTTCGCCGTTTCGTTCCGACCGGGCGGCCGCACGCGAACTGTTCGCAGAGGGCGACTTCATCGAGGTGCACGTCGACACACCGCTGGCGATCTGCGAGCAGCGTGATCCCAAGGGACTTTACGAGAAGGCTCGCCAAGGCAAGATCAAGGATTTCACGGGGATCAACAGTCCTTACGAGGCCCCGTCGAATGCTGAAATCACCGTGGATAGCACGAGCCACAGCCAGCAGGAACTGGTCACCCAGATACTGAAAGCGGTCATCTGATGGGCGGACTCGTGCATTAAGCGTTATGGTGAAACTAACGTCGTGCCGGCCAGGAAGCCGGCAGCCACATCACTGCCCATTGGCTCTCTTGTATGAGTGGAGAACAGGGCAGGACGTGCCTGACAGAGAAGGATGAGATGATGGGCCAAAGACGAATGCACCAATCAATTGCGGGTTTGAGCCGTGCCAAGAAGCGCTTGATCATGGTGACAGCGGACCTCGTGGTATTGCCATTGGCCCTCTGGTCCGCCTATGCGTTGCGTTTTGCCGAATGGTGGCCGGCGCGCTACATAGAACCCTTTTGGTGGCTGTTCCTCGTCGTGCCACCCGTTGGCGTGTTCATTTTTGCCCGCTTGGGGCTTTACCGCGCCGTGGTGCGCTTCATGGGCCCTCAGGCGCTATGGGCCGTGGTCAAGGGGGCGCTACTCCTGGCGCTATTGATGTGGGCCTCGGCGTTTTTCTATCGCTGGCAGACATTCCCCCGTTCGGTACCGGTGAACTTTGCCCTGGTGACCCTGGTATACGTGGGCGGTACCCGGTTGTTGGTACGCAGCTATTACCAATGGCTGCTTAAGCACTATACCCAGAAGGAGCCAGTAGCTATCTATGGGGCCGGGGGGGCCGGCGCGCAGTTGACCCTCGCACTGGCCAATAGTCGAGAGTTCTACACGGCGGCCTTCATGGACGATGACCCGGCTCTCTGGAATTGCACCATCAAGGGTGTGAAAGTGCACAATCCTGCCCGATTCGAGACGGTGGCGGAGGAACTCGGCATCAAGCGTGTGCTGTTGGCCATGCCCAGCGCCACTAAGGCGCAGCGTAAGCAGGCGCTGGACAAACTCGGCGATGTTGCGGTGCGGGTACAAACGGTACCTTCCATGCCGGAGATCGTTTCCGGTTTGGCGAGCGTCGATCAACTGCGCGAGGTGGAGCTGGAAGATTTGTTGGGACGTGACCCGGTTCCGCCACAGCTCGAGCTGGTGGATGCCAGCATTCGTGACAAGGTGGTCATGGTGACGGGCGCCGGGGGCTCCATCGGTAGCGAGATGTGTCGTCAGGTGGTTCGCGGTAGCCCCCAGGCGTTGATCCTGTTCGAGGTGAGCGAGTTCGGGCTGTACGCCATCAACCAGGAGCTGGAAGCCATGCGCCTGGAGATGGGCGAGAGCTTTCCTATCGTGCCGCTGCTGGGTAGCGTGTGCGATCGCAATCGCGTGGAAGTGGCGATTCGCCACTACGGTGTGCAAACGCTTTACCACGCAGCGGCCTACAAGCATGTGCCCATTGTCGAGAACAACGTGCTGGAAGGTGTGCGCAACAACGTGCATGGTTCGCGCGTGGTCGCGGAAAGTGCTGCCTTGCTGGGCGTGGAGCGCTGCGTGTTGATCTCCACCGACAAGGCGGTGCGCCCCACCAATGTGATGGGGGCGACCAAGCGCATGGCGGAATTGGTGCTGCAAGACCTGGCGACGCGCTATGCCCTGAAGGATGGGCATCGCACCATTTTCTCGATGGTACGCTTTGGCAACGTGCTGGGCTCCAGTGGTTCGGTAGTGCCGCTGTTTCGGCGCCAGATTGCCCAGGGTGGGCCGATTACCGTGACCCACCCCGAGATCACCCGCTTTTTCATGACCATTCCCGAAGCGGCGCTGCTCGTGATTCAGGCGGGCTCCATGGCCGAGGGCGGCGATGTGTTCGTGCTGGACATGGGCGAGTCGGTGAAGATCATCGACCTGGCGCGTCGCATGATCCAACTGAGCGGGCTGGAGCTGAAAGATGAAGAAAACCCCGATGGCGACATCGAGATCGTCTACACGGGGCTGCGCTCAGGCGAGAAGCTGTACGAAGAGCTGCTGATCGGTGACAACGTGATTGGCACCAAGCACCCCAAGATTCTCCGCGCCCAGGAGGAAACCCTGCCGCATCAGGAATTGATCGCGTTGCTTGGAGAACTGCAGGATGCGGAGTGTACTCTCGACAGCCAGCGAGCATGCAGATTGCTGAAACGGGGAGTCAACGGTTTCGCGCACAGTGGTGATATGGTCGACCTGTTGCCCAAGACGTCGGCAGGGGCGTCGAGTATTTCGGTACCGACGGGGACGGCCAAGCACTAGCAAGGCCTTCTGGCGCTATCTGCAAGCTGACCAGTTGGCTCTTTTGTCGTATGACCCAGTTCCATCATTGGGGCTTGAATGAGGCGCCCGGTCCATCACAGGGTCGGGCGTCGCTGTGTCTGGGCTTCTGTGAATTGGATTCCAGGCGTGGTTGGCGGATGTGCGGTTTTATGAATTTTCCCGGGTATGCGGCATCTGGTACTCTTTTGCGCCTTTGAACAGACTGGCATGGCCGCTCTTCGCTGTAGCGTATAAACCAGGTGGAACTTGACGTAGAGGTGAGTCGTTGGATGGATAGTCGCAGGTGGATGCCACGGGCCGACTGGCGGAAGGTGAATCGAGCGGTTGGTTGGGTGGCCTTATCCATCTATGCCTTCTTCTGGTTGATCAATTTTGACCTCTCCCGGGCGGGTGAGTCTGTCTTCATTCTTTGCTTCGTGATCGCTTGGTGCATGGAACCGGAGCCGTCGATCAAACGGCACCGGGTCTTTCTACTGCTGCTGTCGTTCATCGTGTTGCAGGTCGGCGTGTATTTCTTTGCAGTAGAGCGCTTCCCGGACTTTGCCGACGAGCAGGTAAAGGCCGCCCGACACTTCAGCAAGCTGTTCTTATGCATCGCGGTGGCCTGGTGGCTGCGGGGTTCCAAGCGGGCCACCAGGTATCTGCTGGGTGTCTTGCTGGTGGGCTTCCTCGTATCCTTGCCACTTCATTCCACCACTGCCGAGTGGTTGAGGGCCCTGTCTGGGCGCCGGGTGGATTTCGGCTATACGAACGCCCAACACACCGCCTTCTTCATGGGCCTCGTAGTGATCGTGGGTGGCAGTTGGCTTGCTCGGTGCTTACAGCGCCCCGTTCGAGGCATCGAGTGGGGGCTGGCATTGTGCTTGGCGATGCTCGGTTTAGTGGGCGTCGCCGTGACCCAGACACGCGCGGTCTGGTTGGCTATGGCGATTGTGTCGGCTGGCTTGCTGCTCGCGGGATTGTTTTATCTGTGCAAGCAACGCCATTACAAAGTGTTGAGCGCCAAGGGCGTAGGAGCCGGTATCGTCGTGGCTGGTATATTGGCGATGGTTGGCTATGCGCTGGCGCCGGCCTTCGAGAAGCGGCTACAAGCCTCGCAAGCAACCTTCCAAGCGCTCGAAGTGGGCGATGTCGAAGATATCCAGTACAATAGCGTCGGTATTCGCCTCCATACTTGGCTATATGCAGTGGACAAGATAGCCGAGCGCCCCTTGACGGGATGGGGGGCGGAAAGCCGCAAGCCATTGATCGATGAAGGCCCTTTCCCGGAATCGGTAAAGCATCGCTTTGGGCATTTCCATAACTCCTACCTGGAAATCCTGCTGGCGTACGGTGCCTTGGGGATGTTGGCGTTGGCGGCTCTCACCTGGATGATCCTCAAGGGAACCGCTCGACTGCTTCGCTCCGATCATCGTTATTGGGGCGTGGGGCTATTATCGGCCTGGGCGTTCTTTTTCATCATCAACATGTTCGAGTCATACCTGATTTTCAATTCCGGCATGTACTTCTACATCATCGTCGGCGGCGTAGGCATGTCTTACTACCTGTTCGGTGAGCGCGATGAGAAAGAGGTGGTGTCGACATGAACGTGGTGCTGTGTGCCGATGAGGGCTATGCGCGCTTCGGTGCCGTGGTCATGGCATCGGCCATTGCCAACGCTTCCCACCCCGAGCGGCTGCGTTTTTACGTGCTTACTCCGGGTCTGGAAGACGACACTGCAAAACGCTTGCGGGAGATGGTGAGCAATAGCGGTGCTGCCCTGCATATCATCGACGTCGATGTGCAGGCGCTCCATGGGCTCCCGGCTGGCCGTTTCGGGATCGCGTCCTTGCTGCCCTTGTTGATGCACCGCTACCTGCCAGAGGATTGCGAGCGTATCATCTATCTGGATTGCGACGTGTTGGTGCTCGGTGATCTCGAGAGCTTGTGGGAATTGCCGCTGGAAGGCCACGTCGTCGCGGCAGCCATGGATCTTTGCAACCCCTCCAGCAAGCATACCCGGCGAGATCCCGATAACTACTTCAATTCAGGTATGATGCTGGTGGACCTGCAGGCCTGGCGTCGCGAGAGCGTCGCAGAAAGGGCGCTGGAATATCTGCAAGTGAGTGAGGCGGCTCGTTATCCGGACCAGGATGCCTTGAACGAGGTGCTGGAAGGCAAGTGGTACCGGCTTGAGCCGGAATGGAATTTTCAGCCCACCGCCTATTCGGCCGTGGAGAAGCGGTACGCCCACCTGACCGAGTATCTGCCGGCCCTGAAGGCCGCCATTCGGTACCCTCGCATCGTGCATTTCATCGGGGCGGTGAAGCCATGGCATGCACGCTGCGTTCATCCCTTTCAGGATGACTTTATCGTTTACTCGACGCTTACCCCCTGGCCTATCGAAAAGTCCGCGTTGAGGTCGACATTGCCGTGGGGTAGGCGTATTCGTATGTTATTGAAACAGCCCAAGATTCGGCGTCGCCGCCGGTTGGCGCGCTCATAGGCTAGGCATTATTTCGGAGTGCAATTGATGCTCATCTTTTATCGTTTCGTCATGTCCTCGACCCCCGGCGCTGGCTCCATTAACGCCATCTCATTGGAGTCCTGATGCGCACGCTGGTAGTCGTGCGCTCCCTGAAGATGGGGGGCATGGAACGGGTGGCGATCAACCTGGCCGACGCCTTTGCCGAGGCGGGGCACGAGAGCCATCTGGTGGCGCTCCGCCGTGTGGATGATCCGTTGACCTCTTCCCACAGCCGGGTGCGGCAGCATCAGCTGGCGTTGAGCCGCTGGGCCCGGCTGACCGTTGTCGGACTGCTCGCGGAGTTAGTGGCGCGCTGGTTGCTGAACCCCCTTCTCAAGCGGGCGTTGTTCCTGGGCACGGGGTTGATGGGCGGCGTGGTGTTCCGCCTGTGGCTCAAGCGTTTTGAGCGTCGCTACGGTCGGGTGGATCGCATCGTCTTTAGAGGGATCGGCACCTTCGAGCTCGTGTGGACGTTTCGCGATGAGCGGGCCTGCTACGTACTGGAAAACATTTTCCACCCGAGGGGACCTTGCTGGCGTCGGCGCTTGTTCGCGCGCTGCCTGTACCAGGGGCGGGAATTGGTAGCGGTCTCCCAGGGCGTGGCGGAAAGCGTCAAAAAGGCGATGCCTCATTGGCGGTTCATGCCCGGCAGCTTGCGGGTCATTGCCAACCCATGCCCGATTCCGGGAATACGCGAGGCGATGCAAGCGCCCGAGCCGGATCTGCCGGCGGGGCCGTATATCGTCAACGTGGCACGCATGGTGCCCGCCAAGGATCACGCCTTGCTGCTGCGTGCCTATGCGCGCTCGGGCGTGACCTTGCCGCTGGTTCTGGTCGGGGACGGCCGGGAGCGCGAACGCCTGGAGGCGCTGGCGGGGGAGCTGGGTATCGCCGAGCGGGTGATCTTCGCGGGGCAGCGGCAGAACCCGTACCCATGGATGCATCATGCGCGGCTGTTCGTGCTCAGCTCACGCTTCGAGGGCATGGGCATCGTGCTGTTCGAGGCGTTGGCCTGCGATACGCCGGTGTTGTGCGTGGATTGCCCCGGCGGCATTCGCAGCATCCTCAAGGGCGGGCTCGAGGGCAGTGTCGTTCCCCATGACGAGGAAAGTCTGGCGCGCGGCCTGCAAGCCGCATTGGAGGGAGAGCCGCCGCCGGTGCAGGAGTCGTGGCTGGATGACTTCAAGCCCGAGACGGTGGCCGCACGTTTCATGCACAAACCCGAAAGGAGGTCGGCGTTTTCTTCATGAGCGTGTAAGACGTTAGTACTACGTTTCTCAGGCGTTAATTGATACCATGCTAATTATTTAACCGGCATGTTGCTGAACGAGGTGAACGCATGGGACCAATGCCAGCGGGAAACGTCCCTGAGCCGACATCAAGGGGCGTGAAGCAAAACAAGCATGACATGTGGCGGATGCAAGGGCAGCGGGTGTGATCTTTGGCCGACGTAAAGAATGGCGCTTGCCCAAGGCCCCTGCCGGCGACCCAGCCTTCGCGCCCTTGGAAGACCCTCGCATGTACTGGCCCGTGCAGCGTGCCAGGCTGGAAAAGCTGGGGCGCGAGGGGCTGGAACGTCTGCTCGGCGTGCCGGTCGAACGTGGGCTCATGCAATTGTGGCGTCATGAGTTGCCAGGCTCGGCCTGGGTGGAACGTATCGGGCTGCCACGGCGTGCCGTGGAATGGCAGCTCGGGCAGGGGCTGGTGCTGCACGTCGACCCGTGCCGGTTGATTTGCGGCACCAACTGGAAGGGGTACCCGCATAAACTGCGGCCCACATCCTCGGCCTTCATCTGGGATGGCGAATGGGATTTGCTACGCGGTGATCTACGCGTGAGATCCCGTGCGCTTTTCATCGCGGATCTCGCGGCCCACCGAGACGATCTCACCCAATCCGATGCCTTTGCCACGTATATGACCCGCCTGAAGGCCGGCAAGCCCTGGAAGTCGCATCAGCAAGGCATCCTGCTGGATAGCGAGGCCCGCATTCTGACCTTCCTGCGCGTCTACCTGAGTTTCATGGACGACATGGCCGTGCGCGGGTTCGATTCCACCCGGGGCAAGGACATGCTGGGCGTCGCCGTCAGCCGCGAGGGCACGCTGATCAAGATCAATCGCGGCCTGCATCGCCTGGCCATGGCGCAGCATCTGGGCCTGCCGAGCGTGCCCGTGGCGGTCAAGGCCGTGCATCGGCAGTGGTGGGAGCGCGTGACCCAGGGCGCGCGTGGCAAGCATGCCCTGGCGATGGTGAAGAAGAACCTCGCCGATTGTATTCCGGAAACAACGGTTTCTTAGCTTGGCGAGCGAGTGGATGACACTCCCGGTTACTGAATATCGAGTCGAAACATGCAGATCAATACGATAACCCTCCCCGAGGGCCTGGCCCTGGAACGGCTCTCGAGCCCTCGCAGTAGCCTGGAAGAGGACGAGAAGCCCTTTTTCGATGCCAGGACCGTCTTTTACGACGTGTTCGTCGACAAGCAGGCCGGTTGCCTGGTGGCCGTGGGGCCGCCGGCACTGAACCTGGAAAGCTATTTGCAGCGGCTCGTGCTTCGGGTCAATGGCACCGCCACCCCGTTTCAATTCCACGAGTACGGCGAGTACAAGCTGTCGATCCTGAAGGCGCCCATCCCCGAGAGCGACGAGTACGATGTCGAGTTCGCGTTTCCGGATTTCACGCCGACGTTCAAGCTGACGGCCCTTGAGCTGCCGAAGCGCAAGCGCGTGCTGGCTGCCATCTCGAAGAACAACGATATCGAGTGGATAGTGTACTGGGTCGACTTCTACAAAAGCCGCTACGGCGTCGAGGATGTCTACATCTACGACAACGGAAGCGACAACGTCGTCGAACTTGAGCAGGCCCTGGCGGGCAAGGCCCATGTCATTCGCTGGAACTTCCCCTTCGGCCCGTCTCGCAAGACGGTGAACATGTTCGCCCAGGTTGGAGCGCTCAATCACTGCCTGCACCGTTTCGCTAAACACGGTGTGCTGTTCAATTTCGATATCGACGAGTTGCTGATCGCGGATAGCGCGGCCATCGATGCGCGTTTGCAGAAGAAGGGCGTCGTCTATTTCAACAGCTTTCTCGTGCCGTACCGCAACCCCGGCAAGGCGCGGTTCACGCACGCGGACTTCCTTTATCGCTCGCCGAAGGTGAAGGAGACTGCGCGCAAGTTCGTGTGCCGGGCGGATGCCGTCGATGTGATCTCCTATCACAACACCTGGGCGTGGTGGCGCGTGCCGTTCTTGAACAAGCTGCGTCGCAACAAGGCGGAGAAGCTGCTGTTGGAGGATGCATACTTCCTGCACTTCATGGGGATCAGCAACAAGCAGGAGCCCGGCCTGCAGCGGTTCAAGGAAGAGTCGACGGAAGGCCTCGTGTATGATGACGCGCATGTCATGACGCCGCAGACGGCGCATTGAAGGGCGCTGACCGGTGGCGGTGCCATATGGCCAAGGGATCGAACGAAAAGGGGTTGAATGAAGATGGAGCGAGCGGTTGACGGTTGAACGCAAGGGGACCTTTCTATTCGTGTCCGACCACCTGGGTGGCGGCGGCGCACCGATCTCCATCCTGAACCTGGCCAGGGCGCTGGCGGAACGCGGCCATGAGGTCACCATCGCCGTGCTCAGCGACAAGGTATGGCATGACATACCCGAAGGCGTGACGGTCAAGACGCTTCCCTTCCAGTACGCGAATGCCTGGCAAAAGCTGCGGCGCTTTCGCTTGCACGCCGAGAAACTCGATGCCTGGTTGCACGACGAGGCGAGAACGTACGATGTCGTCATCGCGAACCTGTATTACGCGCACCGGGTCGTCACCGAGTCCTCGCTGGCGGCGCGGGCGTGGCTGTGCATTCGCACCGACCCTACGGAAGCCTTGCTGGGCAAGCGTGGCTCGCGGGCCAGGGCGATACGCAAGATCCGCAGGCTGTACGGCGGCCGGCGGGTCATCGCCATTTCCCACGGCATCCTGGCATCGCTGGATGCCTACGGGGCGACGCCGGCCCATGGCGAGGTGATTCACAACATCATCGATGCGGACGACATCGAGCGTCGCATGCATCAGGACGTCGAGGTAAGCGATTATATCGTCAGCGTGGGGCGCCTGGGGCTGCGGCAGAAGCGCTATGACCGCCTGCTGCGCGCCTACAAGGCGAGCGGCATCGCGCAGAAGCTGGTCTTCGTCGGCGAGGGTGAGCTGGAAAACGCCCAGGCGCTGGTCCGTGAGCTGGGGCTCGAGTCGCGCGTGGTGTTCCTCGGTCAGAAGGCCAACCCCTATCCGTACATTCGTCACGCCGACCTGCTGGTACTGGCCTCCGACTACGAGGGCTTCGGTCGCGTGATCGCAGAGTCGCTGATCTGCGGTACGCCGGTGGTGAGCACCGATTGTCCCTCGGGGCCGCGGGATATCCTGACGGGAGAGCTGGCGAACTATCTGGTGGCCTGCGACGACGAAGCTGCCCTGGCCGAGAAGATCGCCAGTGCCGTCGCGGCCCCCCCACGTATCGACCCGAGCCATTATCGGAGCTTCTCGCCGCGCGCCATCGCCGAGCGCTACGAGGCACTGCTATGAGCTTTGTATAGGGCGCAATGAGTCGCCATGAGCCCCAACAGGTCATGATCGAAAAAGCCCCGGTTCGGGGCTTTTTTCATTTCACTGACCCGTCCTGAATAGAGTTGACACGTTTCCCTTCTCACTTTGGGAGAATGTGATGAACCAACGAGTTAAACGCACCCAGCGCGATTACACCCTGGCCTTTAAGCAGACAGTGGTAGACCAGGTGGAAAGCGGCGAACTGACTTATAAGCAGGCTCAGGCCCGCTATGGTATCCAGGGACGATCGACGGTACTACAGTGGCTACGTCGCTACGGTCATCAGGACTGGAGCCCCGGCGCCACAGAGCGTCCTACCAGGAGCCCCGTCATGCCGACGTCACCTCCGACCCCGGAGCAACGCATCAAGGAGCTTGAGGAGAAGCTGCGGCTGGCTGAGCAGAAAGCCCAATTCTTCGAAGCTGTTGTCGATGTGATGGAGAAGGATCACGGGGTTTTGGTAAAAAAGCGGTCCGGCAAGTCCTCACGCAGGAACGCGTTACCGGATTGACCATCAGCAGGGCATGCCGCTTTCTGGGTATCAGCCGCCAGGCTTGGTATCAGGCGGAGCGGGCGATGCAAAAGCGCGCTGACCGGGATCAGCGAGTGATCGACTTTGTCCGTAAGATTCGCCTTTGCCAGCCCCGGCTCGGTGTGCGCAAGCTCCATTATCTGTTGCACGAGCAGGCTGACGTGAGCCTGCACCTGGGGCGTGATGGTCTGTTCCAGCTACTGCGCACCCACCGGCTGCTGGTGCCACGTCGCCGGGCTTACCACAAGACCACCCACAGTCATCATCGGTTCCGGCGCCACCCCAACCTGCTCAAGCCTGGCGCGCACCAAGTGGTGGCCAGTCGCCCCAACCAAGTCTGGGTGGCGGACATCACTTACCTGCCGACCCGCTCGGGCATGAGCTACGTGAGCCTGATCACTGACGCTTACTCGCGCAAGATCGTAGGCCATCATGTGCATGAGAGCTTGCGTAGCGAAGACGTGGAGCAAGCCTTGCGCAAGGCGTTACGCCAGCGGCCGGATCAGCAACCGCTGATTCATCATTCAGACCGCGGCATCCAGTATTGCTGTGATCGCTACCAGCGACTGCACGCGCGTCACGGTATCCAGTGCTCGATGACCGATGGCTATGACTGCTACCAGAATGCCTTGGCAGAACGGGTGAACGGTATTCTGAAGACGGAGTTCCTGCTCACGCGCCCTCAGGACTTGGATCAAGCACGCACGATGGTCAACGAATCGGTCGAGATCTATAACCGGGACCGGCCTCACCTGGCCCTGACATACAAAACGCCCGATGCCGTGCACCGGGCGCTTTAAACGCGAAATAAGTGTCAACCTATTTCAGGACTAGACACACGGCGTCGTGTGCTTGTTACGCCCCAGGGCCGCACGCACGTATTTCGACATGCTCCGCAACAGCCGCTTGCGGTCCCCGGTTTTCAGGGCGTGTTTCAGGGTATCGGCGAGCAGCGGGAAGGGGATGCGGCAACCGTTCTTGAATAGGGCGTCGAGTCGCTTGTAGCGGCGTGCCGACAACAACCGTTCCCGCTCCGCCGGGCGCAACTGGCGCCGAAGTTCGGCTTCTTCCTCGTCGATGATCGCGTAGATGCGGTCGATCTCGTCGCACGCGAACCGCTTCTTGGAGAGCCGGAAGCCAGGGTGTACCCGATAATTGAAGAGGGGCTGCGGTATCGAGCCGATGGCGGCGCCGTGACTGAGTGCCCGTGTCACCAGCATGAGGTCTTCCCGGTAGGCCAGCGATTCGTTGAAGCCGCCTATGCGCTGGAAGAATGCCCGCTCGATCATGATGGTGGGTGCATGCGGGGAGGGATCGCCGAAGAGCACATCCTGGGCGCATGTCAGGGGGGGCTGGATGGCACTCGCCGGTTGCGTCTCGCCGTCCGTGTCGAACCGGTCGAAGGAGCAGATGCTGATATCCAGCTTGTGGTCCAGCATGTGCTGCAACTGATGAGCGACCTTGTGCTCGTAATACAGATCGTCATCGTCCAGAAAGGTGACGTACTCGCCCCGGGCCAGTTCAACGCCTCTGTTGCGCGTCGCGGAGACGCCGACATTGGTGGGGTTCGCCCAGTAGCAGACGTTGGGCCCCAGGAAGGGCGCGATCTGCTCGTGCGTCGCCAACTGGTTGGCGGAGCCTTCTCCGTTGTCGTCGACCAGTATCGTCTCGACCCGGGGATGCGTCTGGGCGATGACGCTGCGCAGTGCCGCTTCGATGAAGTGGGATCGCCCATGCATGGGAATGATAACGGAAACAAGCGGCACGTCGGTCATAGGGGAAGCGGGTCGGTGATGTCGTGTGAAGCCGGATGGTAGCATGGCGGCTTCTCCGGTTTGTATGACGCCTGCCTTTTTTCCGCCGGCCCCGCCGGCGCCTCCAGACAAGCACCATCTGCCTCATTTCGACGACGCCTTATCTCTACGACGCGCCGCTCGGCCCCGGATCATCGGCGACGCAGGACCCCAGAATTTTGTAACGACAGCGATAGCTGTATAGGGTGGGTGCTCATTTCGTGTCGAACGTCGATGCCGGCGATGGGGCTCGGCGCCTCGGCAACGCCTGACAATCTGACACACAACTTCAATATTATAGGGTGATCGAATTGAGCAACCAGCTACTGACCGGACGCAGCGCCCTGATGTGCAGCACGGCCTTGGCCGCATTGCTTCTGGCAGCGCCTTCCTTGTCGGCCAGTGAGGCCGAGCAGGAAGCGTCGGCCAGCAAGCACGGGCCGGAAACCATCGCCAACCAGTTCGTGTTCGGCTCCGGCAAGGAGTGTCCTCATGAGCCGTACTGCCTGCCCGCGCTCGAAGAAGAGTACGGCTTGCGCTTCGCCGATTTCGTGGTCACCGACCCCGGGGGGCCGCGCACGCGCGAGGCGCTTCTGAACGGAGACATTCAGATCGGCGTGCTCTTCACCACCAATGGGTATCTTGCCACTGACCGCTTCGTCCTGCTGGAGGACGATCGTAACGCCCAGCCGGCGGAAAACGTCATTCCGGTGGCCCACCAGGCCATCGGCGACGCCTACCCCGAGCTCGGCGAGGTGCTCGATCCACTCAGCGCCGCCCTGACGACCCCGGAGCTGACCGAGATGAACCGACGCTTCGCGCTCGACGGGGTGGACGCGGAGACCATCGCCCGGGAGTGGCTCAAGGAGCACGGCGCGCCCGCGCCTGCGGAGAGTGCGCCGGAAAAAGAGGGCCCCACCATCGTGGTCGGCTCCGGTAACTTCGCCGAGAGCATCATCCTGGCGGAAATGTACCACCAGGCGCTCGACCAGGCGGGATATCCCACCCGGCATCGGCAGGAAATCGGCAACCGTGCCACTTATCTGCCTCTGCTCGAAAGTGGCGAGATCGACCTGTTCCCGGAATACACCGGCAGTCTGGGTGGCTGGCTGAACACGCTCGCCGACACGAGCGGACAACCCCTGTCGGCATTGCTGCCCGAACACGACCTGGTGGGCTTCGAACCAGCCCCTGCGCAAGACAAGAACGGCTTCGTGGTCACCGCCGAGACCGCGCAGCGCTACGATCTCGAAAAGATCAGCGATCTGGCGAAGCCCGCTCCCTGAAGCCTGTTCTCTCCTGAAGTACGTTCTCTAGAGGAACGCTGCATAAAGCCCGCTGCAGCGCACTAACGTCACGATAGGGCGTTGCGCTAGTAGCCACGTTCACCGACCATTGATCAACGCGGCGAGGCATGGCGCCCACCCAGGTTGTGAGAATGTATTAGTAGGAGCGAATTTATTCGCGATAGCCCCTGTCCCAGGTGCCCGCAACGCGGTAAGCTTCCAGCATTGGGACAGGAGCACGTATGGCGAGTCAACCCCACCACCCTCACGACCACAGCTATAAGTTGCTGTTCTCACACCCTGAGATGGTGAGAGATCTATTGACCGGGTTCGTCAAGGAAGCCTGGGTGGAACAACTCGACTTCTCGACACTGGAGAAGGTCAGCGGCTCCTATATCACCGAAGATCTGCGAGATCGCGAGGACGACGTCATCTGGCGAGTGCGCTGGGGCGACGACTGGCTCTATGTTTATTTGCTGCTCGAGTTTCAGTCGAGCGTCGATAGATTCATGGCCGTGCGAGTCATGACCTACCTGGGGTTGCTCTATCAGGACTTGATTCGTCAGGAGGCCTTTACCCCCAACGGCAAGCTACCGCCGGTATTGCCAATTGTGCTCTACAATGGGGAGAAGCGCTGGACGGCGGCACAAAACGTGGCGAACCTGGTCGAACAGGTACCCGGAGGGCTCGAACGCTATCGGCCGGACTTGGCCTATCTGCTTCTCGACGAAGGAGCGGTCATCAGCGATCCTGAGTGGTCGGATCACATGCGCAACGTGGCTGCTGCGCTCTTTCGATTGGAGCACAATCGCGACGAGCAAGACATGCTGGAGGTGCTGGGCACGCTGGTCGAGTGGCTCAAGGCGCCCGAGCAAACCGGGCTACGACGGGCCTTCGTGGTGTGGATACGCCGCGTACTGCTGCCCAACCGGGCGCCGGGGATGGAACTGCCCGAGTTCAACGAGTTGCAGGATTTACACGAGGTACACGACATGCTGGCAGAACGCATCAAGCAATGGCCTGAACGGTGGGAAGAGAAAGGCCGTCAGGAAGGCCGTCAAGAAGGGCGTAAAGAAGGGCGTCAGGAAGGCGAACAACGGGGCATCGAGAAGACCGCCCGCAACCTGATCAAGCTGGGTGTACTCAGTGATGAACAGATCGCCGAGGCCACGGGGCTGACGGTGGCCGAGGTGGAAGGGCTGCGCGAAGAAGACACGCAGTGATCGCGCGACGCTTGCGTTAACACAATCATGACTGAAGGCCCTCTGGCAAGAGCACTCCGCAAGGCATCCCGCATTACTCGACCCCACCAATGATTACGTCTTCAAGCGGCGGTAGACCTGCGGGATCGCGCGCACCGAGATGGACGCACAACTGATTGCGGAGATGACGGGGCCGGCCGTTTTCGTTGGCGGCCGCGACATGAGCGTGGCCATGCCTGATGGGCGAGACTTTTCATCTTTCCGGCGGGGGCGTGGGGCCGCATCATGGGGCATTGAATCCTGTCGCGGGAGCGTGTGTTTGTCATGTTCGAGCGTATTCTAGTGGTGTGCACCGGAAACATCTGCCGAAGCCCGGTGGCGGCGGCGTTGCTGCAGGCGAGCATGCCCGGCAAGTCGATTGCCACGGCCGGGTTGGGCGCTCGCGAGGGCGAGGGTGTCTCGCCGCGCGCGCGTGAACTGGCGGGGGGGGAAGGGCGCGATGTGGCGAATATCCTGTCGCGTCATGTGGCACGCCAGCTCGACAAGGTCATGCTCCGCGAGGCGGATCTGGTGCTGGTCATGACGGAAGGCCAGCGGCGCGCGGTGGGCGAGATGCTGCCCGCGGCCCTGGGCAAGACCATGCTGTTCGGCCGCTGGCTCGACAACCCCGAGATCGGCGACCCCTACGGCAAGAGCGTCGAGGCGTATACCCACGTGCATGCGCAGTTGGTGAAAGCAGCGCGGGCGTGGGAAGGCAAGTTGTGATCTTGTAGTGAACAGAGCATGACACGTCAATGCTGACGGCCCCTTTCTGGGGCCGTTTGCGTTTCTGGGGTTTTTTCGTCGCGGATGGGACACGTCATTCGCCTCGAGTCTTCAGAGGAACGAACAGCATCAGGGGATTGTCAGGGCTTCCGACGAAGCCATGCTTCTTATAGAAAGCCGCCACGTCCTCGTCGAGGGCGTCGACGACCAGGGCACGCGCTGCAACATGTCCAGCCGCGAGCAAGGATCGCTCGATAGCTTCGGCCAGCAAGTCCTTACCGAGCCCCGTCCCCTGGCAAGGATGGTCTACCGCCAGCCTTCCCAGCTTGATGACAGGGAGTTCGGTGGGCATGTTGCGCCGCATGCTCTTGGGGGCTTCTTCCCGCAGCACCGATCCCGTCGCCAACGAGATATAGCCCGCCACTTGGTTCGTTCCCGCGTAACAAACGACATATGTCGTCGTGGCTTGGCGCTTGGTGTTTTTCAGGCCCCGAGCCTTCAAGAAATCGTTGAGGCTGTTACGGCCACAGTCAAATTTATCGACGTCGTGATGCTCATTGATAACGACGGGAGGCTCAATATCCGCCACCTCGATTACGTCTTGTCCCAGCGCTTCTTGCGATTCATCAGTTTCATGACACACGGATTTTCCTCGATAGGGGTCTCTAGTGCTCTCTCGAAGGCCTCAAACGAGCGGTCATCCATCACATACATGCGCCGATCCATTAGAATTTCCTCGGCTCGACGGCATGCAGCATCCAGCACGAAGCTGGTCCGATCACCGCCACATTCTGCAACGGCCCTGTCGATGAGGGCGCGTTTTCTACTCTCAACGCGCATATTGAGAGGCAACAATTTAGTGCGCGCCTCTACAACTTGGCTCATGTTCATTACCTGTATGATGAAGATATGAATTACTGCCTGAACAAGCACATTCTGGCATGGTGTAACGCCCCTGTCTACACTGTAACGCTATAAGCTATACATGGGGCGAAAGGCTCGTTCTTGGTCGTATGAATGCACATAGGGGGCTAGCATGTATTTCAGCCTTAGACCGCTTCCCGTCGCTGATCCTCAGGTTGCTCACGCGTGGGCACGAAATCTGCCGTGACGCCAGGTTCGTCGAACCAGCTATCCCATGATTCTCCTACCGGGGTGATGATGCGTGTCCGGCCGACGGAGATGACCTCGACACGCTTTACCCCTTTGGGGAAGGCGCTTTCCCTGGGTAGTCGTATGGTTTGATGGCGTTGGGAGTGAAAGACGGAACCTTGTGGCATGACAGTCACCGTAGGGTGTTTTGTATGTATATTTGATCATTTAAGTCTAGCCTACCTGCCAACCCGAATGAATCGCGGCCCCTTTCTGGGGCCGTTTGCGTTTCTGGGGCGGGCGTCGGTGCCAGCGTGGCGGTGACGGCGATGCCTGACACTGAGATACTGTCGTTTGCGTTCTGTCAGGCAACCGATCGGGCTGTGAGCAATGGATATCCCCCACCAGCGGCTAGTGTACTTCCAGGTAACGATCGAGGCGGGCTCGGTGCGTCAGGCGGCAGTGCGGCTGGACATTGCGCCGTCGGCGGTCAGTCGTCAGCTTTCCTTGATCGAGGAGGCGCTGGGTGCGCCGCTGCTGGAGCGTTCGCGACAAGGCGTGGTGCCGACACCGGTGGGGGAGATGCTGCTGGATTACTGCCGCAAGCGCGCGGCACTCGACGATCGTTTCAGCGAGACGCTGGATGCCTACCAGCGGCTGGAAACCGGTCATCTCTCGCTGACGGTCGGGGAAGGCTTCGTCGGGGATCTGCTCGATACGCCGCTGCGCACCTTTACCGAGCGCTATCGTGGGGGGCGTCTGGATGTGAATACCGGCAGTACCAGCGACATCATCGAGGCAGTGGTCGAAGACGAGGCCCATATCGGCTTGATGTACCACGAGCGGCTGCATCCGCAACTGCGTTTCTGGCATTCCAGCCGTCAGCCGCTGGTGGCGTTGATGTCGCCCTCGCATCCCCTGGCGGCTGTCGAGAACGAACTGCCTCTCGCCACGCTCAGCGAACATCCCATGGCGTTGTGGCGCACCGGCCACGGGGTGCGTCAGCTGGTCGACGAGGGCTTTCGCGAGGCGGGGCTGGGGCAGCACGTCACGATGCAGACCAACTCGCTTGCGGTGCTGCTGCATGCGGCCAGGTCGGAACTCACCCTCACGCTGCTGCCGGCCTTCGCGGCCGCCCGGGAGCTGGAGGACGGGGCGCTGGTGGCGCGGGCCGTCGATTGCGCACGCTTTCGCCAGGCGCATGCGCACATCATCACCCGGGTGGGGCGGCGCATGCCGAAGGCGGGGCTGCAGCTGTTGCGCCACCTGGAGCGCTGGATGCGGGCGTTCAATTCACGGCACGGCACCAGTCAGTGAGGCCGGCCGCCGCCCAGGCGAATGGGCGGCAGCCGGTTCGTCGGCGTCAGCCCACGCTGCTGCCATAGCCCATGGCGACGCTGGCGGTGGGGGCGGTTTCCACCCAGACGCTCTGGGCCACGGTGTATTCCTTGAGTCCTTCCAGGCCGCTGGAGCGCCCGAAGCCGCTGTCGCCGAAGCCGCCGAACGGCGACATGACATTGATCGCCTTGTAGCTGTTGATCCATACCGTGCCCGCCCGCAAGCGCGCGGCGACGCGATGGGCGCGTGCCGGGTCCTGGGTCCAGACGGCGCCGGCCAGGCCGAAGCGCGTGGCGTTGGCCAGGCGCACGGCGTCTTCTTCGCTGTCGAATGGCATGACCACCACCACCGGGCCGAACACTTCCTCGCGGGCGATCGCCATCTCTTCGGTGACATCCGCCAGCACTGTGGGCGCCAGGAAATAGCCCTCGGCGTCCGCCGGCAAATCCGCCGGGCGCTGGCCGCCACACAAGAGACGCGCGCCGTGCTGGCGGGCCGTGTCGATCATCGCGGTGATGTGCCGGTACTGCTTGGCGTTCTGTATCGGGCCCATCTGGGTCGCCTCGTCGCTGGGCAGCCCCACGCGGATCTCGCTGGCGGCGCGTGCCAGCCGCTCGCAGACCACCTCGAACATCTCGCGCTGCACCAGCAGGCGCGACCCCGCGACGCAACTCTGCCCGGCGGCGGCGAAGATCGCGGCCTGCGCGCCGGCCACGGCATCGTCGAGCCGGGCGTCGTCGAACACGATGTTGGCCGACTTGCCGCCCAGCTCCAGCACGCTGGGCACCAGACGCTCGGCGCCGGCCTGGGCGATGCGGCGGCCGCTCTCGGGGGAGCCGACGAACACCAGCTTGCTGATGCCGTCATGCCCGGTGAGTGCCGCGCCCGTGGTGGGGCCGACGCCATTGACGATGTTGATCAGCCCCTTGGGCAAGCCGCTGCGCTCCAGCAGCATGGCGATGGCCACCGACGAGAAGGGCGTCATTTCCGAGGGCTTGAGCACGACCCCGTTGCCGGCGGCGATCGCCGGGGCCAGTTGCCAGGCGCAGGTGAACATGGGGGCGTTCCATGGGGTGATCTGACCGACCACGCCATAGGGCACATGACGCACATAGTTGAGGTGCGAGGTGGGGACGGGAATTACGTCGCCGTGCTGCTTGTCGCACCAGCCGGCATAGTATTCGAACATCTCGCGGACCTTGTTCACCTCGCCCCGGCAGTCGCGAATGGGCTTGCCCGCGACCACGCTTTCCAGCTGGGCGAGAGTCTCTTCGTGGCCGCGTAGCGCCCAGGCCGCCGTGGTCATGCGGCGGCCGCGCTCGCTGGCCGTCAGCGACATCCATTCCTGCTGGGCGAGGGTGGCCGCTTCCACGGCGCTGGCCACCCGCTCGGCGCCGGCATCGCGATACTCGATCAGCGGCAGCCCGGTCACGGGATCGAGCAGTTCGATGCGCTCGCCCTGGCCGGGTGCGAGTTCCCCCCCGACCCAGTTGCTCAGGGGGGTATTAATATTCATGCCGGCCTGCATGCCCAGCGTGGCCAGCAGCTCGGTGAGGCGATCGACGGCCGTGGTGTTGAGGGCATTCATTGCGTTTCCTCCTGATTCGGGAAGGGGGCATCCGTCCGTGCCTGGGCCAGGATGGTGTCGGTGATGCGATTGAAGTCGGCGGCGTCGGGCAGGTTGACGGAGTCGTCATGCCAGCGCGTCACGACCCGTTCCAGCAGTTCCAGCGGCAGCCCCATGTTGCTGGCGGCGTCGCGCGCCAGGCGCAGGTCCTTGCGCATCAGGCCGGTGGTGAATCCCGAGTCGAAGGCGTCGGAGAGAATCCACTTGGGGAAGTTGACCTCGCTGACGGCACTGCGCCCGGAGCCACTGTTCAGCCCGGCCAGGCAGGCAGCCGGGTCGACGCCGGCGCGGGCCGCCAGGGTCACGGCCTCGGCCGTGGTCAGAAGATGGGCCGCGCAGAGATAGTTGTTGGCCAGCTTGACCACATGGCCGCTGCCCGCCGGGCCGACGTGGGTATGGCGTGCCGACATCGCCTCGAGCATGGGAGCGAGCCGTTCGATGGTGGCCGACTCACCGCCCAGCAGCATGCCGAGGGTGCCGGATGCCGCGCCCGCCGGGCCACCGCTCACCGGCGCGTCGAGCCATTCGAGGCTGGCCTCGACCACCTTTCCGGCCAGCTCGCGGGTGACGGCCGGGTCGCTGGTCGAGGTATCGACGATGACGCTGCCCTTCGGGGCCCGCTGCAGGAGCCCGGGCGAGGCTTCGATGACCTCGCGGACATGAGCCGAGGTGGGCAGCGAGAGCAGGTAGACGTCAGCCTCGGGCAGGGCGTCCAGGGGCGCGACGGAAAGCCCACGGGCTGCCAGATTGTCCCGCGCCGCGTCGGTGACGTCCGTCCCCGTGACGGTGAAACCGGCGGCATGCAGGGTCATCGCCATGTTGCCGCCCATTTGTCCTAAACCGATCACGACGATGTTCATGTCATCTGTGTTCATGCCAACTTTGTTCATGCCAGCTCCAGGTTTGTCGTTGTTGCGAATGGGTTGCTCGCGTTGTTGTTGATTGCATAGCGGTCGTTCGTATCGTGCTCGTTCGCGCCGCCGGCGCCGAAAACCGGCATCGGGGCGCCGGGCCATGCCTCGGGAGGCACGGCAAATGGCATGGAAAACGTGGTGTTCGCTGGGTATGGACGCCTCGTCAGGGCGCGTCTCGTTCACCGTTGCCGAGCAGTGTTCTCGCCAGCGCCGCCCAATACGCCACCCCGATGGGCGCCAGGGCATCGTTGAAGTCGTAATGCGGGTTGTGCAGCGACGCGCTGTTCTCGCCGTTGCCCAGCCAGATATAGGCGCCGGGGCGCTGCTGGAGCATGAAGGCGAAGTCCTCCGATGCCATGGAGGGTGGCAGGTCGCGATGAACCCGGCGAATGTCCGGCAGCGTTTCCAGCACCTCGGCACAGCGCGCGGCGTGCGCGGGGGTGTTGAAGGTGGCCGGGTAGCGCGATTGGTAGTCGATGTCGGCCTCCAGGCCATGGAAGGTGGCCATGGCCGCGATCGCCTGCCGAAAACGCGTTTCGAGGTGGTCGCGCAGCTCGGGGTCGAAGCAGCGCACGGTGCCGCACAGCTCCACGGTTTCGGGCATGACGTTGTAGGCATCCCCGGCATGGAACTGGGTCACGCTCATCACGGCGGTCTGGTGCGCCGGGGTTTCCCGGCTGACGATGCCCTGCAGCTGATTGACCAGTTGGCAGGCCGCCAGTACCACGTCCTTGCCCAGGTGCGGCATGGCGGCATGGCAGCCGTGCCCCATGAGTTTCACGCGGAAGACATCGAAGGCCGCCATGACCGCCGTGTCATGGACGGCGGCTTCGCCGACCGCCAGGCCCGGCCAGTTGTGCACGCCGTAGACGGCTTCCATCGGGAAACGCGTGAACAGGCCTTCCTCGACCATGACGCGTCCGCCGCCTTCGTTTTCTTCCGCCGGCTGGAAGATGAAGTACACCCGGCCGGCAAAGTCGGGCGCCTCGGCGAGGGCACAGGCCGCGCCCAGCAGCATGGTGGTATGGCCGTCGTGCCCGCAGGCGTGCATCTTGCCGGGCGTCGTCGAGGCATGGGGAACGTCATTGGCTTCGAGCACGTCCAGGGCGTCGATATCGGCGCGCAGCCCGATGGCGCGCTCGCCGCCATGGCGACCG
Source organism: Chromohalobacter sp. (assembly GCF_039830575.1). Lineage (NCBI taxonomy): Bacteria > Pseudomonadati > Pseudomonadota > Gammaproteobacteria > Oceanospirillales > Halomonadaceae > Chromohalobacter > Chromohalobacter sp. The sequence continues at coordinate 135,230 of NZ_JBDOOX010000002.1, read as the reverse complement.
TCCACCCAGGCGACGACACCGGTGCCGCCGCCGAGGCCGGTGACCTTCTCGATACCGGCGTCCTCGAGAACCTCGACGATGCGCGCGCTGGTGCGATGTTCCTCGAAGGCGGTTTCCGGCCGGCGATGAAATTCATGGCGCCATTCGCGCAGCAATGTGGGGGTGACGGTCGTCATAAGGGCCTCCTTGTCTTCCTTCATGCCGTTACAAAAGCGCCTGGGCCACGACCGCCGAGCCAATGAAGGTGCCCGTGAACACCAGCAGTGACACGATGATCAGCTTCCAGCCCACCTGGCGGAACATGGTGAACTCGCGGGGCGAGAGCGCCAAGCCGGCATAGGCGAGTACCGGCGTCACGATGGCCAGGAAACTCACGGATTGAAGCTGCGCCACGATCCAGGCGTTGCCCGGGAACCAGGGCAGGGTCACGGCGATGCTGACCAGCGACACCCAGGCCACGCCGGGCAGGTAGAAGGGCGCGAAGCGCGTGATGAGCAGCCCCAGCATGGTCATGGCATACAGGATCACCATGCCCGGCAAGGCTTCCAGGAGGGAGCCACCGTTGATGGTGTTGCTGACCCAGGCCACCGCGCATACCACGGCCATCACGATGGCGGTCTGGCCGAGATGGCGCTCGGGGCGCTCTTCCGCGCTCGGGGGCGTGGCAAGGTCCGGCTCCACCGTCGCCTTGGCACCCGCGGATTGCGCCACGCGTCGGCCGGAGCACCATTTGAAGATGCGCTCCGCCAGCGGCAGGGCGATGAACAGCGAGATATACAGGCCGGTGGCGTAGGTCAGCAGGTTGCTGGCGCCGGCGAAGGCCAGCAGCTCATCCCGCATGGCCGGCAAGGCCCCGGCGATGGCGCCCGAGCAGGCCGCTACCATGCTGCCGCTGCCCACGCCGCAGGCCATGGCCAGGGCGCGGGGATCGAAGATGTCGAGCGTCGTCAGATACCCGGCCATGAGGGCGAACCACAGGGTGCCGAACATGGTGCCCACGACATAGACGCCCATGACCCCGATGCCCTCGGGGCCCTTGAGCCCGTATTTGTCGGAGATGATGGCGATGTTGGGCTCGCGTGCGATGGAATACGTCGCGCCGATGGCCTCGCGTCCCATCTTCAGGACGAGCACTGCGAACGGCATGGCGATCAGCATGGTGCCCAGGTTCCCCAGTTCCTGAAGGATCAGGGCGGGGCCCGCGCTGAGAATCTGTTCGATGGCCGGGCCGATCGTGGAGCCGAACCGGGCGATGAACGGCATGATCGACAGCAGGATGATCGGCGCCGCCGCCTCGCTCAGTTTCACCGGCACCACTCTTGAGGTCGCCGAAAAGAGGTGAGGGTTGACCAGCAGGCCGATGATGAAGGCGTAGAACAGCGGCAACAGCAGCAAACTGCCGGGTCCGAGAGGGATCTTGATGATGCCGATGGCTTCCGAGATCAGGGAGGCCACCGCCACCAGGACGTGCAAGCGCCAGTCGAGGAGCAGGGAGAGTTTCATGGTGTTGTCCTGTTGTTGTAATAAATGAGGTTTCAATGAACCAGGTTTTCATGAACGCCGTTGTCATGGCGGGCATGATGAACAATCGCCACCGGGGACTGTTCATCTCCGTCATCTGGAGTATCGAAGCGGGTAGTGTTCGAATAAAAGAAGAAAAGCGTTCTAAATAACAGATCATGCAAGGCGGCCCCTGTCGGGGCCGTTTGCGTTTCCGGGGCTGGTGCGTCGCGGTGTTAGCCGTCGGCCATGAGGCCGTCGTCGAGTTCGAAGGCGGTCAGAGCGCCGATGGCGGCGTTCTTGCGATTGCCGTGCCCGGTCAGCGAGGCCTGTGGTGGGCGTTGCAAGGTTTGTATTGCGGGGGTATCGGTGGCGCTGCCGGTGTTCTCGAAGGTGCAGTTGTGGAAGGTGAGGTAGTTGCTCTCATCGGCCATGAAGACACCGGGCGCTGCGTCCAGAGTGATCATGCTGCCGTGCCGGGCAAGGTCTTTCTTGAAACGGCACTGCTCGAAGTGCACCACATGTCGTGAATTGCGCTTGTCGCTGTTGTGCAGGTAGAGGTGCCCGCCGCCGGGCGTGAAGTCGAACCGACAGTGACGGTAACGATGATGCTGTGTGGTATCGAAGATGTCGAAGCGGGGTACGCCGTCGCCGAGCCGGCAGGCATCCACGTCTAGCGCGTTGAAGGCTTTGACCCAGCCGCTGGGAATCTCGCAGTCGTGCAGGCTGATGCGCTCGGCGGGGACATGAAAGAGCTGTGCATGGGTGCCGCTCAGCGTGAAATCGCGCAGGTGCGATTGGCCAATGAGCTTGAAGCCTACGGCGGCGGGCTCATCGGTCTCGCCGTGTCGGCTCTGGAAATGGGCGAGATGCAAATCTCCTTTGAAGCCGTCGGCCGCGACGACCGATGCGTAGCTGGCCCGAATGCTCTCATGGCGACGAGGGTGGAACGTTTGCCAGGTTTCATCGAGATGGCGGATATCGATGTGCCCATCGCCGGTGAGCGACAGCGTGTTGCCACTGCGGCGTCTTCCGCGCAGGTGTGTGGTCAGGCGTTGCCCTGTGAAACGGCTGGCTGCGAGCCCCATTTCGATGCAGAACCCCCTGGCGACGTCGCGTGCGAGGCAGTCGTCGACGGTGTGACGCACGGGAATGCTGCGCAAATCGCTGAGGACGTATCCATCGCCCGTGGTCTCGGCGATGCAGCCGCGCAGGGTAAAGTGTCCGAAACCCAGCGTCGGAACGCGCCCGGTGGTGGCGACGAAGCCGTAATGCGTCGTATTGCGTGAGCGGCAATTGATAAAGCGCACGTTATCGCTGTTTTCGGCCCAGAAGCCGGCGTTGTATTCGTCATCGCCGTAATCGATGCTGGCGTGGTGGCCGTTCTCGGCAAGACAGTCGATGAAGTCGATGCGCTCGCTGAGGATGTACTCCGGGCTATTGCCATAGGTGTCGGAAACGAATCCGATCCGCGTGAAGTCGCGTGCCTGGCAGCGCTCGACCAGACCGTCGTGGGCGTCGACGATGAAGAAACCGTCCCCATAGTTGCCGCGCGCATGTTCTGCGACGACATCGCGAAGCACGAAATTCCGCGCCCCCGCACGGAGACAGGCAAGGGGAGAGCGGCGACAAACCACGTCGTGGACGGTGACGTCATGGCCAATGAGGTCCAGTGGCAAGGCGCCGGTAAAGGCGTCGTGGTTGGAGGTACTCCAGTGAGCGGGATCATCGCTGACATTGCCATCCAGCGTCATGCCGGACAGGGTGGCTCCGTCGTTGATTTCGACCAGCGAACCTCGAGTGTCGCGGGTGTAACGCACGGTCGTCCGCGTGGGGCCTGCGCCGGTCACGCGGATGCCTGTAAAGCGTAAGCCGGTCCCCGAAGAGGCATAGTCTCCCGCTGGAAAGACGACATCGCGCTGTTGGGCGCTTGCGGTGTCGGCAAGTTGCTTCAAGGCGGTGTATTGGTCGCTGCCATCCCCTAGAGCGCCGAACATGCCGGGCGTGAGTGGACCATCGAGGTCACGAAGAAAGCGCCCACTGGCCTGGTCGTGGGCACGAAAACAGGTGCCGCCGTCTTCCTCGCGCTGTTCATGGGCAAACCAGGTGAAATGCCCTCCACCCAATGTATTCCCCGCGTAGTAGCCGGCCACTTCGATGCGCTGCCCGTCCTGAAGACGGGCGACATCCAGCGCTTGCATGTGGGTGATGGCCTCGACACGTAGCATGCCTTCCTGTCCTGTAGCTTCCCTGCCTTCCCGTATTGAATGAGTGCCGGCGCCCGTGTCTTGCGCATGGCTGGGCAGCACGTGCGAAATCGTCAGAAACGCGCTGCCCTGCAGTAGGCGAGTCAAGAGTCGTCTTCTCGAAGTGCCCATTACATTCTCCCCGATATAATCGTTTAGCGTAGAGAGATTCGCTCGGGCGTTAAGCTGAAAGTTGCCCGACTGTGTGTCTTAATTTTCTCATTTTATTGTTTTTTGTGGTTGTTGTAGAAGTATTGTAAGGGGCAGTTGATGCGCACTGATGATATTTGGTGAAAATCCTGGTGCTAGTGGCTGAGAGTGCATTGCGCGTATTTTATGACTGGTTTTTTACCTGCGATTTTGTCTTCTTTTGTATGAATAATATGGGGCGTATTTACTATTAAAATCGTCTGGCTATAAATATGAACGCTTTGTAACTTGTTTGGCGAATACCCGGTTGCTTCATGCTCTTTGAAGGGCATTTCGGGACCCTAAAAAAGGTGGCGTCAATCATGTTAAATAAGCATAAAGTGTTCGAGAAGCTGGATCGTTCTGCCTGGGGGGGCGGTGAGTCGTTGGCGGCGAGTGGCCAAGCGCTAGACACGCGTTACGAACGTCGCCACTCACGCTGGTACGAGCAGTGCCTGATGGGCATGCCGTTTCACTTCATCGTGGGCTTGCCATCGGTCGTGATGGTGCCGCCGTTGGTGGTGCACGGCGAGGGCTTCTGGCGCGACCTCCCGCCGGGCCTTGCCACGACGCTATGGGCGGTGGGGGCGGCATTCCTGATCACATTGTTCGTCTTGAATCGCATGACGCGTTTCCCCGGGACGCAGGCAGCTGTCTATGTCGTGCCGCTGGTCAGTGCAGTATTTGCGTTGACCTGGGCGTTGCTGCTTGGCGTGGCGCCTGTCGACGAACGTGTGCTGTTGGGCGGCTACGCGGCAAGCCTGCTGTGGTTCCTGGTCGGCTATGCGGCGGCACAGCGATTAAGGCGCCCGCGCTTTGCCGTGGTTCCGCTGGGCGAGGCGCGCGACCTCACCGAGACCGAGGAGAGCCGACTGTACCGGCTTGAAGTACCGCGCCTGGGCGCACAGCGTATCGACGGCATCATCGCCGACCTGCGCAGCGATGAACTCAATCAGGAGTGGGTGCGGTTTCTCACCAAGTGCACCTTGCACGGCATTCCCGTGTACCAGATCAAGCAGATCGATGAGTCGCGCACCGGCCGCGTGAAGTACGAACACCTGGCGGATACGGAGCTGGTCTCCTGGTTGCCCTCGCCCTTTTATAGCGCCTGCAAGCGGGGTCTTGATATCTGCGGTGCCATGCTGCTGTTGCCGTTGCTGGCGCCCATCATGCTCGCCACGGCATGGGCGATCCGCCGCGACAGCCCGGGGCCGGTGTTTTTCTTGCAATGGCGGATGGGACATCGCGGCCGGCCGTTTCGAATCTACAAGTTCCGCAGCATGTACTGTGACATGAAGGGAAAGGAGTTCGCCTCCGGTGAGGATGATCCGCGCATCACGCCAGTGGGCAGGGTGATCCGCAAGTACCGCCTGGACGAGCTGCCGCAACTGCTCAACGTGCTCAAGGGCGACATGAGTTTCATTGGTCCGCGTCCCGAGCCGGTGGATCTCTCTCAGTGGTACGAGCAGGACATACCGCTTTTTAGCTACCGGCGTGTCGTCAGGCCGGGGATTTCGGGCTGGGCGCAGGTCGAGCAGGGCTATGCGGCGGAAGTCGATGACATGGCCATCAAGTTGCAGTACGACTTCTATTACATCAAGCATTTCTCGCTTTGGCTCGACGTGCTGATCTTGCTGCGCACGTTGAAGACGATCAGCACCGGGTTCGGGGCTCGCTGAGGCGTGCCCGCACGATAATCGAAAAGGGTTTCTCGCCTCCGTCTTACGCGGAGGCGTTTTAATTTGAGAATGAGTTTTCTCATTCTCGTGCGAGGTTGATTATTCGTACTTGATGATGGGTTTGGTGGTTAAAAGGCACGGTCCGGCAACCAGTAAAATCCATTGTAAACATTGTGTAAATTCAGACTATACAGAGTTACACAGTGAATAGAATGAAAATCAGGAAACGCGCAATGTCTTTCCGGTAAATGCCCCCTTTTTTAAAGGGAAGTACCTGTAAAAGCAGTGCGGTTTTCTTTCGGTGCACCCTTTTTGGATTGTAGTGAGTGCGCCGCGCCGAAACGTTTTGTAAAGGCGCTTTTCGGCGGGAAGCGTTTTGGCAACAAGCGGTTTAAAAGAAGCGTCGAGTGCGAGAAGCGTTTTCCTGAAAAAGCGTGTTCAAGAGAGCGCGTTTTACAACGAAAAGCGTTTCGACAAGACGTTTCGACAATTGACGGTTATGGCCCAGGAGATTCGGTGTCGCTCCAGGGCGGTAGCGTGGCCAAAACAATTATCTGATCACATTGAGTGAGGGAATCGGCATGACTGTACGCCGCAACGAGTCTCGTTCGGGATGGAGAAAGCCGCTGCTGGGGCTTTCTTTCATGGTGGCGCTCTCGGGCTGTGCGTTCGCACCCGGTGGGCATATCGATTATGACACGCAGGGGGAGGACCTTTCCGAGAACATCGAGGTCAAGCCGATCACGCCGAGCCTGGTCAAGACGCTGGCCGCGACGGAGGATGAGCTGAGTGAATCACTGCGCGAATACACCGAGAATGCCGTGCCTGAAAGCATTCCAGGCTATGACTATATGATCGGTCGTGGCGATGTGCTCAGTGTGGTGGTGTACGATCACCCAGAGTTGACCATTCCGGCCGGTAGTGAACGCAGTGCGGAAGAATCCGGCAACGTGGTGCACTCGGACGGCACCATCTTCTATCCCTACATCGGCACCGTGGATGTCGCGGGACGCACCGTGCGTGATGTCCGCAGCGAGATTCAGCGCCGCCTCGAAGGCTATATCGCTCAGCCCCAGGTGGACGTGAAGGTCGCCGCCTTCAATGCGCAGAAGGCGTACGTCACCGGCCAGGTCGAGCGTGCCGGTGCCCAGCCGATCACCAACATTCCGCTCACCGTGCTGGATGCCTTGAGCAATGTCGGTGGCCTGACCCAGGGCGGCGATTGGCACGACGTCGTGCTGACGCGTGATGGGCAGGAAATCCACCTGTCGGTATACGACATGCTGGTCAACGGCAATCTCGAGCAGAACCTGTTGCTCCAGGACGGCGACGTGCTGCATGTGCCAGTGGTCGGCAACCAGCAGGTTTACGTGATGGGCGAGGTCAATACACCGACCGCGGTACCGATGCCGAGCGAGCGCCTGTCGTTGACCAATGCCTTGGCCCAGGCCGGCGGCATCAACGAGAACAGCGCCGACGCCTCGGGGATCTTCGTGATTCGCCGCAATCACGATGTCGAAAGCGACACCTTCGCCACCGTCTACCAGCTCAACGCCAAGAACGCGATCTCCTTCGTGCTGGGGTCGGAATTCATCCTGCAGCCCACCGATGTGGTGTATGTCACCGCCGCACCGATCGCTCGCTGGAACCGCGTCATCAGCCAGATCCTGCCCAGCGTGACGGCGATCTACCAGCTGACGCAGGCCACGCGTGACATCCAGGACATCGAAAACAACGAGTAAGTCGTCATTGTTTCGAGGCCACCGCTTGTCGCTAGGCGCCAGCGGTGGTCCTCGATACCCACATTCTCATGGAGTGGGAATTCTATGAATCTCAATGTACCTGCCCCACAAACCAGCAAGTCCGACAACGACATGGAACTGGGACGCATCCTGGGCCTGTTGTTCGACGCCAAGGGAATGGTGATCAGTCTGATCGTGCTGTTCGCGCTCGTGGGGACGGCGTATGCCTTCTTCTCGAAGCCAATTTTCCAAGCCAAGTCGCTGGTCCAGGTGGAAACCAAGACCCCCAAGAATCCGCTCGCGGACGCCACGGCGTCCGCCATGATGCCACAGCTGCCGCCCTCGCGCGCGGAAATGGAAATCATGAAATCGCGCATGGTACTTGGCCGCGCGGTGGATTTGCTCAATCTCGACATCCGCGTCGAACCGGTGCGCGTACCGGTCATCGGCGGGTTCCTGCAGCGCCATCAGATCGCCGCGCCCGCGTTCGCCGAGGATTGGGGCTACGCCTGGGGCGACGACAGTATCAAGCTCGCCGGCATGCCGGTGGCCGATGAGTATCTGGGCAAGACCTTTACCCTCGAAGTGCTCGACGAGACCCGCTTTGCCCTGCATTACCGCGGCGAGCGCCTGGGCGAGGGCGTCGTCGGCGAGGAGACGAGTTTTCTCGGTGGGTCGGTGGGCGTGGAAGTCGAGTCGATCTCGGCGGCACCGGGGGCGACCTTCAAGTTGACCCATGCCCAGCGCGTGGTGGCCGTCGATCAATTGCGCAACAACTTCGGCGTCGCCGAGCAGGGCAACGGCACCGGCATCATCGCCTGGAGCCTGACTGACCCGTCGCCGGCCCTGGCCGAGCGAGTGCTGGCCACCATCGGCGACATCTATGTCACACAGAACATCCAGCGCCAGTCCGAGGAGGCGCGCAAGAGCCTGGAGTTTCTGAGCAAGCAGGTACCCGAGGTGCGTGGCGAGCTCGCCGCGGCCGAGCAGCAGCTCAATGCCTATCGCTCCGAAAACGATAGCGTGGACATTTCCATGGAGACCCAGTCGGTGCTCGACCGCGTGGTCAATCTGGAAAGCCAGCTCAACGAACTCGAATTTTCCGAAGCCGAGATTTCACGGCGCTTCACGCCCAGCCACCCGACCTACGCGGCCCTGCTGGAGAAGAAAGCGCAGCTCCAGGGAGAGCTGAACACGCTGGAAGAGCGTATCAACAGCATGCCGGAAACCCAGCAGGAAGTGCTGCGCATGCAGCGCGATGTCTCGGTCAATCAAGAGATCTACGTGCAGTTGCGCAACAAGGTTCAGGAAATGCAGATCGCCGAGGCCAGCACGGTGGGCAACGTGCGGGTGCTGGACGACTCCGAGTCGTTCCCGCGGCCGGTCGCGCCCAACAAGATCATGATCATCGCCTTGGCGACGGTGTTGGGCGCGGCCTTCGCGGTGGCGGTGGTGATGCTGCGCGCGATGTTCAATCGCGGTCTGGAAAGCCCCGACCAGCTCGAGCAACTGGGCCTGCCGGTCTACGCCATCGTGCCCAAATCCGACGACCAGAGCCGTCTCAGCCGTCGCATTCGTCGCGGCGGGCGTTCGCAGAGCGTGCCGGCCGGGCTTTTGGCCTGGCATCGCCCGCTGGATGTCTCCGTCGAGGCGCTGCGCAGCCTGCGTACCAGTCTGCACTTCGCGATGCTGGACAGTACCGACAACCGCTTGATGATCACCGGCCCCAGCCCGGCGGTGGGCAAGAGCTTCATCACCGCCAACCTGGCGGCGGTGTGCGCCCAGAACGGCCAGCGCGTGCTGGTGATCGACGGCGACATGCGCAAGGGTCAGATGCACAAGATCTTCAAGGGCCCCTCCGAGGATGGCCTGAGCGAGATTCTTGCCGGCCGCCATACGCTGGAAGAAATGGTGCGCCCGGTGGAGAGCATCGAGGGTCTCGAGTATCTGGCACGCGGCGTGGTACCGCCGAATGCCTCGGAACTGCTGGCCTCAGAGCGTTTCACCGAGCTTCTGGCCAAGGCCAGCGAGCGCTATGACCTGGTGATCGTCGATTCGCCGCCGGTGCTGGCGGTGACGGATGCCACGGTCATCGGCAAGCGTGTGGGCACGACGCTGATGGTGGCACGCTTCCAGCTCAATCCTCCCAAGGAAATCGAGCTGGCGATGCGGCGGCTGGATACCGGCGGGGTGCGCGTCAAGGGCGCGATCCTCAATGGCCTGGAGCGCAAGGCGGCCACGGCGTACACCTATGGTTATTACAACTATTCCTACCGCTAATTCTTTCCTGACGCTGACCCTGCGTTCCGCCGATCGGCCCTTGAGGGCCGTGAGGCATGCGAGACGCGTTCGAGGAGTAAACCTTGCTGATTCGCTATACCGCTTATTACGGCTTGGCGCGGGGTGTGCCGGGGTTGCTGAATTTCCTGGCGATCGCGATCTACACCCGGCTGCTGTCGCCCAGCGATTACGGGATCTACGCCCTGGTCGTGGTGTGGGTGGGGCTGGTCAATGTGGTGTGTTTCCAGTGGATCCGCTTGTCGTTGCTGCGGTTCTTCCCGGCCAACCTGGACGATCCTCGGCGTTTGCTGAGCACGTTATTGCTGGCATATGCCAGTGTGGCGTCGCTGACCGGGGTAGCCGGCGTGACGGTCTGGCTGGCGCTGTCGGACGAGGCGCTGAGAACCCTGGTGCTGATCGCGGTGCCGCTGATCTGGGTGCAGGCGGGCTTCGAGCTCAGCCTCGAACTGATGCGCAGCCAGCTCAACCCGCTGCGTTATGGCCTGATGACAGGTCTGAGAGCGGTCATCGCATTGGGCCTTGGGGTGTTGCTGATCACCTGGGGGTTCGGGGCCTTCGGGCCTCTAGTAGCGATGCTGGTGGGCATGCTTGCCGCCGTGGTCGTACTGGGAGCCTCCATGTGGCGGGGAACGCGCGTTTCGCTGGGGCTGATACCGGACTTGAAGCCGCTGCTGGTCTACGGGCTGCCGTTGACCGCGACCTTCGCGCTGGAGTTCGTGGTCTCCAGCTCGGACCGCTTTCTGCTCGCGGCACTGCTGAACAACGAGGCGGTGGGGGTCTACACCGCCGGCTACGACCTGGTCGCGCAGGTCATCAGTCTCTTGCTGGTGACGGTGAACCTGGCGGCGTATCCGCTGGTGGTGCGCGCTTTCGAGCAGCACGGACGCGAGGCGGCCCGCGAACAGCTCGACCGCAACGGCAGTCTGCTGTTGTTGATCGCGATCCCGGTGACGCTGGGCTTTGTGGTGCTGGCGCCGCAGATCGTCGCTCTGATGCTGGGCGAGGCGTTCCATGCCGGAGCTACACCGCTGGTGCCGTGGGTCGCGCTGGCGATCTTCATGTGCGGCATTCGCGCCTTCCATTTCGATCTCGCCTTCCAGTTGAGCGAGAAGACCTTCTATCAGGTGTGGATCAGCGGCGGGGCGGCGCTGGTCAACGTGGCACTCAACCTGTTGCTGATTCCGGCATTCGGCCTGGTGGGGGCGGCCTACGCCACGGTGATCGCGTACGGCGTGGCGCTGGCGCTGAGCGTGTTGCTGGGGCGGCGGCTGTTCGCGATCTCCCTGATCACGCGTGACAACCTCAAGGTGCTGCTGAGCGGCGCCATCATGGTGGCCTGCCTGTGGCCGCTGCGCGAGGCGAGCGGTGCCTTGGCCCTGGCGGAGCAGGTCCTGTGGGGAGCAACGGTTTATACCGTTAGCGTGTTTTCGATGAACGTGGCGAACGTGCGCGATCGTGTTTTCGCCAAGCGACGGACGGCCAAATGAAAGATGACGACAAGCGTATTGCAGTGTTTTTGCCTTCGCTGGCGGGCGGCGGCGCGGAACGCGTGATGGTGACGCTCGCCAACGGGTTCGCCGCAAGCGGTGTGTCGGTGGACCTCGTCGTGGTCGCCGCCGAAGGCGCGTATCTGGAGGATGTCTCGCCGCGCGTGCGCTTGGTGGAACTCGGGGCTTCTCGCGTGTTGTTCAGCCTGCCGGCGCTGGTACGTTACCTGCGTCGCGAGCGTCCCCACGCCTTGTTGTCGGCGCTCAATCACGCCAACATCATCGCACTTTGGGCGCGCAAGCTGGCGTGCACACGCACCCGGCTGGTGGTCTCGGAGCGCAATACGCTGTCGCGCGATCTGTCGAGCGACCGGTACGAACGGGTAGTGCCGTGGCTGATGCGTCTGAGCTATCCCACGGCGGACGCCATCGTCGCGGTCTCCGGCGGGGTGGCAGATGATCTTGCACAGACGGTGCGTCTCCCCCGGGAGCGCATCGATGTGGTCTACAACCCGATCAACTCCAATCTGCCCCGGTTGGCCGAGGCGCCGATCGTGCATCCCTGGCTGGCCGAGGGCGAGCCGCCGGTGATCGTCGCGGCGGGGCGGCTCACCGTGCAGAAGGACTTCGCCACCCTGGTCGAGGCCTTCGCGAGAGTGCGTCGAACTCACCGCGCCCGGCTGGTGATCCTTGGCGAGGGTGAACTGCGCGCCACGCTCGAGGCACGTATCGCGGAACTAGGCATCGCCGAGGACGTGGCCTTGCCCGGCTTCGTCGACAACCCCTATTCGTGGATGCGCCAGGCGTCGCTGTTCGTGCTGTCATCGGCCTGGGAGGGGTTCTGCAACGTGCTGGCCGAAGCCATGGCTTGCGGTACGCCGGTGGTGAGCACCGATTGTCCCAGCGGCTCGGCGGAAATTCTCGAGAACGGCAAGTGGGGCCGCCTGGTGCCGGTGGGTGATGCCCCGGCATTGGCACGGGCCATTGCCGCGACGCTCGATGACGAGACGCATCCCGACGTGCGCCAGCGCGCACGAAGCTTCGATCTGCATCAGGCACTGCGCGGCTATCTTCGCGCGTTGCGCGTTCCCATGCCCATCTCTCGGAAACAACACCTTGGTTAGTCTGCTGCAGCAACGACTCGCGCGTCGCGTGGATGCCCGTGACGACGAGAGGCCGGGCGACGTGGCGATCACGCTGTTCTTGCCGTCGCTTGAAGGCGGCGGGGCCGAGATCGTGATGGTGACGCTGGCCAACGGGCTCGCCGCGCAAGGCTGGCGGGTGGACCTGGTGGTGGCGAATGCCACCGGCGCCTACGTGAGCCGCGTCTCGCCAGCGGTGCGTTTGGTCGATCTGCACGCCCCGCGCGTGCTCTACAGCGTGCCGGCGCTGGTGCGTTACCTGCGCCGCGAGCGCCCGCCGGTACTGTTATCGGCTCTCAACTACGCCAATGTGGTCGCGCTGTGGGCCAACCGGCTGGCGGGCGTGGGCACGCGGGTGGTGATCTCCGAGCACAATAACGTGACGCGTGACATGAGTGCCGAGCCCATGGGGCGTTCATGGTTCATCCCGTTACTGATGCGTCGTTGCTATCCCTGGGCGAGCGGCATCGTCGCTGTCTCCAACGGCGTGGCGGATGAGCTGGCCAAATCCTTGGCTTTGCCACGTGAGCATATCGATGTGATCTACAACCCGGTGGTCACCGAGCGCCTGCGCGAGCTGAGCGTCCTGCAACTGACGCATCCTTGGCTCGCGCCGGGCGAGCCGCCGGTGATCCTTGCCGTGGGACGGCTGACCGCCCAGAAGGATTACCCCACCTTGATCCAGGCCTTCGCCGCCTTGCGCACGCATCGCGATGCACGGCTGGTGATTCTCGGCGAGGGCGAGTTGCGCGGCACGCTGGAGGCGATGGCCGCACGGCTGGGCCTGGCGGATGTCATCGCCTTTCCAGGCTTCGTCGACAACCCCTATGCCTGGATGCGCCAGGCCGCGCTGTTCGTGTTGTCGTCCGCCTGGGAAGGCTTCGGCAACGTGCTGGCCGAGGCCATGGCCTGTGGAACGCCGGTGATCAGCACCGATTGTCCCAGCGGGCCGGCGGAGATTCTGGAAAACGGCGCCTGGGGTCGGCTGGTGCCGGTGGCCGATGTCGAGGCATTGCATGAGGCGATGGCCACGGCCTTGCAGGGGAGCGAGCGTCCCGACGTTGAACGTCGTGCACGCGCCTTCGAGCTCGACCAGGCCGTTCAATCCTATTTACGTGTCATGCAGCGCCGATCCCTTTGAGTTCATGCGCACCACATCGAGGCGAACGATGAAAATACTGATTCCCACTGATGGCTCGTTTGGTTACAAGGTGATGTGCCTGGTGTTGGCCGGACTTTATGCCTGGTTCCTGATGGGGCTGGATATCGACGGCTATATCGACCGTGCCAATTATCTCATCTATGCCCAGCATTCTGATGAGATTTTCGTCATGTACGCAGCCAGTAGCCTCAAGACGATTCTCACCAATGAACCGGTCTGGCTGTTGTTCAATATCTGGGCGTCGCGGCATTTTACGCCTGAAGACACGCTGCGCATCATTATTTTCTTTTCGTCGTTTGTGGTTACGTTTCTCGTATTGCGGAGCTACCCGAAATACGCCTTTTTGTTGATTCTTTTCATTCTTATGCCGCAAGTCATGAAAAACAATATTATCCATTTGCGACAGGGAGTGGGGATTACGCTTTTCTTCCTGGGGTGGTGGTGCCGTTATTTACCGCTGCGTGTTTTCTTTATCGGACTGGCGCCGTTCGTGCATGCGTCGTTCTTTTTCATCGATGCTTTGCTGCTGCTCAATATTGCCTTTTCGACGTTCAAGATTTCGACCATCTGGCGCATGGTATACATGGTGGGTATTGGCGTCGTGCTGGGGGCGCTGGGGATATGGCTGGCCGGCGCGCTTGGTGCAAGACAGGGGGAAAGTGACGAGTACAGTGCCATGGGCTCGGGTGGATCGGGGCTAGGATTTGTGTTCTGGGTCGTATTTACCGTGGTTTTTTCCATGGAAGGAAAGGAGTTTCTTCGTAACAACTTTTTTGCGGCCTCTATTCTGGTCTTTTACTTGTCGACTTACTTTCTGCTTCCCGTGACGGCACGCGTTTTTGAAAGCGGCATGCTGGTGGTGTTACTGGCCTCGCTGGGATTGACCGATTGGCGGCGCTACGCGGCTTATTCGCTCTACGCCTTTTATTTCTGCATGCAGTGGTACCCGGTATTGGGATTGCCGGGTTTTGGATGGGCCACCGAAAACACGCTATGACGTCGTGACAAGGTAACGTCATACCCGGCGCCGGTGGACCGGATTTCAAGGCGTTTCAGGGTTCGAGGGAGGGAGAAATGCAGCGCAATGTCTCGTTGGATGTACTCAAGTTGACACTGGCCGTAATCGTGGTCATCTCGCATGCCGGTGTGCTCTGGGGGTACAGCGATCTGGGCTATCAGCTGACCGTGCAGGGTCTGTTTCGCATCGTGGTGCCCATTTTCATGATGGTCAGCGGATACTTTTTCATCAGCGTGATTCGCTCGCGTTCATTGATGATATGGCTCAAGAAGGTCGTGGCGATGTACGCCTTCTGGATGCTGGTATACGCCTATTTCTGGATCGACGTACCGGCGTTGACGCCTTATGAGCTGCTCAAGATGCTGCGTGTCGCGGTCATGGGGTATCACCATCTGTGGTTCCTGTCGGCGCTGATCGGTGCCGCGATCATGCTGTATGCGTTGCGCCACCTGCCCCTTAAGGTGCTGTTCGGCCTGGCGTTGAGCCTGTACGGCATGGGCATGTTCTTCATCTACGCCGGTCATTATCACTTGTTTGCCGGTACACGGCTGGATGCGCTGTTCGGCGAAATCTGGTTCTACCGCAACTTCCTGTTCTTCGGCTTTCCCTTCTTCTGTACCGGCTATCTGCTGCGGCAGTGGGAGGCCGGCCGCGGCGACTCTGAATCTCGCCACTACTATCGCCGCTACTACGCGATCTGGAGCCTGCTGGGCGCGCTCCTGCTGCTGGGAGAGTCCTATCTCAACTACGTCGGGCTCGAGGGGCTGCCGGCGTTCGACATGTACCTGAGCCTGCTGGTCTTTTGCCCGGGCCTGTTCCTGTGGGTGTCGTCGATGCATGTCCCCGGGGACAGCACGTCGCTGGCGTATTACGCCACGGCGTTGTACTTCATCCATCCGCTTTTCATCTCGCTGTTCGAGGCGCTTTCGTATCGCCAGGGCAACATGCTGGCGTTGCTGGCGCTGACCTCGTCGCTGGCGGCCGTGGTGCTGCTCAAGGGAAGCCGCAAGCGCCTGGGCTTTGCTTTCGGGGGATGAAGACCTTCGGACAGCTGACACTTTTTCAAGCTCATATCCGCTGCTCCGGCGTTGTCGGGTCGCGGCCAATAGAGGGGATGCAACCACTTATGTTATCCAAACCGCTGAATGTTCTGCATGTCATCACCGGCTTGACCGATGGCGGCGCCGAGGACTCGCTCTATCAGCTTTGCCATAACGATCGCCGCAACGTGCATCGCGTGGTGTGCATGATGGATGCCGGGCAATACGGTCCACGTTTCGCTGCGTCTGGGATCGAGGTCGTGTATCTGAACATGCCGCCTGGCCGTGTCACCTTTGCAGGTCTGTGGCGCCTGTGGCGGACCATTCGCGACCTTCGGCCGGATGTGGTGCAGACCTGGATGTATCACGCCAACCTGGTTGGCGGTGTCATGGCGCGGCTGGCGGGCGTCAAGGCTATTTGCTGGGGGATTCACAACAGCAACCTGATGCCGGGGGTTACCAAGCGCAGCACGATCTGGGTCGCCAAGGCCTGCGGGACGTTATCTCGGGTGGTGCCGAGCCGCATCGTGAGTTGTTCGCAACATGCGGTAGAAGTCCATCGCAAGCTGCGTTATGCAGCCATGAAATTCGTGGTGGTGCCCAACGGCTACAATCTGGCGCTGTTGACGCCGGACGCCGAGGCGCGGACGCGGGTACGTGACGAATGGGGAGTCGATGCCGACATGCCTCTGTTCGGCATGGTGGCACGCTTCGACCCGCAGAAAGACCATGCCAATCTGATCGCTGCCCTGGCGCAGCTCAAGGGCCTGGGGTGGGATTTTCGTTGTGCGCTGATCGGTGCAGGTCTGGATACCGACAACACCGAGCTGGTTCACCTGCTCGAAGACCATGGCGTGCGTGATCGAGTGCTGCTGGTGGGGCGGCGCAGCGACATTCCAGCGGTAATGAACGCGCTCGACGTTCATGTGCTGTCGTCCAGTTTCGGTGAGGCGTTTCCCAATGTGCTGTCCGAGGCGATGGCGTGCGGCACGCCGTGCGTCTCCACCGATGTGGGCGATGCGGCCTTCATCGTCGGCGATACCGGCTGGATCGTCCCGCCCAGCGACCCGCGAGCGCTGGCCGATCAACTGGCCATGGTACTCGGCGAGCACGCTGATGCCACGACCTGGCAGGCTCGCAAGCATCGTGCACAGCAACGTGTCGTCGACTCCTTCAGCGTGCAGCGCATGATCGACGGTTATAGCGACTCTTGGCATCAGGCGTACCACGTATGAACGCAAACTGGATGACGCACCTGGCTCGCGCCGAGGGCGAGCCGCTGCGGCCGCCGGCCTTCGTGATCTCCCTGGATTTCGAGCTGCACTGGGGGATGTCGGATATCGTGACCACGCCCGAGCACCCCTATGTACGTCGTTTGCTCGGGGCGCGACGCGCGGTGCCGGCGATGCTCGATCTGTTTCGCGAACGCCATATCCACGCCACCTGGGCTACGGTGGGCTATCTGTTCGCCGAGAATCGCGAGACGCTGACACGTTTCTCGCCACGGCGGCGGCCGCGCTATACCAATCCGGCACGTGACAATTACCGGCTGGAGATCGGTGACGATGAAGCCAGCGATCCTCTGCATTATGCCCGTTCACTGATCGATTTGATCGCGCGGACGCCGGGACAGGAAATCGCCTCGCATACCTTCTCGCATTACTACTGTCACGAGGACGGTCAGACACCGGAGGACTTCAAAGCCGATCTCGAGGCGGCGAAGGCGATCGCCGAGCACGCCGGGCACCAGGTGACCTCATTGGTGCTGCCGCGCAACCAGGTCGATGAGGCCTATCTGGCCCCCATGCGAGAAGCAGGCTTCCGCTGCTATCGCGGCAATCCGCAGCGAGCGGGCTTCCAGAGTAAATATCACAATGCCGCGCCGACCCGTGCACTGCGCCTGCTGGATAGCTATATCGATTTGACAGGTCATCACGGAACCAAATGGCGTGATCTCGAGGGTGATCCTCTGAATATCCCGGCCAGCATGTTCCTGCGACCGCGCTGGGGGGTGGCGCAATTGGACGCGCTACGGCTGCGCCGTATCAAGATGGCCATGCGCCGTGCCGCCAAGCGTGGCGAGATCTTCCACCTGTGGTGGCACCCGCACAACTTCGGCGGCGATACCGACGCCAACCTGCGCGATCTTGCCGTCATCATCGGATATTTTCAGGCGCTTTCCATCGAATACGGCATGCGCTCGATGTCGATGGGAGAAGTTTTGATGCGCCATGAACAGGCCAGGGCGACCCCCTCGACGACCTAGCCCACACCGTTGATCGGATAGCGGCGCCGACTTCAAGACACTCGATCAAGGCTTGCCAACGCGCTCTGACGCGAGGGCCAGGGGGCTTTGTCTTCAAAAAACGGGCTTTCAACAACGGGTCTTCAAGAGCGGATCTTAAAAACGCGCCCCACAGACGATCTCCACCGTAGAGGAGTTGTTTCCATGAACGATAAAACGATCGTGTTGGTCTCCAACACGTCCTGGTCTCTCTATAACTTCTGCCAAGGGTTTTTGAGGGCGCTCGAGCGACGCGGTTTTCGTGTGGTTTGCCTGGTACCCGACGACGATTATTCGCAGCGCTTGATCGATGAGTTCGATGTCACGCTTTACAGCATGCCCATGGATGGCAAGAGCACCGGCCCCGCGCGCGAGGGTAAGTGTCTCTTCTGGCTATATGGACAGCTACGCGCCTTGCGTCCCGCCTTTGTCTTCAACTTTACGATCAAGGCCAATATCTACTCGGGGCTGGCCTGTCGCGCGCTGAGAATTCCGTATGCCAATACCGTTACAGGCCTTGGGACAGCCTTCCTGCATGACAGTCATTTGTTTCGCCAAGTGCGACGGCTTTACGGCTTCGCCAATGCCGGCGCGAGAAGGATATTTTTCCTCAATCCCGACGACCGCGAGGTCTTCGAGCGTCAGGGCATGCTGCAGAAGGTCGATTGGGACATGTTGCCCGGCGCGGGAGTGGATGTAACGCGCTTTGCCTTCACGCCTTTGCCTCAGGAGGGGCCTTTCACCTTTGTGTTGATTGCCCGGCTGCTGGGCGACAAGGGCGTGCGCGAGTACGTGGCCGCAGCCGAGCAAGTGCGTCTGGACAATCCTGAAACACGCTTTTTGATCGTCGGCCCCAAAGGGGTCAGCAATCGCACGGCGATCGGTGAAGACGAAATCGAGATATGGCATGCGCGAGGCGTCGTCGAGTACGTCGGTGCCCAGGACGATGTGCGGCCCTGGCTCGCCCAGGCGCATGTGCTGGTACTGCCGTCCTATCGCGAGGGACTGCCGACCACCGTATTGGAGGCGAGTGCGATGGGCCGACCGACCATTGCCACTGATGTACCGGGATGCCGGCATGCCGTGACCGATGGCGAAACCGGCTGGTTGTGTCGCGTCAAGGATGCCGAGTCGCTGGCGGCACGTATGCGTGCATGTCTGGTAATGACGCCGTGGGCGCTGTCCCGCGTGGGAGTCGCGGCGCGTCGGCGTGCGGAAAAAGAGTTCTCGCAGGACATCGTCGTGACGGGATACCTGGCCTGCCTGGAAAGCGGCCTGATGAGTCACCAACGTGTGAAAATGGAGGCATGATGACGATTTTAGTGACAGGTGGCGCCGGTTACATCGGCTCGCATATGGTGCTGCGGCTCATCGAAGCCGGCCACGAGGTGGTCGTGATCGACAACCTTTGCAATGCTTCGCGGGAATCGCTGGAGCGCGTCTCGGAGCTGACCGGCAAGGAGGTGACCTTCATCGAGGGCGACATCCGCGACCGTTCGCTGCTGGATTACGTGTTCGCGGACTTCGAAATCACCGATGTGCTGCATTTCGCGGGCCTCAAGTCGGTGGGCGAGAGCGTCAATGAGCCGCTGGCGTATTTCGAGAATAACGTGGCGGGTACCATCACGCTGTGCCAGGCGATGACGGCGGCGGGCGTGCACCGCCTGGTGTTCAGTTCCTCGGCGACTGTGTATGGCGACGCCACGCGCATGCCGTTGAGCGAAAACGCGCCCACCGGGCAACCGACCAACGCCTACGGGCATTCCAAGCTGATGGTCGAGGAGGTGCTGCGCAAGCTGGCGCGGTCCGACCCACGCTGGTCGATCGCCTTGTTGCGGTATTTCAACCCTGTGGGAGCGCACCCCAGTGGCATGATCGGCGAGGATCCTGCGGGCACGCCCAACAATCTGCTGCCGTTCATCTCGCAGGTGGCGATCGGTCGGCTACCGGCGCTTTCGGTCTTCGGCGACGACTATCCGACGCCCGATGGCACCGGGGTGCGCGATTACATCCATGTGATGGATCTGGTCGAGGGACACCTGGCGGCGATGCGCGTGCTGGCGGATCGTGCGGGCGTGAACGTCTGGAACCTGGGTACGGGGCAAGGCTACTCGGTGCTTGAGATGGTGCGTGCCTTCGAGCATGTCGCTCAGCGCGACGTGCCGTATCGCATCGTGCCGCGCCGCGACGGCGATATCGCCGCGTGCTGGGCGGATGCCTCGCTGGCCGCGCACGAGTTGGGCTGGAAAGCTCAGCGCGGCCTGATGGACATGATCGCCGACACCTGGCGCTGGCAGTCGCGCAACCCCGAAGGCTACCCGCGCAAGCGCGTCATCCGGCGCGAGACCGCCGGGGCCGCGCGTGCCGTGGGCGCCGGCTTGCCGCGGATCTATCTGATCGATACTGCGCGGGCCAATCGCGCTGCTTCATGACGGCTTGACCAGAGAAGGTTTGGTACGTTTAGCCACCCTCTGTGCCACCAGATAGCGGAAGGAAGGTCTGCCTCGGCTTCTTGGTTGCCCTGCCGCATTCATCGGGGCGTTGCACCTGATACGTCTGGTGGCTTTCTTTATAACGCTGTACTGAAAGCACGCTTGCTTTATATCGGGCCGGCAGTGACTGTTGCTCACTGTTCACCAAAAATAAAAACCAGGAGGAGGTATGACGTTCAGGGAATATAAGTTTCTCGTGTTCTCGGACTTATACAGAATTACAGGTAGCGCCAAGACGGCAACTCTCTTGCGGTATATTGTAATGGGTGGGACGTTCAAGTATAACTTCTGGATGCGCACCTGTTGTTATGCTAGAAGTAATTTTCCTTTGAAATACGTGGTTTATCCGCTTGCCAAGGTATTTTTGTATCGGCTTACTTATAAGTTTGGCATATCGGTCCCACCAGGGACGAAAATAGGAAGCGGCTTTTACATCGGGCATTTCGGCGGCATCATCGTCAACGAAGGAAGTGTGATTGGAAAGAATTGCAATATTTCCCAAGGAGTGACTTTGGGTCAGGCCAACAGGGGGAGAAATAAGGGGTGCCCAGTGCTTGGAGATAATATCTATATTGGCCCAGGAGCAAAGATCGTCGGTGCAGTCAAGATTGGAAACAATGTAGCGATTGGTGCCAACTGTGTCGTGACGAAAGATATACCTTGCGACTCTGTAGTCGTAGGCGTTCCGGGAAAGGTCATATCCCAGGAAGGGGCGAAAGGCTATGTCAATAAAACGGATTATGAGTAGAATGGGATATGAGTAGAATATAGCGGGTTATCGGGCCCCTCGTCATTGACGTCTTTGACGGCGAGGGGCACATGGCAGTCCTGCTGCACTTTACCCTGACGCCGGTGCTTCGTGCACCGGCGTTTTTTTATGCCCTCGCGTCGGCGCGGTACGAGTGAATGCCAGTCACGACGCCCGTGCAACGAGACGAATCGGGGCACGGGGTTTGCTCGCGACAGTCGCTGGGATAGGCTTGTCACTTTTACATTCCTGACCTACCCCGGCGCCGCACAATGCGAAGATGGCCCTATCGTGCAAGACGGTTCTCCACGCTACTGCCCAAGACATTGCCCAGGGCGCTGCTTCCGGACACGCTCTTCGGTCGTCTTGTCATGGGCATCGGCCTGGGCTGGCTCGTGCTGGTGGCCGCCATTCTCTGGGTATCGCTGCGCGGCGGCAGCGAGCTGGCGGACGAGATCAACCGCTCTCATCTGGACTACGAAGCCTCGCTGATCGCGCGCGACATTCGACAATCGATCACGCTTCGGCTCGATACGCTGGAAACCCTCGCGACTGCCCAGGCCGGGCGATTGCGGGCACGCGGTGAATCGCTCGACGAGGCGGATGTCGAGGATGTGCAACGGCGTCTGAGCCGTCATTCGGCCTTGCTCGAGCTGTTCGATTCCGCTTTCGTGACCGACGCGCAAGGCGAGGTCAAGGCTTTCATGCCGTCGTTGTCGGGCGCCGTGGGCCTGAATGTCGCCGAGCGTGAGTATTTTCGTTTCCTCCATGAGGTCGGGCGCCCCTTCGTGGGGCGTCCGATCATCAGCAAACTGCACGATCGGCGCCCCCTGGTGGTGATGGGCGTGCCCCTGCGCGACGCCGAAGGCGACTTCGCCGGCATGCTGGGGGGCGTGGTCAACCTGCGCGATGGCCGCTTCTTTCTCGATCTGCGCAGCCTGCGTATCGGCGAGCAGGGCTATGCGGTGTTGATGACCAGTGACGGGACGATACTCAGTCACCCCGATCAGAACCGGGTCATGCAGCAAACGCCGACGGCATGGGAGGGGCCGTTGCTCGAGAAGGCGCTGGACGGCTGGCAGGGCACGGGTATCGGGCGGCTGGTCAACGGCGAGCCTGCGCTGATGAGTTTCCATCAGGTCTGGCAGCCGGGTTGGGTCGTAGGCGTCTTCCTGCCGGAAGGTCAGGTGCGCCAGCCGATCCTGGATTACGTGCGTCGCCAGGGGTGGGTGGCCGCGGTGGTGGTGCTGTCGATGCTGCCGCTGTTGTGGTGGCTACTGCGCCTGGGATTGTCGCCCTTGCGGCGCCTGGCACGGCAGATTGCGCTGGTGGGGCAGGGCGAGATCCCGCGCATCACCCTGGATACGTCGCTGGATGAGTTGCGCCGTATCGCACGGACGTTCAACGATGTCGAGCATGAGCGAGGCCTCGAGCGTGCCGAGCGCCATCGTCGGCAGGCGTATCTCGACGCGGTGCTGCGTTCCTCGCCGCTGCCGATGTTCCTGGCGAGCCTCGATGGCCGCATCACCTATGTCAATCCGGCCCTGGAGAGCTTGACGGGGCTGTCGACGCCGGCCTTCCAGCGTCGCGAATGGCTGCGCCGTCTGCATCCCGAGGATCGCCCGGTGCTGTTCGCGCTGTGGCGCGATGCGGTGAACGGCGGTCACGAGCTGCACCGACAGATGCGCTTCGCCTGCGGCGAACGCGGCATGATGTGGCTTGAGCTCTACACCAGCCAGGTCATGAACGACGGCCGGCCCCAGGGCGTGGTGGGCTTCGTCAAGGACATCACCCACCTGCGTGAACAGCAGAAACGCCAGCTCTGGGAGGCCGAGCACGATCCACTGACGGGGCTGCTCAACCGCCGCGGCTTCGACCGGCGCCTGGACGATACCTTCATGGCCTTCAAGGAGCGCGGCGATGTGGCAGCGTTGATCCTGTTCGACCTGGACAGCTTCAAGCCCATCAACGACGACGGCGGTCACGCCCTGGGCGACGAGATGCTCGATGCCATCGCCCGTTGCCTGGAAGGCTGCGTGCGTCGCGACGACCACCTGGCCCGGCTCGGCGGCGACGAATTCGCGATTCTGCTCCCCGGCTGCGGCCACGAGCAGGCCGTGCGTATCGCCGACAAGGTGCGCCATGCGGTGAGCGAGCTTTCCGTGATGCACGATGGCAAGCGTTATCGCGTCACGGCGAGCCTGGGAGTCTCGTGCCTGGGGAGCGACGATGACGAGGCCCAGGCCGTGGTCAAGCGCGCCGACGCGGCGAGCTACGAGGCCAAGGCGCAGGGCAAGAACCGGATGGTGGCCGATGCGCGCTGCGGATGATGCCACCGGCCGTCGAGGCGACAGCGCCCGGCGACATCATGGGGAAGCACGATGACACAGGATACCCTGGTACTCGGGGCCGGCATGGTCGGCGTGGGCGTGGCCTATCATCTGGCGCGTCGTGGTCGCCGGGTGGCACTGCTGGACCGCCGCGAGCCGGGCCGTGAAACCTCCTACGGCAATGCCGGTATCATCCAGCGCGAGGCGGTAGCGCCGCATGCCTTTCCGCGCGAGATGGGCGAGCTGTGGCGCGTGCTGGGCAACCGGGGCGTCGATGTGCGTTACACCCCGCGCGGCATCGCCCAGGCGGGGCGGGCGTTGTGGCAGTACTGGCGACATAGCGCACCCGAGGCCTATGCCCGCATCGTGCCCGAGTATGCCTCGCTGATCGCGTTGTCGGTCGATGCGCATGCCGAGATGATCGAGGCGGCGGGGGCCGAGGCCTTGATACGCCGTGAAGGCTGGCTGGAGGTGTATCGGACGCCGGCGGCGCTGGAGGCGCGCCAGGCCGAGGCTCGAGCGCTGGCCGAGCGCTACGGACTGACCTTTGACGCCCTGGATGCCATGGCGCTGCGAGCGCGCGAGCCGCATCTCGACGCCCAGGCCCTGGGCGCGGTGCACTGGCGCGATCCGTGGACGGCGGCGGATCCCGGCGCCCTGGTGGCGGCCTACGCGCGCGCCTTCGAGGCCGAGGGCGGCGAGTGCCTGCGTGGCGACATTCGCGACATCGCCCGCCACGGCGAGGGCTGGCGGGTGACCACCGCGGAGGGAACATTCGAGGCACGCGACGTGGTGCTCGCGCTGGGGCCCTGGGCGGATCATTGGCTGGGTACGCTGGGGTATCGGCTACCGCTGTTCGTCAAGCGGGGCTATCACATGCACTACGCCCCCCGCGAGCAGGCGCCGTTGCATCACTGGTTGCTCGATGCCGAGACCGGCTACCTGTTGTCGCCCATGCAGGCAGGCATTCGTCTGACCACGGGGGCGGAGCTGGCGCCGCGCGACGCACCGCCCGGCCACGCACAGCTGGAGGCGGCGGAGCGCGTGGCACGGGGCCTGTTCCCGCTCGGCGAGCGTCTGGAGTCGCGTCCCTGGAAGGGTGCGCGCCCGTGCACCCCGGACATGAAGCCCATCATCGGCCCGGCGCCGCGCCACGCGGGATTGTGGTTCGCCCTCGGCCACGCCCACCAGGGGGTCACGCTGGGCCCGGCGACCGGCCAACTGCTCGCGGCGATGATGGCGGGCGAGGTGCCGGCCATCGACATGGCGCCGTTCCGTGCCGAGCGCTTCCTGTGAGATGACGCTGCCATCCCGGTGATCTGCCCGCCGGGTTTCTCGATTCAACTTTTCTGATTGACTGCCGATAGTGGTTCCAACGGCGTCGCGGGTTCTCCCCGCGACAGCGCGAATCACGTCTGAGCGCGGCTAACGATAACGCGCGAATCACGATAAAGAGGTAGGGATCATGAAGATTCAACGCAGGTGGCTGGCGGGCGCATTGACGCTTGCCCTGGTCGCCATGCCGGCCTGGGCGGAGATCAAGGTCGGGATGGTGGCTCCGTTCAGTGGGGCTGCATCGTCATTGGGCGAAGGCATGAAGCGGGGCATCGAGGCGCGTTTCGCCGAGGTCAACGAGGCAGGAGGCGTGCATGGCGAATCGCTGACTCTGGTGACCCGCGACGACGGCTACGAGCCGCTGCGCTCGGCCAAGGCGACACGCGAGCTGCTGGACGACGACGAGGTGCTGGCCATGCTGGGCAACGTCGGCACGCCCACGGCCATCGTCAACCTGCCGATCCTTCTGGAACACGAGATGCCGCTGATCGGGGCGCTCACCGGCAGCGGCGTGCTGCGTCAGTCTCCACCGGATCGTTATGTCTTCAATTATCGCGCCAGCTATGCCCAGGAAACCGCGACGATGATCGAGGGCCTGCTGCTGGCGGGCATCGCGCCCGAGGAAATCGCATTCTTCACCCAGGCCGACGGCTATGGCGATGCCGGCTACCGGGGCGCACTGCGTTCCCTGGCCAATCATGGCTATTCCCACCCCGAGCGTCTGGCCCACGGCCGCTACACAAGGGGCACGCGCAACGTGCATCGGGGGGTGGCCACCATCCTGCAGGCGCCGGTCACCCCCAAGGCGGTGATCATCGTGGGCACCTACGGGCCGGCGGCGGATTTCATCCGCGAGGCACGCAAGGACCTGCCCGACGCGCTGTTTCTCAACGTCTCCTTCGTGGGCAGCCAGGCGCTGCTCGACGAGCTGGGGGATGCCGCCGAGGGCGTGATCGTCACCCAGGTGGTGCCGCCTCATACCTCGGATCTGCCGGGTGTCGAGGCGTATCGCGCCGCCTTGCAGGCCAATGATGCCGACAGCGGCGGCGATTTCGTGTCGCTGGAGGGCTACATGGCGGCCTCGCTGTTCGTCGAAGGGCTCCAGGCGGCGGGCGCCGACCCTGACCGCGAGGCGCTCGTCGACGGGCTCGAGGGCCTCGGCAAAGTCGATCTCGGCCTGGGCGAGCCCCTGACGCTGGGGCCGAAGGATCATCAGGCGAACGATGCCGTGTGGGCGACACGGATTCATGACGGCCGCTTCGAGCCCGTCGATTGGTTCACCCTGCTCGATGAGCGCACGGCCGAGGAGTAATTCCATGAAGAAGAGTTTGAGCCTGCGGGCGATGCTGATCGGGCTGTTCGTGGCCGCCGTGCTGGGGGCGTTGATTCCGGCCGCGGCGGGGTTTCTCTCCAACCAGCGGTTGATCGAGGCGCAGAGCCTGTTCACCGATGAAATACTGCCGCAGCAAGCGGCCAGTCGTGCCATGAGCGATGCACTGACGCGCTACCGCGAGCGCCAGACGGACCTGCTCGCCGCCGAGAGCGAGGCGGCGCTGGAGGCCGCGCCCACCCAGGCCAGTGCCGACGAGCGCTTCATGGCAGGCCGCGAGCGTCTGGCATCGTTGATGCCGGACGACGATCAGGCGCTGCTGGACGCCCTGGAGGCGGACTACGCCGACCTGAAGCAGGCCGATGCCGCCCTGGAAACGGTGCGCCGCGAGGACGTCGACTTGACCGCCTCCATGCGCACGCGCATCGCCGAGATGCAGGAAAAGATCGCCGAGGTGTTGACCGACGCCGAGTCCATGGCCGGGCGTGCGACGCTCGCCGAGGTACGCCAGCAGCGGGCCCTGGCGCAGCGTATCCAGCGCATGCAGGAGCAAGGGCTGTCGATGGTGCCGATGTCGATGCTCGACTCGTTGATGGGGGAGCGCACCAATGTCGCGAGCCTGAGCGGCGACGTGCAGATGCTGGTGGCGCAGCTGGCCGACCAGGGGCGTCAGCTGATGCAGGTGGACAGCCACGATGCGCTGGTCGATCTGCGTTACAACCAGATCGCCCAGCAGATCTCGCGGATCGATCAGGCGCTGGCCGGCATCGAGGACGCGATGAGCGCGACACCTGCCCAGCAGGAAAGCGCGGCGCAGCTCGGCGAGGTAATCGAGGAACTCGACGCCTTGATGCTGACCGACGACAACGCCGTCTATGCCCTGCGCGACCGTCAGCTGGCCTTGCGCGAACGCTCGAAGGAGGCGCTGGCCGGTGTCTCCCAGGCGATGGATGGCATGCGCGAGAGTCTCGGACGCGTCGAAGCCTATGCCACCCAGCGTGCCGACGCGGCGGCCGAACAGGCCACGGCCACGGCCCAGGCGGGACGCGTGCTGCAATTGGTGGTGCTGCTGATCGTCATCGTGATCCTGGCGGCCGTCGGCTGGCGCGTGATGACGCGGGTACTCAAGCCCATCGGTGAAATGCGCCGCCAGATGGAAAGCATCAGCGGGGCCGCCGGCCAGACCGGTGATCTGTCGATGCGCCTGAAGGTGCGCCATGGCGACGAGATCGGCCATACCGCGCAGGCCTTCAACCAGATGATGATCACCTTCGAACGGCTCATCGCGCAGATCCGCGACGGCGCCGAGTCGGTGGCCTCGAGCAGCCGTCAGATCGCCTCCGGCAATCAGGACCTGGCGCAACGCACCGACCAGCAGTCCTCGTCGCTGGCGGAAACGGCGGCGAGTCTCGAGCAGATCACGGCGACCGTGAAACAGACCGCCGACTATGCGCATCAGGCCCGCGACATGAGCCAGCAGGTCGGGCAGCGTGCCCGCGATGCCGGGGACGTGGGCGAGCGGACGCAGCGTGCGATGCAGGAGATCCGCGAGTCCAGCGACAAGATCTCCACCATCGTGGAGGCCATCGATGCCATCGCCTTCCAGACCAATCTGCTGGCCCTCAACGCCTCGGTCGAAGCGGCACGGGCCGGCGAGCACGGGCGCGGTTTCGCGGTGGTCGCCGACGAGGTGCGCCGTCTCGCCAGTCGCAGTGCCGATGAAGCCGAGCAGATTCGTGATCTGGTCAAGGACAGCATGACCAAGGTCGGCGAGGGCGCCGAGCTGGTCGAGGAAACCGGCGGGCATCTGCGCGAGATCGTCGGCAGCGTCGACAAGGTGACGCAGTTCGTCTCCGAGATCGCCGAAGCCACGCAGGAGCAGTCCTCGGGGATCGACCAGATCAACCAGGCCATCGCGCAGCTCGATCAGGTCACGCAGCAGAACGCTTCCCTGGTGCAGGACGCCTCGTCGGCCAGTCAGTCGCTGGACGCGCGCGCCAACGACATGCACGTACTGGTGGGACGCTTCAAGGTGAGCGAGGCGGCGTACGACGACGAGGACGAGACCCCGCCGCGAGCGTTGCCCGCCACCTGAGCGTGGCTTGCGGGGCGCGAGAGGCGCGCGCCCCGATGATGCATAAAAAGACGGCCCCGCGGCCAAGGCAAGATGCCTTGGCCGCGGGGCCGTCTTTTTTGGTGATGTCGTCTCCTGGAGAGAACCGCTTCGGGCTTGCGACAAGCGCCGTCTCAGGCGGGTGATGCGAAGGTCGGGGCAGGCGCGCCGTGGGTCAGGGTGTCGAGCGCGAACAGGGCGCCGGCCTCGGGTTGCTCGGCCAGGGCGTCATCGTCGAGGCCCTTGCGGGCGGTGGTGATGTACAGCGTGGCAAGCTCGGGGCCGCCGAAGGTGCAGCTGGTGATGTTGGCGACGGGCATGGGGATTTCCTGACGCAGGCGTCCACGGGGATCGAACACGCTGATGCGCCAGCCGCCGAACTGACAGACCCACAGGTTGCCCTCGCGGTCGGTGGTCATGCCGTCGGGAAAGCCTTGATCCGTGGGCAGCCGCGTGAAGAGCTCGCGTTCGCCGAGCTGGCCCTGTTCGTCCACGGCGAACCGGTAAATGCAGCGTGCCAGGGTATCGGTGTGGTAGAGCACGTCGCCCTGAGGCGAAAAGACCGGGCCGTTGGTGATGATGTAGCCGCGATCCTGCTGCCGGCAGTCGCCGTCGGGACGCACGCGATACAGCGCACCGCTGGCCTGGCGCTCGGCGTCGTCCATGGTGCCGCACCAGAGATGTCCGCGCGTGTCGACGACGGCATCGTTGAAGCGGTTGCCGGGACGATCCGGCTCGGGGGTCAGCCATTTTTCCAGTGAGCCCTCGGGCAGGTGCAGGCGCGCGATGGCATGGCGAAGCGTCACCACGAAGCCACCCTGGGCGTGGCGGTGGATGCTGGTGATCTCTTCGTCGAATTGCCAGTACCGGGTGCCGTCGCCGGCCAGCCGGTAGAGGCGGTGGCGCTTGATGTCCACCCAGTAGAGGGCGTTTTCCAGCGTGTCCCACAACGGGCCTTCACCCAGCAGGTTGTCGGCGAGATACACGGGACGCGGAACGGCGTCGGCGGGAATGAGGGATGACATCGTGCTTGACCTCTTGTGTGGCGGGCGCTGGCGCCGGGGGAGCCCCGGCGCCGATGACGCGATCATACGTAGGCCATGTCCTCGAGTTCACGGCCGTTCGTTTCGCGGACGAATTTGATGACGAAGAAGATCGAGATGACCGCACAGATGGCGTAGAAGCCATAGGCGCCGGTCAGGCCGATCGAGGCGAGCATGATGGGGAAGGTCATGGTGATGGCGAAGTTGGCGACCCACTGGAACAGGCCGGCGACGGCGAGCCCCGAACCGCGCACCTGGTTGGGGAACATTTCCCCGAGCATGACCCACATCACCGGGCCCCAGGAGCTGTTGAAGAAGAACACGTAGGCGTTGGCGGCGATCAGTGCGAGCACGCCGTTGCTGTCGGACAGTTGCAGGCTGCCATCGACCATCTCGGCGGTGGAGAAGGCGTAGACCAGAATCGCCAGTGTCACGGCCATGCCCAAGGAGCCGCCCCACAGCAGCGGCTTGCGGCCGATGCGGTCGATCAGGGCGATGGCGCCCAGGCAGGCAGCGATGCTCACCGCGCCGCTGATGACGTTGATCAGCAGGGCATCACCCTCGGAGAAGCCCACGGCCTGCCAGAGCACGGCCCCGTAGTAGAAGACCACGTTGATGCCGACCAACTGCTGGAAGACCGCAAGGCCGATCCCGACCCACACCAGGCTGAGCACCTTGCCGGTCTTGGGATTGATCAGGTCGCTGAAGCGCGGCTTGCGCTGCTCCGAGAGAGAGTCGCGGATCTGGGCCAGGCGCTCCTTGGCATCGCTTTCGTTGTAGATCATGTGCAGCACGCGTTCGGCACGCTCGTCGCGACGCGCGCTGACCAGGTAGCGCGGGCTTTCCGGAATGAACAGCAGGGCGATCAGGAAGATACCGGCGGGGATCAGTTCCATCCAGAACATCCAGCGCCAGGCGGTCACGCCGAACCACAGCTCGGAGGTGGAACCGCCGGCGAGGTTGGCCAGGATGTAGTTGTTCAAAAACGAGAAGAACAGCCCCGAGATGATCGCCACCTGCTGGATGGTGGCGAGTCGGCCGCGCAGGTGCGCCGGAGCGATTTCACTGATGTAGGCCGGCGCCATGACGCTCGCCGCCCCCACGGCCAGGCCGCCGAGAATCCGGTAGATGACGAATTCCAGCGAGCCGTCGGCGATGCCCGAGCCCCAGGCGCTGACGATGAAGAAGACGGCGGCGACCAGCAGCAGGGTGCGACGACCGTACTTGTCGGCCAGGCGGCCGGCGAAGAAAGCCCCCACTGCACACCCCAGCAGCATGGACGCGACATTGAAGCCGGTGCCGACGCTGTCGGAGTTGAACGAGGACTGCAGGCCGTCGACCGTGCCGTTGATGACACCGCTGTCGAACCCGAAGAGGAAGCCGCCGATGGCGGCGACGCAGCAAGTGAGGAAAACGATCAGGGACCGTTGCGAATCGCTATAGGTTGGCATGGTGTGCTCCGTTGTTGTTGGTGGCGGCGGGCGCCGGAGGCTTTGGCTTACAGCCAGCCGGCATCGACCCAGTAGTTGTGAGCGGTACAGGCAGCGGCATCGTCCGAGGCCAGGAACAGCGCCATCGCGGCCACGTGATGCGGATGGATGCGTACCTTGAGTTTTTGCTCGTCGACGATCTGCGCTTCGTCCTCGGGGCTGTACCAACGCGATTGACGCGGCGTCTTGACGTTGCCGGGGATGATGCAGTTCACGCGAATGCCGTCGCTGCCCAGGTCGCTCGCGAGGGCCCGGGTCAGGCCCTCGATACCGGCCTTGGCGGTTTCGTAGAGCAGCATGTCGGGCTGCCCCAGGTGCCAGCTGATCGAGCCGAGATTGATGATCGCCCCCTGACCCTGTCGGCGCATGCTCGGGGCGACCTCACGGGCGGCGAGCACCAGGTGGCGCAGGTTGACGTTCATGCGGTCTTCCCAGTACTCGGGCGTGACGTCCTCGAGCTTGTGGCGGTCGTCGTTGGCGGCGTTGTTGATCAGCACGTCCACGTGGCCGATCTCGCCCAGCGTGGCGCGCAGCTGGTCGGGCTGGGTCAGGTCGCAGTGGTGAAACGTCGGGGCACCGTCACAGCGCTCGACCAGCTCGTTCGCGAGCGTCTCGGCGACATCGAGGAAGTGGACGTTCGCGCCCTGGGCGACGAAGGCCTCGACCAGCCCGGCGCCGATGCCGGAGCCGCCGCCGGTGATGACGACCGTCTTGTCCTTGAGGCTGGGATAAATCGCTGTGCTCATGCAGAACCTCTGTTGCCGAGTGAGGTATCCGAGCGGATACGCTGCTTTAGTTAATAGATTTTACTAAGCGAATGATTCTTCAGATGGCTGGCTTTTTCCATGCGACGATAGTCACACACGCTTGCACATGCCTGTCCGAGGGCGCCAGGGCGCAACGTGAGCGACGCCTGCCGGGGTCGCGTGACGCCAGGTGTCTCGCGGGCGGTGGGGCGCGGAATAGGTTCAGCGCGTTTATTAACTCACTCCGCGGAACGCACGACGAGCCGTCACGGCGCAGAGAGGCGTTGAATAATTTGATATATTGGCCGACTCGACACGACGCACAGCGAGGCACCCCGAATCGCCATGGTCAGCACCTTTGCCCCTCAAGCCGCCGGTGATCTCAACTTTCTCAAGAAGCTCAACCGCAGCTCCATCCTGGCGACCGTACGCCGCTATCCCGGCGCCACGCGTGCCGACATCGCCTCGCGCACGCAGCTGACCAAGGCCACGGTGGGAGGCGTCGTCCAGGCGCTGCTGGAGCGCGGCTGGCTACGCGAGGGCGAGTTGCAGCCCCGTGGCGGCGGCCGTCCCGGCCGGGCGCTGTATCTCGACGACTCCCACCATGTCCTGCTGGGGGCGGATATCGGGGTGCGCGGCTTGCGCGTGGTGGCATGTACCCTGGGGGGCGAGGTGCTGCTCCAGCGTTACGTCACCGAGCCGCCCACCACGCCCGAGGCCACGGCGGTGCGTCTGGCCGCCATGCTGCGTACCCTGCGTGACGATCCGGCCATCGCCGGGCGCCATTGCCTGGGGTTGGGCGTGACGGTGCCGGGGCCGGTCTCGCCGGTGGATCCCATCCTGCGCCTGGCGCCGAACCTGGGCTGGGTGGATGTCGCGTTTCTGGACGTGCTGCGCGAGCATCTGACGGATCTGGACGGTATCTGGCTGCTCGACAACGAGGCCAACGCCGCGGCTTTCGGGGAGTTCTACTTCCACGACGGCATCCCGCCCGAGTCCATCGTCTATATCAGTGCCGCCAGCGGTATCGGCAGCGGCCTGGTCACGGGAGACAACTTCCCGCTGGTGCCGCGTGGCGGACAGGGCCTGGTGGGCGAGATCGGTCACACCATCGTGCAGCCGGGCGGCCTGTACTGCCATTGCGGCAACCGGGGGTGCGCCGAGACGCTGGTCAGCGGCTGGGCGATTCGTGCCGCCCTGGGCATCGCCGACGACGAGAACCTCGAGGCGGCGATCGTGGCTCGGGGCAACGATGCCGAGGTCGATGTCACGCTGCGGCGCGCCGGCGAGGCGCTGGGGATTCTCATGCTCAACCTGCACCACACGCTCAATCCCGCCACGCTGGTACTCGGCGGGTCGTTGATGCGGCTCGGCGAGCGGCTGATCGAACCGGCGCTGTCGTACTTCGAGGCGCATCAGAACGATCTGCTGCGGGGCACGCAGCGGGTTCCCGTCAAGGTCATTCACGACAGTACCTTCACCGCCGCGCGGGGAGCCGCCGCCCAGGTCATGGCCAAGGCGGCGTTGGAGGCGTGAGGCGGCGGTGCCGGTGTCAAGACGGGGGTAAGAGAAGCGCCGGTGTTCAGAAAATCAGGTCGGGCAGTGTCATCGACACGGCGGGCACGAAGGTCACCACCAGCAGCAGGCCGACCAGCAACAGCCAGTAGGGCATGATGGCGCGGATGAAGTCGGGCACCTTCACGCCGGTGATGCTGCAGGTGGTGAACATCACCGTTCCCAGGGGCGGGGTGATCGTGCCGATGGAGGCATTGAGGATGAAGATGATCCCGAAATGCACCGGGTCGATGCCGAACTGGGCCGCCACCGGCGCCAGCAGGGGCGACAGTACGATGAGAATGGCGTTGCCTTCCAGGAACATGCCCAGGGCCAGCAGGATGACATTGGCGAGCAGCAGGAACGCCACCGCGCTGCCCACCTGGGACGAGAGCAGCATGGCGATGTCCTGAGGGATGTGCTCCCAGGTCAGAAAGCGCGCGAATCCCGAGGCCACGGCGATGATGAACAGCACGTTGACCGAGGCGAACAGCGACTCCCGCGTGGCCACGGCGACGTTGCCCACGTTCATTTCCTTGTAGACGAACATCCCCACGATCAAGGCGTACAGCACGGCCATGGCGCCGGCTTCGGTCGGCGTGAAGACGCCGACGCGAATGCCGCCGATGACCACGACCGGCAGCAGCAAGGCGATGATGCCGGCGCGCGTCACGCTGATCCATTCCTGCCGCGAGACCCGCTCCTTGCGCGGCGGCTGGTAGCCCAGGCGACGGCACTGACGCGATACCAGCAGCATCATGCACACCGCCATCAGGATCCCGGGCACCACACCGGCCAGGAACAGGCGACCGATGGAAACGTTGTTGACGTAGCCGTAGACGATCAGCGCGATCCCCGGCGGGATGGTCGAGGTCACCAGCGATGAGGCGGCGGTGACGGCGGTGGAGAACGGCTTGGGATAGCCGCTGGCCGTCATGCTGGGCACCAGCAGCTTGGCGTTCATGGCGGCATCGGCGATGTTGGAACCGGAGAGTCCGCCCATGAAGGTGCTCAGCAGCACGTTGGCCTGGGCCAGTCCGCCGTGCAGGCGCCGGGTCATGAGCTCGGCCAGCTTGAGCAGGCGGTCGGTGATGCCGGAGTGGTTCATGAACACCCCCGCCATGATGAAGAACGGGATCGCCAGCAGCGAAATGGACTCCAGCCCCCCGGCCAGGCGCTGAATCAGCAGCATGGTGGGCTGGTCGGCGCCGAACAGGAAATACAGAAACGTCGACAGAAACAGTGCGAAGGCGACGGGAGTGCCCAGCACGAAAAGAAGCAACAGCGCTGCGAGTGCTATGCCTACGGCCATGGGTAGTATCCTTTAGGTATCGCGAGCCAGTCGGACGAGGCAGTGGTAGGCCATGATGACGGCACTGACCGGAATGGCGACGTGAATCCACATGTACGGGATCTGCAGCATGGGCGTGCTGCGGAAATTGGAATAGGGCAGCAGCTGCAGGCCCCAGTAGCCGAGCACGATGGCGGCGATCAGCACCATGCCGACATTGAAGAGGCGGTCGTTCCAGCGGACGAGCGACGCCGGCAGGTTTTCCGACAGCATGCCGATGAGCACGTGCTCGTTGCGCCGTACCAGGGCGCTGGCGCCGAGGAAGGTGGCCCATACCATGAGCAGTTGCAGGACCTCCTCGGTCCAGGCCAGCGGCGTGTCGAAGAGATAGCGCATGAAGATGTTGCCGATGGCGACGAGAAAGATCGCGAAGAGCGCCGCGCTGGCCAACACTTCATCGAGACGCATGATGCGGTCGATCCAATGGAATACGCGTTTCATGTGAGGCTCCTCGGGCACGGCAGCGCCTGGGCTGCCGTGCGTGATACGCGTGCCGGCGCCACAGGGGAGTGCGGCGCCGGCGGTCGGTCAACGCTTATCCGTTGATGATCTGACGAACCTGCTCGTACAGGCCTTCGCTCCACTGCGGGAAGGCGGCGGGCACTTGCTCCGCGGCGCGTTCGCGGAAGGGCTGCGTATCCACCTCGTGGACCTCGACGCCGGCATCCTTGAGCTTCTGCAGGGCGATGTCGCTTTCCTTCTCGACCAGTTCACGCAGGTGCGCGGCCATGTCCTGGCCGGTCTCGGTCAGGATCTCGCGGTTTTCCTCGCTGAGCTGGTCCCAGAATGCCTTGCCGGTGACGAACGGCGCCACGGTGTTCATGTGGCCGGTCAGGTTGAGGTGCTTGACGACTTCGTGGAACTTGCCGCCGAACAGCACCGGCGTGGGGTTCTCGACCCCGTCGACCATGCCCTGGGCCAGCGCCGGATAGACGTCGCCCAGCGACATGGGCGTGGGCGTGGCGCCCATCGAGCGCATGGCCTCGACGTACATCGGCGAGTTCTGCACGCGGATCTTCACGCCGTCGAGTTCCTCGGGCGTGGTGGCGGGCTCGCGGGAGAGCAGGTGGCGCGTGCCGTACACGGTGTTGGGAATGACGATGTGATAACCGGCTTCCTCGACCTTCTGGCTCTGCTCGGCGAACCACTCGGAGTCGAAGACCTTGAGCTTGTCGTCGAAGCTGTCGGCCAGGTAGGGCGCGTCGAGCACCGACAGGTCGGGTACCGAGCTCATGAAGTTGCTGTAGGCGGTGATGGTGATGATCGGCGAGCCGAAGCGCGCCTGTTCCATGACATCGGTCTCGGAGCCGAGCTGGCTGGCGGGGAACGCGCTGAGCGTGAGTTCGCCGTCGCTGGCCTGTTCGACGTTTTCCGCCCATTCCTTGACGGCCACATCGACCGGCTCGCCGGGCTGGTTGCCGTAGGCGACGCGGATCTCGGTGGCGGCCTGGGCGAGATTCAAGCTGCCGAGGCCGGCGATGGAGAGGCTGGTGGCGATGAGCGTGAGTTTCTTGAAACGCATTGTCGTGCTCCTTGGTTGTTGTCGATCGTGCAGTCGGGTTACCGGGAATGCGTCGTGGATTGTGCGCTCGATATGGCCTCATCGAGTCGCGGCGTGGCGATGCCTCGTCGGCGCGCCGATTCGACCACGGGTTGCAGGCGTCGCTGGCACTTCGTGGCATGGTGCTGGGCGATGTCCTGCAGGGCGTGGTCGAGATAAGGGTTGGCGAAACGCTCGAGCGTGGCGTCGCGATAGGCCTCGAGAGAGGGCCGCTCGAGGTGTTCCGCCAGAGTGGGCAGCACTTCGTCGTCGAGTACCTGGCGCAGCTCCGCCGCCCATGCCGGGTCGTCCATGGCCTCGCGCACGAAGCGGATGTGCGATCGAGGCTCGCGCTGCCAACGGTGGACGAGATAGGTGTGCGCCAGGTTGAGGATGTGCAGCTTGCGCATCTCGTAGGGAGCCAGGGAGGTCACGCGCTGCACGTCGGGATGACGGCAGGGCAGTTCGAGGCCGGGCTGATCCTCGATGGCCCAGAGCCCATACGGCTCGGCGACGGCACCCACCGGTTCCAGGGCCGCCGAGACGATGCGGTCGACGAGGGTGTTGGCCCATAGACAGCGGGTCGTCAACCAGGTGTCGAAGTCGGCATCGGCGTAGGCGCGCTGTGCCAGTTCCCGGACTAGGGCCAGGAGCTGCTCGCCGTTGCGGCTGACCAGCTCGCAGGGCAGCACGGTGAGGCCCTCGCGTCCCGCGCGGTAGCGCGCGTGCAGCAGCTTGGCGAGCTTGCCCGGAAAGCTTTGCGGCACCGCTGCCAGGGCGCTGTCGTCATCGACGCGGTAGCCGCTGTCGCCAGTGTTGGACACCACGAAACGGGCGTGCTCGACGACGTGTCGTTCCAGCGCGTCCCACTGTTCGTCGGCGATCCAGCAGCCGGCGATGCTGGTGACGGTCTCGCGGGTGTCGATGTCGCGGCCGTCGCGACGACCGCGAATCGCCAGCGGATACTGCCGATGCGTGTCCAGGTCGCGGGCTTTTTGCTTGCCGGCCTCGCGCGGCGAGGTCTGGACCACGAGGATGCCGTCGCGCGTGTGGCCGGCCTCTCGCGAGGCGTGCACGAACGCGGCCACATGGCCCAGCAGGAAGCGGCTGGTGCCGAACTGCACGATGCCGGCCTCGGCGAGCGTTGGCGCTGTCACAGGGAGACTCCGCGTTTCCAGGGAATGAAATCGAGCTGCGAGAGGCGCATGGCCTTGGTGCGGTAACGCCCCGAGGCGGTGTCGATGCACAGGCGCAGGAGTTCGTCGGCGAGCTCGGCGATGTCCGCCTCGCCGCGAATGATGGGCCCGGCGTCGAAGTCGATGACATCGTGCATGCGCTGCGCCAGCTCGCTGTTGCTGGCGAGCTTCAGGACCGGCGTGACGGGGTTGCCGGTGGGCGTGCCGAGGCCGGTGGTGAACATCACCAGGTTGGCGCCGGAGCCGACCAGAGCGGTGGTGGACTCGACGTCGTTGCCCGGCGAGCAGAGCAGGTTGAGGCCTTTGCGCACCTGGGGCTCGGTGTAGTCCAGGACATCGACGATGGGGCTGTCGCCGCCTTTCTTGGCCGCGCCGGCGGATTTCATGGCGTCGGTGATCAGGCCGTCGCGAATGTTGCCGGGCGAGGGATTCATCGAGAAATGCGCGCCCACCGAGGCGGCATGACGCTGGTAGGCCTCCATGAGCTGCCGAAAGCGCGAGGCCGTGGCGTCATCGCGGCAGCGCGCCACCAGTTCGTGTTCGACACCGCACAGCTCGGGGAACACGCTCAGGATGCCGCTGCCGCCCAGCGCCGCCAGGCGGTCGATGACGGCGCCCACCAGCGGATTGGCCGAAAGCCCGGAGAAGCCGTCGGAGCCGCCGCATTCCACGCCGATGGTGAGCTCGGACAGCGGCGCCGGGCGCCGTTCGACGGCGTTGGCGACCTTGAGGCCGTCGAAGATGCTGCCCAGTGCCTGGCGAATCAGCTCGGGCTCCGTGTCGGTGGCCTGTTGCTCGAAATAGTGAACGGGGCGCAGGCCCTCGGGGTCGCGCTTGGCCACCGCCTCCTTGAGCATCTCGATCTGGGCCTTCTGGCATCCCAGGCTGAGCACCGTGGCGCCGGCCACGTTGGGATGGCAGATGTAGCCGGCGAGGAGTTGGCACAGTGCCTGGGCGTCGTGGTCGGTGCCGCCGCAGCCCAGCGTGTGGGTCAGAAAGCGCACGCCGTCGATGTTCGGGAACAGAGAAGCATCGGGCGTCGCGGCCGGCGCCGCCTGCGCATCGCCGTGGAGCATGCGACGGGCCATGTGCTTGTAATCCCGGTAGGGGTCGTCGCCGATGGCATCCTCGACGCACTGGCGCAGTACCTCGATGTTGCGGTTCTCGCAGAACACCAGGGGTACGACCAGCCAGTGGTTGGCGGTGCCCACGCGTCCGTCGGGGCGGTGGTAGCCGTCGAAGGTCTGTCCGGTGAAGGCACTGACGTCCGGGGCATCCCACTGCGCGCGGCGGCCTTGGGGCTCGGCGTCGGCGGTGGCGTGTTCGACGTTGGCCGTGGTGATGGCGGCGCCTTCGGCGATGGGCGCCACGACGCGTCCCACGGTCACGCCGTACATCACGACGAGATCGCCGGGCTGCATGGCGTGCAGGGTGAACTTGTGCTTGTGGCGCACGTCCTCGGAGAGCCGCAGACGGTGGCCGTTGTCGTCGATCTCCAGACCGGCGGACAGATCGCGCAGGGCGACGCGGACATTGTCGCGGTCGTGCACGCGCAGGCTGGGCTGCCGGTACTGGTCGGACACGATGGTCTGGGTCATGCCGGACGTCCTCCCTGGGCGCTGGCGTCATCGAACGTCACCATCGCCTTGATGACGCCGGTGGCCGGGTCGCACCACTGCGGCATCAGCGTCGGCAGCTCGTGGTGCGGGCCGCGGTGGGTGATCATCGCCGTCGATTGCAGGCGGCCTTCCTCCATCAGGCGGGCCACCGTCTCGAAGTCTTCCCGCGTGGCGTTGCGACTGCCCAGCAGGCTGAGCTCGCGCTTGTGGAAGTCGGGGTCGTTGAAGGTGATGTCGGCCTTGACCACACTCACCAGCACGTAGCGACCGCCATGGCCGGCGAAATCGAAACCGCGATTCATGGCGGCGGGATTGCCGGTGGCGTCGAACACCACGTCGGCCAGGGCGCCGTCGTGATGGCGCGCGATGGCGGCCTCCACGTCGTCGTCCAGTGCATGCAGCACGTCCTCCACGCCCAGGGTGTCGCGGCAGAAGGCCAGGCGCTCGCGGTTGGTGTCCACCACCAGCACCCGCGCGCCACGGCTCTGGGCGATCTGCACGATGCCGATGCCGATCGGCCCGGCGCCGACCACCACGGCCAGCTCGTCGGCTTTGATGGCACTGCGGCGCACGGCGTGCGCGCCGATGGAAAGACACTCCACCAGCGCCAGCTGTTCGGCGTCGAGGGTGCCCGAGGTGACCAGGTGATCCACGGGCACGCTGAGGTATTCCGCCATGCCGCCATCGCGATGCACGCCGATGACCTGCATGTGCTGGCAGCAATTGGTCTTGCCCTGACGGCAGGCGCGGCATTCACCGCAATGCAGATAGGGGATCACGTAAGCGCTGTGACCGACGAGCGCCTCGTCGACGCCTTCCCCGACGCCGACGATATCGCCGGACAGCTCGTGGCCCAGCACGCGGGGATAGGTGAAGTAGGGCTGATTGCCGCCATAGGCGTGGATGTCGGTACCGCAAATACCCACGCGACGAATCCTGAGCATGGCCTCGCCGGGCGCGCACTGCGGCTCGGGCACGTCGCGCAGTTCCATGTGTCGGGGTTGGGTACAGACAAGCGTTTGCATAAGGGTTCCTTCGCGCATCGCCAGGCAGGATGGTCAGGCCAATCACCTAGCGGTCTTTTGATCTAGAGGTCAGGCCAATGGGTTAACAAGATGCCCAAGCGAGGGTCCCGACTTCAAGCGTTTTAATGGTGGAGGGGGTTAGACATAAGTTGTGGCCGTTCCCCCTGGAGGAAGAAGCGAGACCGCCGCGTGGGCGGTCTCTGGCGCGATCACGCCTGCTTGGTGCGCTGGCACTGCTCGCCGAGGCCTTCGATCCCCAGGCGCATGGTCTGGCCGGGCTTGAGGAAGACCTGCGGCTGCTGGCCCGCGCCGACGCCCGGCGGCGTGCCGGTGGAGATGACATCGCCGGGCTGCAGGCTCATGAAGCGGCTCAGGTAGGCGACCAGGTAGGGGATCTGATAGACCATGGTGCGGCTGTTGCCGTCCTGATAACGCTTGCCGTCGACTTCCAGCCACATGTCGAGCGACTGGGGATCGGCGATCTCGTCCCGCGTGACCAGCCAGGGGCCGAGCGGGCCGAAGGTGTCGCAGCCCTTGCCCTTGTCCCAGCTGCCGCTGCGCTCGAGCTGGAATTCCCGCTCGGAGACGTCGTTGATCACGCAGTAGCCGGCCACGTGGTTCATGGCATCGGCTTCGTCGATGTAGCGTCCGCCCTTGCCGATGACGACACCCAGCTCGACCTCCCAGTCGGTCTTTTGCGAGTCGCGGGGGATCTCCACGTCATCGTTGGGACCGCAGATGGCGCTGGTCCACTTGTTGAAGACCACCGGTTCCGGCGGCACCTCGGCGCCGGTCTCTGCCGCATGGTCGGAGTAGTTGAGGCCGATGCAGATGAACTTGCCGACTCGACCCACGCAGGGCCCCAGACGCGTCCCTTCGGGGACTTCCGGCAGGCTCTCGTGATCGGCTTGGGCGATGCGCGACAGGGCGGCGTCATCGAGCGACTCGCCGGCGACGTCCTGGATCAGCGATGAGAGGTCGCGAATCTTGCCGTTGGCATCCAGCAGGCCGGGCTTTTCCTGGCCCGGAGGGCCGAAGCGTAGCAGTTTCATGCGATTTCCTTTTATGTACCACGTTAGTGAGTTGCGTCTGATGGTCAGCGAGCACCAGCGCTGCGCCGGTGTCGGGGCGCTGCGGACGATCGCGCCGCGATCAGTTGGCCCAGCCGCCGTCGATCAGCTGCGCGGTGCCGGTGATGAACGCCGCCTCGTCGGAGGCCAGGAAGGTCGCCAGCGCGGCGACTTCCTCGGGGCGTCCCAGGCGACCCATGGGCTGGCGGTCGATGAACTCCTGGAATACCGCGGCCTTGTCGCGCCCCTGTTGTCGGGCCTGGTCCTCGATGCGTTGATGCAGCGAGGGCGACTCGACGGTGCCGGGGCAGATGGCGTTGCAGCGAATGCCCTGGGTCATGTAGTCGGCGGCCACCGACTTGGTCAAGCCGATGACGGCGGCCTTGGTGGTGCCGTAGGCGAAGCGGTTGGGCACGCCCTTGATGCTCGATGCCAGCGAGGCCATG
The DNA here is from genome assembly GCF_039830575.1 of Chromohalobacter sp. NCBI lineage: Bacteria > Pseudomonadati > Pseudomonadota > Gammaproteobacteria > Oceanospirillales > Halomonadaceae > Chromohalobacter > Chromohalobacter sp. Next base: position 94,012 of record NZ_JBDOOX010000002.1, on the reverse strand, counting down.
TTGACGATGCTGCCGCCGCCACGTGCGAGCATGCCGGGAAGAAACGCCTGGATCATGTGGAACATGGCGGTCACGTTGAGGGCGAAGCTGCGCTCCCAGGTGGCGTCGTCGCATTCCAGTATCGAGCCGCCCGGCACCATGCCGGCACAGTTGAAGAGGATATCGATACCGCCGATCTCGTCGGCCAGCGTCTCGATGTCGGCATGCCGGGTGACGTCCAGCCGGTGTACCCGGACGTCGTCGAGGTCGTCGAGCAGGCCGGGGTCGATGTCGGTGGCGATGACACTGGCGCCCTCGGCGAGAAAGCGCTCCACCGTGGCGCGGCCGATGCCCTGTCCTGCGGCGGTGACCAGTGCGGTCTTGTGTTGAAGTCTCATGGTGTGGCGAATCCCTGCTGAACGTGGGAACATAGCGCGGCCAGCCATTCGAAGATCCAGAGGCCTGACCAATGGTCGAGCCATCATCTACTGGGCTAGGTCTCGGCGGCAAGCCAATTGCCATCAACTTTAGTCGCAACGCGGTGCGGAGAGACGACGCGATGCCGATTCAAACCATTCGCTCACAGCGCCTGTACCGGCAGATCGCTGATCAGTTGCAGCAACTGATTCGTGACGGCGAGTTTCCTCCGGGAACCTTGTTACCGCCCGAGCGGGATCTGGCGCAGCAACTGGGCGTCAGCCGCGCATCGGTGCGCGAGGCGCTGATCGCCCTGGAAGTCGTGGGCATCGTCGAGGTGCGCGTGGGACACGGGGTGCTGGTCAAGGAAGTCGACGCCATGCCGCCGGGCTCGGTGATGCAGGCCGCGGCTCGCAAGGAACCGTGGGCGCTCGACCCCGAGTTCGCCAGCGAGATCGAACTCAATCTCGACGAGGAGATACCGCCGTTTTCGCTGCTGCAGGCGCGGCGTTACCTGGAGCCGGAGAACGCGGCCCTGGCGGCGATGAACGCCACCGACGAGGATCTCAGCGCCATCCGCGCGGCGCTGGAGCGCAACATCTACGACAACAACCATGGCGGCGGCAACCTGGCCGGCGACCGGCTGTTGCACATCCGCATCGCCGAAGCCTCGGGCAACGCGGCCTATGCGCTGCTGATCAAGCACCTGCTGGGCCACCAGTACGGGGTCATGTTCCGGCGCCTGCAGGAATTGTTCATGGAGACCGGCATGCCACAGCGCTCGCAGGAAGATCACGAGCGCCTGGTGGCGGCGATCGAGGCGCGTGACCCGGCGGCGGCGCGTCAGGCCATGGAAGTGCACCTCGATCATGTGCTGCGGGTGTTTTTCGCGGAGTGACGGTCCGGCGGCTCGCCTCCCTGCCATCTACCAGGCGAGCACCGCGCCGTCGGCGCGGGGTTCGGTGCCGCCACTGAGCACGCCGCTGTCGGGGTCCCGCAGGATCACCTGACCGCGCCCGAAGCTCAGCGAGTCGTGGCACTTGACGATGTCGTGGCCGCGCCGCTGCAGCGCCTGGGCGAGGTGGTCGGGAAAGTGCGGCTCCACCTCGACGGTGCGTCCCGCGACCCACTTCCAGCGCGGTGCGTCGAGCGCCGCCTGCGGGTTGAGGTGTTCGTCGAGCAGGCCGGTGACCACCTGGACGTGGCCTTGCGGCTGCATGTAGCCGCCCATCACGCCGAAGGGCCCCACCGCGCGTCCCCGGTGGGTGATGAAGCCGGGGATGATGGTGTGGTAGGGACGCTTGCCGGGCGCCAGGGCGTTGACGTGCTCGGCCTCCAGCGAGAAGGACTCCCCGCGATTCTGCAGGCTGATGCCGGTACCCGGCACGACGACCCCGGAACCGAAGCCGTGAAAGTTGCTCTGGATGAACGACACCATGTTGCCCTCGGCGTCCGCCGTGGCGAGATAGACCGTGCCGCCGCGGGGAATATCGCCCGGTTCGGGATCGAGGGCGCGGTCGCCGATCAGCGCGCGCCGGCGTGCCGCGTACTCGGGCGAGAGCATGGCCTCGGCGGTGACCGGCATGTGATCGGCGTCGCCGATGTAATGCAGGCCGTCGACATAGGCGAGCTTGAGCGCCTCGATGCGCCGGTGCAGGGTGTCGAGGTGAGCGTGCGGCGTATCCTGGGGAGGCGGGGCGTCGCCGTTCAGCGTATTCAGCGCCATCAGCGCGATCAGGCCCGAGCCGTTGGGCGGGATTTCCCATATGTCGTGGCCGCGATACTCGGCACTCACGGGGGTGACCCATTCCGGGCGGTAGGCGGCCAGGTCCTCGGCACGCAGGAAACCGCCATGGTCGCGGGAATGGGCATCCATGCGCTGCGCCAGATCGCCCCGATAGAACGTCTCGGCGTGGGTCTCGGCAATGGCGCGCAGCGTCCTGGCGTGATCCGGGGCGTGCCAGAGCTCGCCCACCCGGGGGGCGCGGCCGTCGACCGAGAAGGTCTCGAACCAGGGCGCGAAGACGGCATCGTCGTAGGCGGCGTAGGTGGCATGGGCTTCCGCCCACAGTTGCTGCACCACCGGCGACACGGGAAAGCCGTCTTCGGCCAGGGCGATGGCGGGCGCCAGCAGGTCGGCGAAGTCGAGGACGCCGAAGCGGGCCGACAGCTCGGCCCAGGCACCCGGTGCGCCTGGCACCGTCACCGGCAGCCAGCCGTGTTCGGGCATGGCATCGAAGCCTCGGGCCCTGACGGTTTCCCGTGAAATGCCCTGGGGCGCGCGACCGCTGGCATTCAAGCCATGGAGTTCGTCGTTGATCCACACCAGGGCGAAGGCGTCGCTGCCCAGGCCGTTGGAGGTAGGCTCGACGACGGTCAGCGCGGCGGCCGTGGCGATGGCGGCATCCACGGCATTACCGCCTTGCTTGAGGATGTCCATGCCGGTTTGCGCCGCCAGCGATTGCGAGGTGGCGACCATGCCGCGCCGGCCGTAGGTCGTCATACGGCGCGAGGCGGTGGGGTAGTAATGCGGATCGAATTGCATGGCGGCTCCAGAGGTTGTTGTGGTGAGCGGTCAGCCGAGGAACAGGCCCCCGTAGACCAGGGCGCCGAGTACCACGAAGGCGGGGTGAATGCGCAAGAGGATCAGCGCCACGGCGGAGACGGCGGCGATCAGCAGGGTGTGCACGAGGCCGGGGCCGGCGAGGCCTTCGCTGAGAAAACCGAACGTCAGTTCGGCCATCAGCAACGCGATCACCGGGCGAACCCACTGGCTCATGCGCTTGACACGCGGCGAGTCGCGGAAGCGATAAAGCAGCCCCAGCGCGCCCAGCATCAGCAGCAGCGTGGGCACCACCGTGGCCAGTACCGCCACCGTGGCGCCCAGCACGCCGGCGACCTCGAAGCCGATGTAGCCGGCCATCTTGGTGGCGATGGGACTGGGCAGGGCGTTGCCCAGGGCCAGGACCTCGGCGAACTGCTGGGCGCTCATCCAGCCGTAATGATCGACGACCTCGGTCTCGATCAGGGGGATGATCGCCGGGCCCCCACCATAGCCGATGATGTTGGGAACGAAGAACGCCAGGAAGAGATGCCAGTAGATCATCGCGGCGTCTCCCGGGAGGATGTTGGCCGTTCAGCCGCTGACGATGACGCCGGCGCGGCCTCCGATGGAGGCGGCCTGCGGCGGACCGGCAGCAGCCAGGCGGCGACCAGCAGGGCGAGGATGACCCAGCCGGGATGTACGCCCAGGGCGAGGATCAGCCCCGCCGCGACGGCGATCATGACCAGGCTGACCCAGACCCCGATGCCGCGTCGCGACTTGTTGAAGAAGTCCCAGGTCAATTGCGCCATCATGACCATGACCACGGGAAGGACGCCTTGCCCCATGCCCTGTATCCAGTCGACATGGCGATAGCGACTGAACAATCCCAGCAAGGCGATGAGCGCGATCACCATCGGCAGCACGATGGCGAGCACGGCATTCAGGCAGCCCGTGACGCCGCCGATGCGATAGCCGATGTAGCCGGGCATCTTGGTGGCGATGGGGCCAGGCAGGGTGTTGGCGATGGCCAGCACGTCGGCGAAGGCGTCGTCTTCCATCCATTGACGGCGCTTGACGACTTCGGCGTGGATCAGCGGGATCATCGCGGGCCCGCCGCCGAAGCCGAGCAACCCGATGCGCAGGAAAGTGGTGAAAATGGCGCCCTGGCTCGCCGGTACCGAGGAAGTGGGCTGTGGCATCGTCTGGCGTCCTTGTCCGTCGTCTCCGTCGTCGAGATGCCGGCCCTACGGGGCGGACAACGGTTGTCTTGATCGTTTGTATGTCGGAAAATCGATTTTATGTCGACTATAGAGCCGTCCGGCGAGAAGCGTCAACCTCACGGGGGTGGCCGTGTATCGTCTCGGCATGGGCAGGGAAGGAGCAGTGCATGAGGGACAAACCCGAAAGTGCCACGGCGGCCAGCACCGTCTTCGAGACGTTGCGTCGCGACCTGATCAACGGGCGTTTCGCGGCGGGAGAAAAGCTGGCCATCAACACGCTCAAGGCCCATTACCGGGTCGGCCTGAGCCCGCTGCGAGAAGCTCTCAACCGGCTGGCCGCCTATGGCCTGCTGCAACAGGAGAACCAGCGCGGCTTTCGGGTGCCCGGCGTCTCGCGCGCCGAACTCGACGACATCGCCGGCATGCGTCGCGAACTCGAGGGCATGGCTCTGACGCGCGCCATGCAGCATGGCGATGCCCAGTGGGAGTCCGAGCTGCTGGCGGCGGCACACCGGCTCAAGCGTGCCGACGAGCAGCCCACGCCCCTCGAGGAGTGGGAGCTGTTGCATACGCGTTTTCACCGCACGCTGGTGGCGCCCTGTGGCTCGCCCTGGCTATTGCGTTTCATCGAGCAGCTGCATGACCAGTTCGATCGTTATCGGCGCATGGCGCCGGCGGTTCCCGGCGTGCGCGCCGAACTCGATGCCCAGCATCAGGAGCTGGTGTCCCTGGCGCTGGCACGTGACATCGAGGGGGCGCGCGCGTTGCTGCAGTCGCATATCCGCATTTCCCATGACGTGGCGCTGGGCGCGGTACCCGACGCATGAGCGCCATGTGCGGCTCGGCCGCGACATGGCGCTCGTCGTCTCGCGTGTGGTCCGGAGAGGGGGTGGAAGTTAGCGGGGCAGGATGCGTCCGGCGGCCATCAGCCCGTGGGGGTCGAACAACCGCTTGAGACCGCTGAGCAGGCTGTACTCCAGTTCTCCGAGGTCCTCGAGGAACGGTGCCTGCTTGACGCGGCCGATGCCGTGCTCGGCACTGATGCTGCCGTGATGCGCGTCCACCAGGTCGAACAGCAGCGTTTCCAGCTCATGCAGCAGGGTCTTCTTGGCCTCGAGGTCGAGCGCCGGCGGCGGCAACAGGTTGAAATGGAGATTGCCGTCGCCGATGTGACCGTAGGCGATGATCTGCGTGTCCGGCGAGCGCTGTGCCACGGCGTGACTGGCGGCCTCGAAGAACGCGGTCAGGCCCGAGATGGGCAGCGAAACGTCGGTGCGCAGGTGCTCGCCGCGCATTTGCTGACCTTCCAGCATGCTTTCGCGGATCTGCCATAGCTGGGCGGCCTGTGCCTCGCTGCTGGCAAGCACGCCGTCAAGCACGTGCTCCTGTTCGGCGCCGGTCTCGAAGAGGTGCTCGATCATGGCGTCGAGATCCACCGGGCCGCTGGCCGAGACCTCCAGCAGCACATAGACCGGATGCGCCTCGTCCAGCGGGTCGGGCAGGTCGGGTGCCGCCTCGAAGGCCAGTTCCATGCATACCCGGGGAATCAGCTCGAAGGCCGACAGCAAGTCGCAACAGCTGCGTCGCGCCTGGCCGTACAGCGCCAGAGCCGAGGCAATGTCGGGGACGGCGATCAGCGCGGTGCGACTCGTCTGTGGACGCGGAGCGAGCTTGAGCACTGCGCCAGTGACGATGCCCAGCGTGCCCTCGGCACCGATGAACAGCTGCTTGAGATCGTAGCCGCGATTGTCCTTGTGCAAGGCGTGCATGCCGTTCCACAGACGACCGTCGGGCAGCACCACCTCGAGGCCCAGCACCAGCTGACGCATCATGCCGTAGCGCAGCACGTTGAGGCCACCGGCGTTGGTGGAGACGTTGCCGCCGATCTGGCAGCTTCCCTGCGCGCCGAGGGCGAGCGGAAAGTAGCAATCCGCGGCCTCGGCGGCGTCCTTGACGGTCTGCAGGATGCAGCCGCTGTCGACGCTCATGCTGAAGTTGATGGGGTCGATGTGGCGGATCCTGTTGAGCCGTTCGAGGCTGATCAGGAGTTCGCGACACTCGGCATCGGGCTGCGCGCCGCCCACCAGGCCGGAATGGCCGCCCTGCGCCACCATGGGAATGCGATGGCGGTGGCAGAAGGCGACGATGTCGGCGACCTGTTCCGGGGTGCCGGGGCGGGCGACCATCCAGGGGTCGCTGCCCTTGTCGCCCGCCCAGTCGGTGGTGTAGCGGCCGAACTCCGCGGGGTCGTCGATGACCCCGCCGGCGCCCAGCAGCTCGGTCAGGAAATGATGTAGCTCGGTGGTGTCGATCGGCATCGTGTCGTCTCGTTGTCCTTTCGTGTCACTCATGTCACTTGTACCAGAGCACCAGGCCCGGGAAGGCAAGGAAGGCGATGAGCAGCAGGATGAGCGTCAGGTAATAGGGCATCAGGCTCTTGACCAGGTCTTCCAGGCTCACCTTGCCGACGCCGCACCCGACGTAGAGCACGGTGCCCACCGGTGGCGTGATCAGGCCGATCCCCAGGATGAACGACATCATGACGCCGAAGTAGACCGGGTCGATGCCGAGCTTGACCACCACCGGGGTCATCAAGGGCGCCAGGATGACCATGGCCGGCGTCAGGTCCATGAAGAAGCCGACGATGAGCAGGAACAGCATCAGCACGCCCAGGATGATGTACTTGTTCTGCGAGAGCTCGGCGAGCATGACCACGATCTGCTGGGGCACCAGGTTGGCGGTGAGCAGCCACGCCAGCACGCTGGCGAAGGCCAGCAACAGCAGCACCACGCCGGTCAGACGGCCGGTGGAGATACACAGCTCGAAGAAGCCTTTGAGACTCAGGCTGCGATACACGAACATCGACACGCCCAGTGCGTAGAGCAGGGCGACGGCGGCGCTTTCGGTCGGCGTGAACACGCCGCTGAGAATGCCGCCGACGATGATGATCGGCAGAAGCAGCGCGAGTACGGAATCCTTGAGGGCGGCCAGCAGCTCCTGGAAGTCGAAGGGCTGTGCGGCGCCGGTCTTCTTGGATTGAAGGTAGGTGGCCATTGCCAGCCCGATGGTGATCAGGATGCCCGGCACGATCCCCGCCATGAACAGCTGCGAAATCGAGGTGCCGGTCACGACCCCGAACAGGATCATCGGAATCGAGGGCGGAATGATGATGCCCACTACCGAGGCAGCGACGACGATGGCGGTCGCGCGGGGCCCCGAGTAGCCGTGCTGCTTCATGGGGTTGATCATCATGCTGCCCACGGCGGAGGCGTCTGCCACGGCGGAGCCGCTGATGCCGCCGAAGAACATCGATGTCAGCACGGTGACCTGACCCAGGCCGCCGGCGACGAAGCCGACCATGGCGCTGGCCAGGCGGACCAGGCGCTTGGCGATGCCGCCCGAGCTCATCACCTCGCCGACCAGGATGAACAGCGGAATGGCCAGCAGGGGAAAGGAGTCGAGCCCGTTCACGGCCTGCGAGACCAGGGTCGTCAGGCCGTAATCGGCGTAGAAGAAGATGAACAGGCAGATCGCGGCCAGGCCGAACGAGATCGGCATGCCGATCACGATGCAGGCGAACAGGCCCAAGAGAATGCTCCACAGGATCATGCCGCACCTCGTTTGAACACGTTGTAGAGGAAAATGCTGTTGCCGATGACGGTCAGTACCGCCATGACCACCATGGCGCTATAGAGCACGGTCTTGGGAATTCCCAGGAAGGGCGTCGAGCTCACGTAGCCTGAAATGATGCCGTCGAAACCGACGAAGATGCTGATGCAGACCGCATAGATGATCAGCGCCGACACCAGTCCGAAGATTTTCTTCAGGGTCGGGCTCGCTTTGTCCTTGAAAAGCGTCACGGCGACGTGCTCGTTGGTCAGGCTGGCGATACCGGCACCCAGCAGCACCATCCAGATGAAGAACAGCCGCGAGATCTCGGCGGCCCAGGCAAAGGAGTAGCTGAACAGGAAGCGACCGAAGACATTCATCGAAACGGTGATGACCACGCCGACGACGAGGAGCCCGATGATGATGTCCAAGCTTCTGATCAGTTTGTTCAAGTAGGCGTTACCCGAACGTGACTTCATGAAGCCTCCAGGGAAGGAGCTTGCGTATTGATACTAAGCGGGGAAGACCGCCATTGGCCTTCCCCGCGGGCTTGAAGGTCTTACTCTTGCGCTTGTTCCACCTGGGCGCGGATATCGTCGATCAGCTCACCGCCGATCTGGTCGCGCCAGTCTTCATACACCGGCTCCAGCTTGTCCTGGAAGACCTTGACCTGCTCCGGCGTCAGCTCGGTGATCTGCATGCCGGAATCCTTCAGATCCTGCTTGATCTGATCGTTCAGCGTGCGGCTCACTTCGCGCTGGTAGTCGCCCATCTGGGTTGCGGCGTCACGCAGCAGCTGCTGGTAGTCTTCCGGCAGACGGTTCCAGAAACGCGCGGAGACCAGCGTGATGAACGGTGTGTAGACGTGGTTGGTTTCGGTGGCGTAGTCCTGCACCTCGTTGAACTTGGAGGATTCGATGGTGATCCACGGATTTTCCTGACCGTCGACGACCCCTTGCTCGAGCGCCGTGAACAGCTCCGCGAAGGACATCGGCGTCGGGTTGGCCCCCAGGGTGCGCCAGATATCCAGGTGGAGGTCGTTCTCCATGGTACGGATCTTCAGGCCGTCGAGGTCCGCCGGCTCCTCGACCGGGTGCTGGCTGTTGGTCAGCTGACGGTAACCGTTTTCACCCCAGCCGATCGCCACCAGGCCTTGCGAGGACGCGTCCTCGAGCATCTGCTGGCCGATCTCGCCGTCGAGTACCGCATCCGCCATTTCAGGCTGCGGGAAGAGGAAGGGGAGGTCGAACACCGCGAATTCCGGGAACATGTTCACCAGCGGAGACGTCGACGGCATGGTCATTTCCAGCGTGCCCGACTGGAGCGCACTGGTGGCCTGGCGGTCATCGCCCAACTGGGCGCCCGGGAACAGTTCGACCTGAATGTTGCCGTCGCTGCGTTGTTCGACGATCTTCTCGAAATATTCGAGGCCGCGGTATTGCGCGCCGGATTCCGTGGTGCCGATGCTGAACTTGATCTTGAAATTGCCGTCGGCCTCGACCTTCTCACCTGTGACCTCCGGCAGCGGAGGCATTTCGGTCGCCGCAGAGGCGCTGAACGCGGTCAAGCCGAGAACGGCGCCGCCCACGACGGAAACGAAGCGTGTCGTTGTGGTTGTTGTCATCCTGTCCTCCTGGAACTGATGGTAGTGCTGGCATGTGTGTCACTTATGACACCGGTATCATCGCGATCCCCGGCCTCTTGGCGAGTCGATCCGGGAGTCGCGCGATTCCCTTCGGCAGACGCCGTGTCTGCTCTTGGTCATCTTAATGTTGAACATACACCGAGATGCCTGCCGATGAGACTTCATCGTTAGTCGTAGACGGCCTCTCAATTTTCCGCCGAACCCTCCTGCCAGGCCGCGCCGTCGGGGTACTGATGACGCTCGAGCGCGTCGTCATGCAGGGTGATGCTGTAGCCCGGCGCCTCGGGCACCTGGTAGCGTCCTTGCCGGATCCGTACCGGATCGACGAAGTGCTCGTGGAGATGGTCGACGTATTCCAGAATGCGGCCGTCCAGCGAGCCGGAGACTGCGATGTAATCGAACAGCGAGATGTGCTGGGTGTACTCGCACAGGCCCACGCCGCCGCCGTGCGGGCAGATGGGAACGTCGTACTTGGCGGCCAGAAGCGTGACGATGATCACTTCGTTGAGCCCGCCGAGACGCGCGGCATCGAGCTGACAATAGTCGATGGCACCGGCCTGCAGGAGTTGCTTGAACATCACCCGGTTGTGGCAGTGCTCGCCGGTGGCGACGCCGATGGGGGCCAGGCGGCGGCGAATCTCGGCATGCCCGAGGATATCGTCCGGGCTGGTGGGCTCCTCGATCCACAGCGGATCGAATTCCGCCAGGTCGCGCATGTTGGCGACGGCTTCGTCGACTTCCCACATCTGGTTGGCGTCCATCATCAGCGCCCGTTCCCAGCCGATTTCCTCGCGCAGGATGCGCGCGCGCTGGCGGTCTTCCTCGAGGTTGCCGCCGACCTTCTGCTTGAAGTGCGTCCAGCCCTCGGCCAGAGCTTCGCGCGCCAGGCGGCGCATCTTGTCCTCGGAATAGCCGAGCCAGCCGGCGGAGGTGGTATAGCCGGGATAGCCCTCGGCGCGCATGTGCGCTTCGCGCTCTGCCTTGCCGGCTTCGCGACGCTTGAGCAGGCCGATGGCTTCCTGCGGGGTCAGGGCGTCGGTGACGAAGCGGAAATCCAGGCAGCGGACCAGCTGCTCGGGCGTCATGTCCACCAGCAGCTTCCAGACCGGCTTGCCTTCTCGCTTCGCCCACAGGTCCCACACGGCATTGACGATGGCGGCCGAGGCCAGGTGCATGACGCCTTTTTCCGGTCCCAGCCAGCGCAATTGGCTGTCGCCGCTGGTGAGATCGCGCCAGAACGTGCCCATGTCGGCGGTGATGGTCTCGAGATCGCGACCCACGATGCGCGACGCCAGGGCCTCGACGGCCATGACGCAGACATCGTTGCCGCGCCCGATGGTGAAGGTCAGCCCGTGCCCCTGGAGGCCGTCGTCGGCGTCGGTGGTGAGCGTGACGTAGGTGGCCGAGTAATCCGGTGCCTCGTTCATGGCGTCAGAGCCGTCGAGCTGGCGTGACGTGGGGAAGCGGATGTCGCGTGCTTGCAGGTGGGTAATCGTGGTCATGCCTGTCGTCCTGATGGTGGGAGCGGCCTGTGCCGCGTTCACGAGTGGTTCTCGGAGTCAGGCTACGGCGAATCGATAATAACGTGCCAATCGCAATTTTGTTGTGCTGATTCTTTCTGGTTATCGCAATGCAGCGGGGACTTGCAATGCCAGGGAGACACCGCCAAAGTTATAATTGAACATTGTGTGCAATATTCAATATTGTGACGTTAGTCGAATCCGCGCCCTTCGCGCACGCCCTGACGGTCAACGGTTACCGAGGTCATTATGCAGCTCATCAATACGACGCCGCCGGTCATCCGGCTCAACGATGCCGACAACGTGGGGGTCGCGACCCGGGCCCTGCCACAGGGGCTGCCGCTGGACGGCGACGGCGAGCGGGTGGCGCGTCACAACATCGATGCCGGTCACAAGGTCGCCCTGACGGCCATCGCCACGGGCGACGCCATCATCAAGTACGGCCAGGTCATCGGGCGGGCGAGCCGCGACATCGACGTCGGCGAGCACGTGCACACCCATAACGTGGCCATGCTCGAGCGGGACACGACGCTGACGGACTTTCAGCCGTTCCCGCGTTCGCCGACGCAAGACTCCGATCGCACCTTCATGGGCTACCATCGGCCGAACGGCCAGGTCGGGACCCGCAATTACATCGGTATACTGTCGACGGTGAACTGCTCGGCGACCGTGGCCAAGGTGGCCGCGGAGCAGCTCAATGCCAATCCCGAGATCGAGGCCCTCGGCTTCGACGGCGTGGTGCCCATCACGCATGGCTCGGGATGCGCGATGAACACCGAATCCGAAGGCTTCGCGTTCCTCGAACGGGTGATCGCGGGCTATGCACGGCATCCCAACTTCGCGTTGGTGGTGATCATCGGCCTGGGATGCGAAACCAACCAGGTCAAGCAGCTGGTGGAAAGCGCCGGGTTGAGCGACGAGCGTCGCCTGGCCTATTTCAACATCCAGCAGGTCGGCGGTACCCGGGCCAGCATCGGCAAGGCCTACGAGCAAGTGCTCGACATGGCGCGCGCACATGGGCGCGACGAGCGCCGTCCCGCGTCGCTCAAGCACTTGAGCGTGGCCCTGCAGTGCGGCGGTTCCGACGGATATTCGGGGATCACCGCGAACCCCGCCCTGGGCCACGCCGCCGACTTGATCGTGCGTCACGGCGGCAGCGCCATCCTGAGCGAAACGCCGGAAATCTACGGCGCCGAGCACCTCCTGCTGGACCGCGCGGTGGACGTGGAGGTGGCGCGCAAGCTGCTGGCGCGGATCGCCTGGTGGAAGCACTATACCGAGATCAACGGCGCCGAGCTCAACAACAATCCGTCGCCCGGCAACAAGGCCGGCGGCCTATCGACCATCCTCGAGAAGTCTCTGGGTGCCGTGGCCAAGGGCGGCGCCTCGAGCCTGAACGACGTGCTCGAATACGCCGAGCCGCTCAAGGTCCCCGGGTTCAACTTCATGGACAGCCCCGGGTACGATCCGGCCTCGGTCACCGGTCAGATCGCCTCCGGTGCCACCCTGGTGTGCTTCACCACGGGACGGGGGTCGGTCTCCGGCTTCAAGCCGGCGCCGTGTCTCAAGCTGGCCACCAACACGGCCATGTATGAGACCATGCACGAGGACATGGACATCAACTGCGGCGCCATCATCGATGGCGAGATGAGCGTGGAGGCCATGGGCGAGGCGATTTTCGAGAAGATTCTCGCGGTCGCCTCCGGCGAGGCGAGTGCCAGCGAGTCGCTGGGCTATGGCAGCAACGAATTCGTGCCGTGGATGGTCGGCGCCATCACCTGAGTGCCGTGTCCCTCGGTGCCGAAGCCGTACGAGAAGACGCAGGGAAGACAGTCCAGGAGGAAAAGACAGCCCCATGGCCAGATCGCTGAAAGAGCAGCTCTACCGGGTGTTGCGTGACGCCATCGACGCCGGACGTCTCGAGCCCGGACTGGTCCTGCTGGAAGGGCATATCGCTGAGCATTTCGGCATGAGTCGTTCGCCGGTGAGGCAGACGCTGTCGCGGTTGCATGAGGAGGGAGCGATTTGCCGTTTCGAGGGGCGCGGTTATCAGGTCGGGCCGCGCCCGGGCGAGATCGTGAGGCGTTCGCTGGGGGCGGGAGATTTCAGTGCCTCGCGCATCGAGCGCACGGATACCTGGCGAACGTTCGCGGAGGGCGTGGAACGCGATGTGGTGCTGTGCTCGATGAAAGGTCGCTTCGAGCTCAACGAGCTGCAGCTGGCGCGGGCGCTGTCGGTCAGTCGCTCCCTGACGCACCGCATCCTGCTCTATCTGCAGAGCATCGGCGTGGTGGAAAAGGTCAAGTACAGCAGCTGGACGGTCGTTCCCCTGGACGATGCACGACTGCGCGACCTGTATCAGGCGCGTCGCCAGCTGGAGCCGTACATGATGACGCGCGCCGCCAAGGCGCTCGAGGAAGCCGAAATACGCCGCTATCTCCAGCGTCTGGACGATGCCGCGCGTGCCTACCCCCAGGTGCCCAGTGCGCGCCTCGACGCCCTGGAGAACGACCTGCACCATGAAGCGCTCGCACGTGGCAACAACGCCGAGATCATGACCATGCTGCAGCGCACGCGGCCGATCCTGCTGATCAGCAAGCACCTGTTGGGGTCGTCGATCGCGCTGCCCAGCGTGGCGCCGTTCTTCGACGAACACCGCCACGTGTTCGACAAGGCGCTGGCGCGTGACGGCAGGGCGGCGGGGCGTGCCCTCGACGAGCACCTGGCCCGCTCGGAAGCGCAGGTGCAGGCACGCCTGAGCGACTTCCGCGAGGCCGGCGCGATCGACGTGCCGGACTATCTGCGCGAGGTCGCGCCTTCCTGAGTGCGCGACAAAACAAACGCCTGGAGGGCTCGGTGTCGATCAGCCCGGGCGCTCGCCGTTGCGCCGGCGCAGCTCGCGGATCAGCGCGCTGTGGTCCAGGTCGCCGTTCGCCACCAGGTCGCCGAACAGGCCGTCCACCAGCCGCGACACGGGCAGGTCCAGTGCCAGGTCGTCGGCGAGCGCCTGCGCGGTTTGCGTATCCTTCCATTGCCACTTGGCCGGGCCGCCGGGACGGAAGTCCTCGTCGAGCATGCGTTCGCCGTGCACCTGCAGGATCGTCGAGTCGGCGAAGCCGCCCATCAAGGCCTCGCGCACCTTGCGGGGATCGGCGCCGCCGCGTTCGGCGAGCAGCAAGGCTTCGGCGACGGTGGCAATGGTATTGGCGACGATGGACTGGTTGGCGAGCTTGGCGAGTTGCCCGCTGCCGGCGGGTCCCACATGGACGGCACGGCCCAGCGGGGCGAACAGGTTCCGGTGACGCTCGAACGTGGCCGGATCGCCGCCGACCATGATGGCCAGGGTGCCGTCGATGGCGCCGCGTTCGCCGCCGGAGACCGGCGCGTCCAGATAGCCGATGCCACGGGCCTTGGCCGCCTGCGCCTGCCGCTGGGCGGTATCGACCGGGATGGAACTCATGACCACCAGGGTGGCATGCGGGACCATGTGGGCGATCACGCCCTCGGGGCCCAGCAGGATGTCGTCGCATACCGGACCCGAGCTGAGCATGACCACGACGATGTCGGCGCCGGCGACGTCACGCGGATTGTCGGCGATGTCGATGCCGTGCGCGGTCAGGGCCTGGGCCTTGGCGTTGCTGCGGTTCCAGGCGCGCACCGCGTAGCCCGCCTCCGCCAGGCGGCGGGCCATCGGCGCTCCCATGAGCCCGGTACCGATGACGCCGATCGTGGTCGTGTCCTGCATGTCGCGATCCTCCCGCGCTGTCGTGTCGTCTTTGTCGTGCCCCGTCGCACGGTTGCTCATGAGCCCGGTCGTCGATTCGGTCACAGCCCTAGGGAGCGGCTCAGGTCACCCTCCGCCAGGGAGGAGCCGGCCACGGCCTCGCGCAGGGCGTCGACGACGTCGCCGGGCAGCGGGATGCCGTCGCGCAGATAGCGCTGACGCTTCGCCAGGCCCGACTGGCCGGGGAGACGCACCGGGACCTCGGGGTCGACGCGCTCGGAGTCGAGGCATTGCCGGGCGAGGAAGTCGGTTTCATCCAGGAAGGCCTGCGTGCCGCCGAAGCGTGCCGGGTCGATGACCATCACCGTGGCCGAGGCGCCCCATTGCGTGGGGGCGTCCTTGCGTCCAAAGCCGCCGAGCGCCGAGGTCAGCGCCTCGACCATCAGGCCCAGGGCGAACCCCTTGTGGCCGAAGGCCTGGCCGCCGAGGGGCAGGATGCTGCCGGGCGGCGTGGTGAAGAAGTCCTCGGGGTCGTCGCTGACCGTGCCCCGGTTGGTGAGGATGGCGGGGTGTGCGAGCTTGCCGCCCTCGGCGCGGGTCTTGTTGACGGTGCCGTTGGTGATGCTCGACATGCTGACATCGATCAGCAGCGGATGTTCGCGTCCCGGAATGCCGATCGCCAGCGGGTCCGGCGTGTACACCGGCGTGGTGCCGCCGTAGGGCGCCACCGAGGCCACCGCGGGGTCGGAACTGAGCACGATGGGGACCAGACCCTGCTCGACGAGCGGGCGCAGGTAGGCCGCCAGACAGGCGATATGATGCGAACGCTTGAGCGTGACGATGCCGATGCCGAAACCGTCGGCCGCCTGACGCGCATGCGCCAGGGCCCGCGTCACGAGATACGGCCCCAGCACGTAGTGCCCGTCGATCGTGGCGGCGACGGGGCTGCTTTCCGTGAGCGCCAGTTGCCGGTGATCGCCGCAGGCATTGCCGGCCCTGAGATCGTTGAGGTAGCCCTTGGCCAGCTTGACGCCGTGGGTGTGATGACCGAGCAGGTCACCCTCGACGAGTATCGAGGCGGTGGTCTCGGCGACCTCCGCCGTGGCGCCGGCCTCCGTGAAGAGCGCGGTCAGCAGGTCGGTCAGGGGAGTGGACGCGTAAAGGGTCATGGAGTCCTCGGCGATTGGTCACGAGAGGCGCCGCAGTAGCGACGATAGAGGCGAACGAACAGCGGCAGCAGCCAGATCAGGATGACCATGATGCCCAGGCCCGCACTGATCGGGCGCGAGAAGAAGCTCAGCAGGTCGCCGTTGCTCTTGAGCATCGAGCTCATGAAGTTGTTTTCCAGCGTGCCGCCCAGCACCAGGCCCAGAATGGCAGGGGCCATGGGGAAGTCGTTGCGTGCCAGGATGAAGGCCACCAGGCCGATGATCAGCATGATCCACACATCGGTGATGGCGTTGTTGATGGCGAAGGCACCCACGATGCAGAAGCACAGGATGATCGGCATCAACACCTTGCGCGGGGTCAGGATGAACACCTTGGCCGAGCGAATGGCGATGTAGCCGATGGGCAGCATGATCAGGTTGGCGATGAAGAACACCGTGAACAGGGCGTATACCAGCCCGCCGCCCTCCATGAAGATGGTGGGGCCGGGGTTCATGCCCTTCATGTACAGCACGCCGATGACGATGGCAGTGATCGAGTCGCCGGGGATACCGAAGACCAGCGCGGGCACCCAGGCGCCGCTGATGCCGGAGTTGTTGGCCGAGCTGGCATCGACGATGCCCTCGATGTGCCCGGTGCCGTAGGCGTCCCGGTTCTTCGAGCGGCTCTTGCCCATGGCATAGGAGATCCACGCCGCGATGTCCGCGCCCGCGCCGGGCAGGGCACCGATCAGCGTGCCGGTCGAACTCCCGCGCAGCAGGTTGCGCCAGTAGCGCTTGAGATGCTGGGGGACGCTGCCGAAGACCTTGTCCTTGTGCACGGCGGGGACGTTGCGCCCCTCGTTGCTCGAGCCGTAGAACATCATCAGCTCATTGAGCGCGAACATGCCGATCATCACCGGAATGAAATTGACACCGGCCATCAAGTCCGGAATGCCGAACGTGAAGCGCGGCGCGCCGCTCATCATGTCGAGGCCGACGGTGGAAAGCAGCAGGCCCACCAGCAGCGACAGGAAGGCCTTGGTCTTGGAACCGATGGAGATGAAGATCGAGCAGCTAAGACCCAGCAGCGCCAGCCAGAAATACTCGAACGAACTGAACTTCAGCGCGACCTCGGCCAGTGAGGGCGACACGAAGACAAGCACCAGGGTGCCGAACAGACCGCCGAAGATCGAGCACACCAGGTTGGTGCCCAGCGTTTCCCGCGCTCGCCCTTGTCGCGCGAGCTGATGCGACTCGCCGACGTAGGCGGCCGACGCGGGGGTGCCGGGGATATTGAGATAGGTGCCGGGAATGTCGCCGGCGAATATCGCCATCGCCGAGGTGGTCACGATGGCCGCGATGGCGGGGGTGGGGTCCATGTAGAAGGTGATGGGCACCAGCAGCGCCACGGCCATGGTCGCGGTCAACCCGGGCACGGCGCCCACGAAGACCCCGAAAATGGCCGCGGCGGCGATGACGAGCAGCGTCTGAAAATTGAAGACCAGCGTCAGGCCTTGCAGGAATGCATCCATGGCTTACTTACCCCCAGAGGCTCAGCAATCCCTCGGGGAGGGGAATGAGCAGGTAGCGAGAGAACACCAGGTCGATGACCAGTGCCGCGACGATGGAGATCCCGAGCGCGAGAATGGGCGAGGTGCGCCGTGCGAGCATCATGACGAACATGATCACGGCCAGGCACAGCATGGTCCCCAGCCATTCGCTTGCCAGGATGTAGAAGACGATGGCCAGCGCGGGCAGCAGGGAGAGCAGCAGATTGCGCATGCGCTCCGGGGCCGGTCGCCAGGCGATGCCGTGCGCGATGCCCTTGAGCGCCCCACCATGACTGATCGCAAGGATCAGCCCGCCGATCATGAACCCTCCCCCGATGAGAGAGGGAAACAGTGAGGGCCCGTACTGCAGGCTCGGCATGGTGGGGAACCCCTGGGCCACGACATAGACGATGGCACCCGCCGCCATGAACGCGAGGCCGAGCATGAAGTCTTTCATCGTGGCCTCCGGGTTACTTGGCCAGGCCGACTTGTTCGACGATCTCGCCGAAGCGCTCATCCATGTCGGCCATCAGTTGACCGAAGTCCTCGGCGTTGCGCCACTCGGTGCCGAACCCTTGCTTGGCCATGAAACCCTGATAGGTGTCGCTGTTGTAGGCGGCTTCCAGGGCGTCTTCCAGGGTGGCGACGATCTCGGGGTCCATGCCCTTGGGACCGGCGATGCCGCGCCACTCACCGATCTGGTAGTCGCTGCCGATGGCTTCCTGAACCGTGGGCACGTCCGGGAAGCTGTCGATGCGCTCGGGAGCCATGACCCCCAGGCTCTTGGCGCGGCCGGACTCGATCATCGAACGCCCCTCGGGGACCGAGCTCGGCACGATGTCGATGCCACCGGCGGCGAGCTCGGTCATGGCAGGGGCCGCCCCTTGGCTGGGAATCCAGGTGACCCGGTCGGGTTCCATGCCCTGATCCATCAGAAAGCCGGCGAAGGCCAGGTGCCAGACGCCGCCCTGGCCGGTGCCGGAGGCGTTGAAGGTGCCCTTGGGTTCATCGCGCACGGTCTGCACCAGGTCCTCGAGATCGCCGAAGGGACCGTCGGTGGCGACCTGGACGCCCGCGTAGTCGTAGTTGATCTGGGCGATGGGGGTGTAGTCGCGGTAGGTGAGATCGGTGAGGCCCTGCCAGTGCATCATGTTGATCTCGCCCGTGACCAGCCCGAGCGTGTACCCGTCCGGATTGGCGTTGGCGATGGCGCTATGGCCCACCACGCCGCTGCCCCCCGTGCGGTTGACGACGTTGATGGTTTCCCCGAGCTCTTCTTCCATCGCCTTGGCGATGGTGCGTGCGGTGGCGTCGGTGCCGCCGCCGGCGGCCCAGGGGACGATGATGGTGATGGGTTTTTCCGGATACTCGGCGAAGGCCGGGCCGGCGATGGCGGTCAGCAGTACGGCGGTGCTGGCGAGGAGCGTTTTGTTGTGACGTTTGAGCATGATCGATCCTTGTTATTGGTGTGTCATGAAGCATGACGTCTAGCGGTATGCATCTTTCAAGCTAGTGTTAATGAACATTGCGCGCAATATACATTTATCTAGACTTTGGTCTAGAAAGTGCTTTGAAACCTCCTTTTTTTCAATTAGTTGAAAGTGTTGACGAGAAGCGTCTCAGAACGCTTCTTCCAGGAGACGCTGGAAGTCCTCAAGGGTGGGCGGCCGTGGATTGGTCGCGGTCGAGTGATCCTCGAGCGCCCACTGGGCGACCGGCGCCAGGCGGTCGCGCGTCACGCCCAGCTCGCTGAGGCGCATGGGCAGCGACAGATCGCGGTTGAGCTGGATAAAGGCCTCGGCGAGATCCGTTCCCGGGGCGAGCCCCATGGCCTGGCGCAGCCGGTCGAACTTGTCTTCGCAATGCGGCTGGTTGAAGCGCAGCACGCACGGCATCAACAGCGCGTTGAGCGTGCCGTGATGAAGCTTGAGGTCGTGAAAGCCGCCCAGCGCATGAGACAGCGAGTGCACCGCGCCGAGCCCCTTCTGAAAGGCCAGGGCGCCCTGGGTGGCGGCCATCAGCATTTCGCTGCGGGCCTCGAGGTCGTTGCCGTCGTGAACGGCGGTGCGGATATGACGCGTGGCACGCTGCAGGCCGTCCAGCGCGATGGCATCGGCGGGCGGGTTGAAGCGCGGGCTGAGGAACGTCTCGACGCAGTGCACGATGGCGTCCATGCCGGTGGCGGCGGTGAGGGTGGCCGGCAGCGAGAGGGTCAGCACGGGATCGCAGATCGCCACATCGGGGATCAGGTGCGGCGACAGGAAGCCGAGCTTGCGCTCGTCGCGCATGCTGATCAGCGCGGCGCGTCCCACCTCGCTGCCGGTGCCGGCCGTGGTGGGAATGGCGACCAGCGGCAGCACCTCGCTGCCGATGCGTGCCGCGCCACCCTCGATCACCGCATACTGACGCAGAGGCGCCGGATGGCTGGCCAGCAGGGCAACCCCCTTGGCCAGGTCGATGCTGGAACCGCCGCCCAGCGCAACGATGCCGTCGCAGCCGTGTTCGCGGTAGCAGGCCACGGCCTCCTCGATGGCGACCTCGGTGGGATTGGCCGGCGTTTCGTCGTAGACCGGCGCCGGATGCTTGCCGCCGATGGCGGCCTGCACGCGGTCCACCAGTCCGCTGGCGGTCAGTCCGGCATCGGTGACGATCAAGGGCCTGGCGACGCCGAGGAGCGAGAGTTCCTCGGCCAGGTCGTCTAGGGCATCGGCGCCGAAACGTATCTTGGTCAGATAATTGATGATCGAACTCATGGCCGCTCCTCATGGCCCTGGCGCTGCCAGGGCGGTGATTGTTGTTGGCGTTTCGCTCAGGCTATGGCCGCATTGAAATCACAATCCAATCGAAGTTTGTGGCATTGTGATTCCTCTGGGTTATCGGCAAGTCGAGCGGGCATGCGCCATGGGCACGCGCCGCTCGTGACGACGAGGATGTTTTCACCATGACGACGGGCAAGCTGTCCCACGCGCATCTCTGCGGTTGGTTGCGTTTCAAGCATCTGACGCTTCTCACCACGCTGGCGGAGAGCCGCAACATGCACGCCACGGCGCGGGTGATGCACCTGAGCCAGCCGGCCGCGAGCAAGATGCTGCGAGACCTGGAGGTATACTTCGGATTCGCGCTTTTCGAACGCCTGCCACGTGCCATGCAGCCCACCGAGCTGGGAGAGCAGGTCATCCGCCATGCCTGGATCCTGCTCAACGACATGGAGCGCCTGGTCGACGACATCAACGATCTGCGCGAGGGCGGCTACGGCCAGCTGCTGATCGGCGCGATCGCGGCGGCCGCGCCGGAGATCCTGCCGGCGGCCATCGCACGTCTCAAGCAGGCTCGGCCGCGCCTGTCGGTGAGTCTGCAGGAGCAGACCAGCGACAGGCTGCTGCTCGAGCTGGAGCACAAGCGTCTCGATCTGGTCATCGGGCGCTTGACGCATGTCAGCCAGCACAACCTGTTCGATTTCGAACCGCTGCTGGACGAACCGCTGCGGGTCGTGGTGCGTCGCGATCACCCTCTGACCCGGCGTGGCGAGGCGCCTTCGCTGGACGAGCTGAGTCACTGGCCCTGGATCCTGCATCCCTTGTCGAGCCCCATGCGCGGCGTGTTCGAGTCGGCGCTGGCCGAGGAAGGGATCGCGACGCCGGCCAACGTCGTCGAAACCACGTCCATCCAGGCGACGCTGCAGCTGCTGCAGTCCTCGGACATGCTCGCGGTGCTGCCGCGCTCCGTCATGCGTCGTCCCCTGGCGGGAGGCCAGTACGTGGTCCTCGAACGCGTGATCGGCAAGCCGCTGGACTACTACGGCATCATCACCCGCCGCCAGGAGCCGTTGTCGCCCGCGGTGGAGGAACTGGTCGTGCACTTGCGCCGGCTGGCCGCCGAAGCCGACGGTCGCTGACATGGCTCGTCCTTAAGTCTAATGCCGGTCGGCCCCGCAATCTGGAATCCTGACACGCACTTAGTGTGATGTATGACAGCATGCCCTGTCGGGTGCTGTCTCCACCGGCTTGGGAGCAATCACCATGTTCGATGAGTTTCAGGGCAAGCGCATTCTGGTCACCGGGGCGAGCACCGGCATCGGCGCCGCCGTGGCCAAGCGCTTCGGCGCACTGGGCGCGCATGTCGCCGTGCATTACAACACCAGCGAGGCGCCGGCACGCGAGGTGGTCGAGGCCATCGAGCGCGCCGGTGGCCAGGCGTTCACGCTTCAGCAGGACGTGAGCACCGCCGAGGGCGCCGTCGACGTGGTGGACCGGGCCGCCGAGCGCCTGGGGGGATTGGACATCCTCGTCAACAACGCGGGCGACATGCTGGGGCGCGTACCGGCGGGGGACATCGAGGCGGCGCATTACGCACGCGTGATGGACCTCAACGTGCGCTCGGTGACGCTGGCCACGCGCGCGGCGCTCGCCCATTTCCGCCGCCAGGGCGAGGGCGGCAACATCATCAATACCACTTCGGTGGCGGCCCGCAACGGGGGCGGCCCCGGGGCGTCGCTGTATGCCTCGGCCAAGGCCTTCGTCAGCTCGTTCACGCGGGGCATGGCCAAGGAACTGGCCGGAGACGGGGTGCGGGTCAATGCCGTGGCACCGGGTGTCATCGTGACGCCGTTCCATGATCGCCACAGCAGCGATGCCCAGCTCGAGGCCATGCGCGCCGGCATTCCCATGGGGCGCCTGGGGACGCCCGAGGAGTGCGTCGGGGCGTTTCTGTTCCTGGCATCCGACGCCATGAGCGGGTATGTCACGGGGCAGATCCTGGAGGTCAACGGCGGTCAGCTGATGCCCTGAGCGTCAAGCGGAGCATGACACGGTCGAGCGCAGACGCGAGATCGGCCGTGGGTGCCTGAACCGCGAGGCCATCACTGGTATCCTTGTCTCGTGATGCTGTCATCACCGAAAGTCCATCACCGAAAGACAACGGGACTCCATGGCCTCGCTTTCCTTGTTCCTTTCCATCCTCATCTCTGCGGTGGCGCTGACCGCGGCGGCGACCATGCTGGTCTATCGCTGGCTGAACCGCCGTGGGGCATCGTCCGGCAAACGCGGCGGGCAGGCTGCCCGCAAGCGTTCCGCGTCCGACAAGCGGCGCTCCCGCGGGGGAAGCCGCTCACCGAAGACCGCCACGAAGACCGCATCGAAGCAGGGCGCCACAGGTCCGCGCGTGGCGTTTCCACGTCCACGCCTGCCCGCCTGGCTGCGCGCCGCCTTGCCGCTGGGCATGATGCTGACGCTGATCGCCGGGTCGGGCCAGCTGGCGCTGCAGGGTATCGACAATGCACACCGCGCGTCTGCCGGCGACCCGCGTCTGCCGGCGCTGGAAAACGCGGTGGACGGCCTCTCACTGTTGGCATTGGCGTTCCTGCTGGTGGGGATCGCCGCATGGCTTGCCCGTCGTCAATGAAGCGAGATACATGGATCGGCGCGTTTGCAGCGCCATGCTATAGTCCCCGCCATCACACGCAGATGACGCTAGCCACATGAATATCCTGATCACCGGCATGGCCGGCTTCATCGGTCATGCCGTCGCCAAGCGCCTGGCGGCCGAAGGGCATGACATCGTCGGCATCGACAACCTCAACGATTACTACGACGTGTCGCTGAAACAGGCCCGCCTGGACGACCTGGCGGGATGGCCGAACGTGCGCTTCGAATGCCTGGACCTGGCCGATCGCGCGGGCATGGAACGCCTGTTCGCCGACACGCGCTTCGAGCGTGTCATCCATCTGGCCGCGCAGGCCGGGGTGCGTTACTCCCTCGACAACCCGCACGTCTACGCGCAATCCAACCTGGTGGGTCACCTCAATGTCCTGGAGGGCTGCCGCCACCAGCAGGTGCCGCACCTGATCTATGCCTCCTCGAGCTCGGTCTATGGCCAGAATGCCCAGGTGCCGTTTTCCACCGCCGATGCCGTGGACCACCCCATCAGCTTGTATGCCGCCACCAAGAAGGCCAACGAGCTGATGACGCACAGCTACTCGCATCTGTACGGGATTCCCGCCACCGGGCTGCGTTTCTTCACGGTCTACGGCCCCTGGGGACGTCCGGACATGGCCATGTTCAAGTTTACCCGGGCGATTCTCGCGGACGAGCCGCTGCCGGTGTTCAACCATGGCGATCTGTCCCGGGATTTCACCTATATCGACGATATCGTCGAGGGGGTCGTGCGCATCATGCAGGCGATTCCCGAGGCCGACCCGGACAGTCCGGGCGCACGCCCCGATCAGAGCACGGCGCCCTTCGCGTTGTACAATATCGGGCATGGCAGTCCGGTGGCCCTGATGGACTTCGTGCACGCGCTGGAACGGGCCACGGGACGCACGGCGCGCTGCGACTTCAAGCCCATGCAGCCCGGCGACGTGCCGCGCACCTGGGCGGATACCGACGCGCTCTTCGAGAAGGTCGGCTATCGTCCGCAGGTTGGCGTCGACGAGGGCGTGACGCGCTTCGTCGAGTGGTACCGCAGCTTTCACGGGATTTGATGCCCACGATTTTTTGGTTAACGAGCGTAAAGGACGACATACGATGAAAATCAGTATCTTCGGTACGGGATACGTGGGCCTGGTCACCGGGACTTGCCTGGCGGACGTGGGGCACGAGGTCATGTGCATGGACGTCGACGCCGACAAGATCGCCCGCCTCGAGCGCGGCGAGATTCCCATCTACGAGCCGGGGCTGGACGCCATGGTGCGTCAGAACGTGAGCGAGGGCCGGCTGCGGTTCACCACTGATGCCGCCACCGCCGTGGGCTTCGCGCCGCTGCAGTTCATCGCCGTGGGCACGCCCCCCGACGAGGATGGCAGCGCCGATTTGCAGTACGTGCTGGCCGTGGCGCGCAGCATCGGCCAGCACATGCAGGACGACAAGGTCGTCGTCGACAAGTCGACCGTGCCGGTGGGCACCGCGGACAAGGTGCGCGCCGCCGTTCAGCAGGAGCTCGATGCCCGTGACGCCGCGCTCACCGTGGATGTCTGCTCCAATCCCGAGTTCTTGAAGGAAGGCGCCGCCATCGAGGACTTCACGCATGGCGCGCGGATCATCGTGGGCACCGATGCCGAGCGGGTGCGCGAGATCATGCGCGAATGCTACGGTCCCTATAACCGACACCATGAGAAGTTGATGTTCATGGATATCCGCAGCGCCGAGCTGACCAAATACGCGGCCAACGCCATGCTCGCCACCAAGATCAGCTTCATGAACGAGATCGCCAATCTCGCGGAGCGTCTCGGGGCGGACATCGAACAGGTGCGGCGCGGCATCGGCTCGGACCCGCGCATCGGGTATCACTTCATCTATCCGGGATGCGGCTACGGCGGCTCCTGCTTTCCCAAGGACGTGCAGGCACTGGCGCGCACCGCCGGCGAGATCGGCTACCACGCCGAGCTGCTCGAAGCGGTCGAAGGCGTCAACCAGCGCCAGAAGGCCACGCTGTTCGCCAAGCTCTCGCAAGCCTTCGACGGCGACCTGGCCGGCAAGACCATCGCGCTCTGGGGGCTGGCCTTCAAGCCCAACACCGACGACATGCGCGAGGCCCCGAGTCGCGCCTTGATGGAGGCGCTGTGGGAATGCGGTGCCCGGGTACAGGCCTTCGACCCGGAAGCCATGGACGAAT
This sequence comes from Chromohalobacter sp., assembly GCF_039830575.1. Lineage (NCBI taxonomy): Bacteria > Pseudomonadati > Pseudomonadota > Gammaproteobacteria > Oceanospirillales > Halomonadaceae > Chromohalobacter > Chromohalobacter sp. The sequence goes on along the minus strand of NZ_JBDOOX010000002.1, from coordinate 69,047 downwards.
GCCGACGGATCTACGGCAAGCGCGACGACCTGGCACTGGTCGATAATCGCGAGCAGGCCATCGAGGGGGCCGACGCCCTGGTGATCTGTACCGAATGGAAGGCGTTCCGCAGCGTGGATTTCGCCTGGCTCAAGCAGTCGCTGAGCACACCGGTGGTCGTCGACGGCCGCAACCTGTTCGATCCGCAGGCGGTCAAGCGCGCGGGATTGTTGTACTTCGCGGTGGGGCGCGGCGATTCCTTGCGTACGCCATGAGCCCCGCTCACGACGAAACGGCGCCCTCGCAGGCTGTGTCAAAACACAGCCTCGGCTGGCACACTGCCCATCAGGTTTCCTGATGGGCAGTTTTCGTCATGGCACGCTATATCACCGGCGCGTCTCGCGAGCAGCTCGACCTGCTGCCGCCTTCTCTCGATGACCTGATTCCCGACGATCACCTCGTTCGCGTCATCGATCTTTATGTCGACTCCCTCGATCTCGATGCCCTGGGCTTCGAGCGGGCTCGACCCGCTGCGACCGGGCGCCCGGGCTACCATCCCGCGGATATGCTGCGCCTCTACCTGTACGGCTATCTTCAGCAGATCCGCTCGTCACGCCGGCTGGAACGCGAATGCCAGCGCAATATCGAGCTGATGTGGCTACTCAATCGGCTGACTCCCGACTTCAAGACCATCGCCGAGTTTCGGCGCAAGCATCCGCGCGCGTTTCGTCAGCTGTGCCGTCATTTCGTGCGTTTCTGCCGTGACGCCGGCTGGCTGGCGAGCCGCGAAGTGGCTATCGATGGCAGCAAATTCGGGGCCGTGGCTAGCAAGAAGCGTGTGGTAAGCCGCCAGGCGCTGGTCCGTGAGGAACAGGCGTTGAACGCGCGTATCGACGCCTGGCTGGAAGGCCTCGATGAGACCGACCACGAGGAAGCCCACCGGGATGGGCCCGACGATGACCAGCGTCGCCGTTCACTCGAACGGCTCAAGGCCCTGCGTGATCAGACCCGAGACAGCCGCGAGCGCATGGAACGGCTCGGGATCCAGCATCACGTCACCGGTGAGCCTGAGGCCCGGCTCATGCGCTCGCCACAGGGAAACCGCACCGCCTATAACCTGCAGACGGCGGTGGATACCGACACCCATCTGATCGTGCACCACGAGACGGTGCAGGACGGCGATGACAGTCGCCAGTTGCAGCCCATGGCGGAAGCGACCCAGACGGCGCTGGAAAGAGGGAATTTATCGATACTGGCCGATGCCGGCTATTCCAACGGTGAACAGCAGCAGCGCTGCGAAGAACGCAACCTGGCCTGCCATATCCCGCCCCGGCGGACCGTCAACAATCAGGGAGGCGGCCAGCTCTATCAGGCCGATGCTTTTCACTACGAACCGGCCCGGGATGCCTACCGCTGTCCGGCCGATCACTGGCTGCCACTGAAGCAACGCAACGCTTCCCAGAAGGTTCTTTACTACGCCAACCCTTCGGCGTGTGCCGGTTGTAGGCTCAAGCCACGCTGTACGGCGGGGCGTTGGCGAACGGTCACCCGCCATCAGTACGAAAGCGCCTTCGAGACGTCGCGACAACGCCTGACAGAGGACCCCAAGGCGATGACACGTCGCCGCGCCACCGTCGAGCATCCCTTCGGCACGCTCAAGGACACGCTGATGGGGAATGCCGGACGTCTGCTGGTGCGTGGGCTCGATAAAGCCCGAGGGGAGATCAGTCTGGCGGTACTGGCGTACAACCTTAAGAGACTGATGCGACATATCGGGGCCGAGGCGCTGATGACCCGGCTGAGACAAGCCCCGGTCTGAGGCTGGATCCTTTATCGAGGTGACATCGACAAGGCTGCAACGACATCGCCCCGCAAAAGCGGGGCGATTTGAGCAACCTCCAGCAAGCCGTTTTGACACGGCCTGCTCGGGCGCCGTTTTGCGTTGGGGGCTCAACGTTCAGTGCATGAGCCAGGGCGTCACCCAGCCACCGCCGATCAGCAGCAGCAGGAACAGGATCAGGGCCAGCAGCATGGGCCTGACCCCCAGCGCCTTGAGCTTTTCCAGGCGGGTCTCGAAACCCAGTGCCGCCATCGCCATGGCCAGCGCGATCTGCCCGCCCATTACCAGCGACTGGTGCAGGGCTGCCGGCAGGGCGATGATGCTGTTGAAGATCACCATGGCCAGAAAGCCGAAGGCGAACCAGGGAATCACCAGGCCGCCGCGGCCGGCTTCCGAGTCGTCTTCCGCCTGCCGATGACGGAGCCACCACTGGCCGACCACCAGCAGAAAGGGCACGAGCAGCATCACCCGGACAAGCTTGACGATCACCGCATTGGCCAGCGCCTGGGGACCGACCGCGTCGCCGGCGGCGACTACCTGGGCCACCTCATGCACGGTGGCGCCGATGTAGATGCCGAACAATCCCTCGTCCATGCCGGTGAGAGGATAGAGCAAGGGATATACCAGCATCGCCAGCGAGCCGAACAGCACGACGGTGGCCACGGCCATCGAGGTGGCGGCCGGCTTCGAACGGATGGTGGTCTCGGTGGCGAGCACGGCGGCGGCGCCGCAGATGGCACTGCCGGCACTCGTGAGCAGAGCGGTCTCGCGATCGAGCCCCAGCAGACGTGTGCCGATCCAGTACCCGGCGGTCAGGATGGTGCAGATCACCAGGGCATCGAGCATGATGACCTTGGGGCCTAGGCCGAGAATCTGCTGTAACGTCAGCGACAGGCCGAACAGCACGATGCCGCCGCGCAGCAGCCAGCGGGTCGCGAACTGTAGCCCGCGGCCTGCCTGAGGCAGGCGCCCGCTGACGGGCAGGTTGCCGATCACGAGACCCAGCAGCAGCGAGAAGACCAGTGGACTGATGCCGCTTTCGCGGATGCCGGGCAGGTGAGCCAGGGTGAAGCCCCCCAGGGTCAGGCCGGCGCAGAGTATCAATCCCTGCCACATGAGACATTCTCCGATGATGGGCGGTACCGCCATGGATGTGTCTCTTCAGGCTAAACCGGAATAGAATTATGTGTTATGTGGTAATAACGAAATGACAGTTAAGTAAAACCGATATGTCGACCCATGTGACCTTTCGCCAGCTCCAGGTATTCGTTGCCGTGATTCGTGGCGGCGCCGTCAATGCGGCCGCGCGGCAATTGCGTCTCTCCCAGTCGGCGACCAGCCAGGCACTGGCCGATCTGGAACGCCAGCTCGGCGTGGTGCTCTTCGAACGGCTGGGGCGTCGTCTGGAGCTCAACGATGCCGGACGTCGATTGCTCCCGTACGCCGAGAAAGTGCTCAACGGGCTCGATGAGCTGGTCGATGCGGCGCGCGAGCCCGACGGCGAGCTGCGGGGCACGCTGCACGTCGCGGCCAGCGCCACGATCGGCACCTATCTGCTGCCGATGCTGGCCGGACGTTTCATCGAGCAGCATCCCGCCGTCGACCTGCAACTGCGGCTGCGCAACACCGAGGACGTGATGCGCGACATTCAGCGCTTCGACGCCGACCTGGGACTGATCGAGGGGCAGTGCAGCGAGTCACGGCTGGTGAGCGAACTCTGGTGTCAGGACGAGATGGTGGTGGTGGCCGCGCCCCAGCACCCGCTGGCGGCACGCGAAGGCCTCGGGGTCGAGGAGCTGCAGGCAGCGCAATGGATCCTGCGTGAACCGGGCTCGGGGACGCGGGCGATCTTCGAGGCGGCCATCCACCCCCACGTCGAGCGTATCCGCGTGCGCATGGAGCTCGATCAGCACGAAGCGATCAAGCAGGCGGTGCGCGCCGGCTTCGGGTTGGGTTGCCTGTCACGGCTGAGCGTGGCGGGCGAGCTCGAGCGGGGCGAACTGGTGGCGTTGAAAAGCCCGCTGCAACTGACCCGTTCCTTTTCGCTGGTCTGGCATCCCGAGCGCTACCGCAGCCCGCTCTGGCAGGCCTTCAAGGTCTTTCTGCATGAGGCTGGTCTGAGTGTGAACACAAGAGAATGAGGGCACTATTTCGATAGCGCCTCGAACTGCGGCAGCACGGTCTCCTTGAGGAAGGGGCGGTAGTGCGCTTCGGTGACGGTGATGGGCGCGGCATCCATGCGAGCGATGGCATCGGCCAGGGCCGCTTCATCCTCGCGGGGGACGAGGAAGTCGGCAAGTTCGCCGGCGAGTATCTCGCGGGGGCCGGAGGGGCAGTCGACGCTGACCACGGGCGTGCCCAGCAGCAGCGATTCGATGAGCGCGCGTGGCAACCCTTCGGCGTCCGAGGTCAGGATCAAGGCCTTGGCATGGCGAATGAACGGATAGGGGTTGGTCTGGTAGCCGGGCAGGATGACGCGCTCGGCGAGCCCCATGTCCTCGATCATCTTGCGAAGCCTGGCTTCTTCGTCGCCCTTGCCCTTGCCCAGCAGAACCAGCGGGGTCGTCACGCCGCTGGCCTTGTAGGCGCGCAGCAGGCGGTCATGACGCTTGCGGGGCTCGTAGGTCCCGACATTGATCAGGTACTCGCCCTCCGGCACCGGCGCCGGTTCCTCGGCCAGGCGCAGGAAGGGCTCTCGCTCGTAAGGGTTGTAGATGGCGCGAATCTCGGCGGGCCGGAGGCCGATGACGTCGAGCAGGTTATCCTTGACGCCCTGGGAGACGGCGACGACATTGCGCCCGGTATAGAAGCGGTGCACCTTGGCGAATGCCTTGGCGCGCTGGTCGGGATCGCTGAATTTCGCCGAGATGTCGCTCTTGATCCAGAACCACAGATTGGGGTGGCGCAGGTGGCGAGTGATCTTGTCGCACGAGCAGGAGAGCACCACGTCGGCGGCGAAGGCGTCGAGGGTCCTGGCGATGCGCGCGGCCTGCCATTTCTCCACCAGCGGCGTCGAGAACATCTTGCTGAAACGGTTGATGAGCGCGAGGTTCTCCACCGTGACGCCATCCGGAATCGGCTGCTCGATCCTGTCGCGCAGGATGAACACCTTGACCGTGTGGCCGCGTTGATGGAGACCGGCGGCCGTGTAAAGCAGCGATTTTTCCGCGCCGCCGCCGTAGAGGTCGGCGATGACGAAGGCAAAGCGTTTGGGCGTCATGGCATCATCCTTGAATCGGGAGAAGACTCACGCGGGCCGACCGAGTCGCTCGTGAAGGTAGCCGTGCGCGAAACGGCGGTAGCGATCGCCTTTCAGTTTGCTGGGGCTCAGCATGGCATCGATGGCCTGGCGTCGCCGGTCGGCACGGCGAGGCAGGCGCTTGACGTGGGTGTCGATCCACACGATGTCGCCCTTGGCATCGACCCAGACATTGCCATAGTGAAAATCGCGATGGCAGTAGCCGTGGTGTATCAAGACGGCCGCGTCGTCGCATAGCCGGCGTATGAACGCCAGGCGCGCCGTTTCGTCGAGGCGCAGGAAATGGGTTTCGCCGGATTCGCCGCTGGCCAGGTATTCCATGGCGAGCAGCGAGCCCAGGGGGTTGAGCGGATTGATCGCCAGTCCCACACCCCGGCAGGCCACGGCCTTGAGCCCCGCCCGCCGGATGAGGCGGTTCGAGCGCCATTCCTTGAGCGCATCGAAGCCGCCCAGCAGCCGTTTTTCGAGGATATCGCGCAGCCACCAGTTGAGTGGCTGACGCTTGGCCGTGAATTTGTCGGCGATCAGCTTGAACAAGGTGTTCGAGCGCGGCTCCAGGTAGAAGCGACTGCTGCCGACGGCCTCCATGTGTCGAGTCGTCTCGGGCTGCTGCAGTGCGATGCGGCCGGGAAACGGAAAGCGTGTGCGCAGGTAATACCAGCGCGGCACACCGTTCAGCGAGACTCGATACAGGGGCATGATGGGGTGGCGACCTTCCGCAATAGGTTGGGCGCTAATCCTCGATAAGCGCTCACCGCTTGTCAAGGTAATGACACATTGAGACTGGCGACATGCGCAAGCGCTGCGTAACGTGATAGCCGCGCGTTCGATCATTTCGCCCGAGGAGCTTTGCATGTTGACGCCCGTGATTCTCGCCGGAGGTAACGGCACACGCCTGTGGCCGCTGTCGCGACGGGATACGCCCAAACAGTTTCTTCCCCTGCTGGAACGACGCAGCATGCTGCAGGCGACGCTGGCGCGACTCGCCGGCCTGACGACCGCGCGGCCCATCGTGGTCTGTGCCGACGCCCACCGGTTCCTGGTGGCCGAGCAACTGCGCGACAGCGGGGTGGAGGCGGATATCGTGCTGGAGCCCGAGGGGCGTGACACGGCGCCGGCCATTGCCCTGGCGGCGCTGTGTCAGCAGGCACGCGAAACAGACGACGCCGATAGGGGGCCACTGCTGGTGCTGCCCGCCGATCACCACATCGCGGATGTGGCGGCGTTTCGCGAGGCGATTGACCGGGCGCTGCCGGCAACGGAGCAGGGCGCGTTCGCCACCTTCGGCATCGTGCCGCGTCATCCCGAAACCGGCTACGGCTACCTGGAAGTGGACGACATTTCCGCAGGCCTGCAGCCACTCAGACGTTTCGTGGAGAAGCCCGATGCCACGCGGGCCAAGGCATTCCTCGAGGCGGGACGGTATCTCTGGAACAGCGGGATGTTTTTGATGCATGGCGACCGCTATCTGCAAGCGCTGGCGCGCCTGCGCCCTGCGATGCACGACGCGGTGACCGCGGCCTGGGCGGCGCGACGGACGGATCTCGATTTCCTGCGCCCCGATGCCGCGACGTTTGCCGCCTGCGAGCGCGAGTCGGTGGATTACGCGGTCATGGAACATGTCGACGATGCCGTGGCGGTGGCCCTCGATGCCGGCTGGTCGGACGTGGGGTCGTTCCAGGCATTGTGGGACATCGCCGAGAAAGATGCCGACGGCAATGTGTTGCGCGGGGATACCCTGGCCGAGGCGACGCGCGATACCTGGGTGCAGAGTCAGTCGCGCCTGGTGGCGACGCTCGGCATCGAGGGGCTGGTCGTCGTGGAGACCGCCGACAGCGTGCTGGTGGCCGACCGGCGCCATGCCCAGGACATCAAGACCCTGGTGGCACGGCTCGATGCCCAGGGCCGCCGCGAAAGTGCGGCGCATCGCTGCGTCTATCGTCCGTGGGGCAGCTACGAAAGCCTGGAAAACGGGCCGCGCTTTCAGGTCAAGCATATTCGCGTACATCCTGGCGCCCGGCTGTCGCTGCAACGCCATCATCATCGCGCCGAGCACTGGATCGTGGTCTCGGGCACGGCGCGTGTTACTCGGGGGGACGAGATCTTCCTGGTGGGTGAAAACCAGTCCGCATACATTCCTCTGGGCATCGCCCATCGTCTGGAAAACCCCGGTCGCATCGAGTTGGAACTCATCGAAGTGCAAAGCGGCGCCTATCTCGGCGAGGACGATATCGTGCGCCTCGATGACGATTATCGGCGCGGCTGATAGAGAACGTTTTGTATCAGAATCCATGATCTAGCGGAGAGACTTAATCAGCCCTTAAGGTATCGAGTCTAACCTAGTGGCTTCTTTGTAAACTTGGGCGTGTTGACAAAATGGCTGATCTAGATAAATGGAATGGAACAGGTCTCGTACGTTTAAATAAAGCTCTTTTTTGTTCTCTAAAGGGCTTGAGTGCTGCCTGGGTGCATGAATCGGCATTTCGTCAAGAATTAGTTTTCCTTGCATTGTTGATGCCAATTCCTATCTTTGGGAATTACTTACCTATAGAAAAAGTGATGATGGGGGCATCTCTCATCTTGCTATTGGTAGTGGAGCTTATAAATTCAGCTATTGAAGCTGTTGTGGATCGCGTGGGAACGCAATGGCATATATTAAGCGGCCGAGCCAAGGATCTTGGGTCAGCATCGGTTTTTATGACATTTTTGCTTGTTGTTTGGGTCTGGTTTAATATTTTAATGAAGTGATTTTAGTCATCTAGTGGTCGTTTGAAGTGTACCTTGTTACGTCATTTTGAAAGACTTTAAAGGAGTGAAGCGGCCATACTGTTAAAATGCTTGCAATAAGTATTACGAAGTAAATGGAAGAGCTTTTATTGGTTTGGTGCTGAGAAAGTTGGTGCAAAAATAGATAGAAAAAAAGGCAAGCCCATCCTATCCCTAAAAACACCCCACCGACAATATCAGTTAACCAGTGCGCATTCAGATAAACTCTATAAAAGCATATAAGGAACAGTAATAAAAAGGTGGTGAAGCTAGTCAATATCCTGTGTTTAAAATTAAAGTGATGAGTAAATAGGAGGAGGATGCACAAGTAGAGCGTTATATTTAATGTGGTGTGACCACTCGGAAAAGAAAAAGTCTCCCAGTTTTCATACAGCCCCTCCATCGGGCGGCTTTTATGTATTAAAAACTTCAGTAGAGGAACCGTTAAAGATATGCTGGTCATGGTTAAGGCTAAAAGTATAGCGGGTGCTTTTTCTTTCCTTACGAGCATGGATAGTACTATTGCTGAGGATATTATGCCCACTACGATGCCATCACCAAGTTCAGTGATGATTAGCATGAAGTTGAATAGAAAAGAACTCTGGTGCTGTGCAAAGAGGTTGTGTATGGTTCCATTTATTCCAGCAAACCAATTAGTAGTTTTAACTATCAATGATAGTATCAAGAAGAGTGAAAAGCATATTGCTGAAAGTATCAAGAAAGATCTTGGTGACCTTGATGAATTGCCAGATACAGCGATTGTCTTTTTCATTTTAAAGCTCAGGTTGGAGGTATCAAGGGGGTTTATTTCTATAATGTTAAGAGAGGCTTAAAGCCTCTCTTTGACGGGATTTTAGGGTGGTGATGACTATTTTGTCGTGGGAGCTTCGTATAGCGGCGCAGATTTTTCATTTCCTGGGCACTGAGAAAAAGCGCTTCCGGGAAGAAGCCACCAATGATCACTGTTTTGAATACCCAGATCATGTTTTTCGGATTGATCGATACAAGCTTCCCCTTTTGCCTGATTTGCTCGTGTTAATATCCAGCGCTCATCGGGAGACTGTTTAACCCATGCGTAAGCACGTTGTAATTGTTTTTCTAATGGGGTTTTAAAGCCGAATTGCACGACGGGTTGTTGTGCTTGTAGCACAAATTCTTCATCGAAATCCGGGAGCGCCAATGAAGCGTTTTTTCCTGTTATGCGCTGAACATTCTGCATCATATCGTGAGGCGACCTGGCCGTATTCATTAGTACATAGCCCCATGTAGACCATGAAACCCAGAAGGCCAGCATCCATATTACAAATATCAACATTCCACGGTGCGGTTTTAACCAGAGGATGAGGGGGATAGACAGCGCACCAATCGTCATCCACCAATTCCAAGGCACTACTCCATAGTGCTGCGATAATTCGTTTAGGCTACTGACTCCATAACCACCTAAGACTCCTGCAGTTAGTAAAGTGCCTGAAATGGCAATGATAGTAAATGTTGCCAGATAATTGAGACCCTTTTGTTGCAATAGGCCGGGTATGGACGGCGCGACCGCCCATATTAACAATGGTATTGTAGGCAATATATAAACGCCTCGTTTGCCTGGCGACAACGAAAAAAACAGAAGGATCAGCAATATTGCGCTTAAAGGCATCCAAATCTTAGCATCGCGTCTTCTCAATCGACGCTGCCAGTGTTTAATAAGCCATGGGAAGGCCAGTATTAGAGGTAGCCATGCCCAAGGAATGACACTGGCTAGATAGTAATACCAAGGGTTCAAGTGATGCCATGAATTGGCATATCTTTCGCCCGTCTGTTTGAAAAGGATATTATCCCGATAAGCTGTGAGACTTGAATCGTCTCCAAATGTGGCGATCAAGACCATGGGCACGACCCACAAGCTAACCGTCAAGATAAGTAATGAAAAACCCTTTATATACTGTTTCCATGCAGGGTGATGCACTACTCCTTGTTTATAGAATAATATCCAGCCGGGTATTAACGCCAAGGGCAGAAAGCCTACCCCCTTGGTCAATATACCGATGCCCATTGCGATCCAACTGACATACCACCAGATATTCTTGGCGTCAATTAATGAATAGCGTAGAAACCCGTAAGCCCCTAACGTAGTAAAAAAAGTGAGAGACATATCTATTTGTGCCGTCCGAGCTTGAAGAGCAAATTGGAACGTGCTCAACAGGGCAACGCCGGCTAATAGTGCGATGCGTATACCGTAGAGTCTTTTCGTTAAATCTGCTACTAAAAAGAGAGTTCCGAAAGCAGCAAGTAGAGACGGGAGCATGAATCCCCAACGTACCGAGCCAGTTAGAGCAATACCTATTGCCATTGCCCACATGAAAACAGGGGGTTTGTCGGGATAAATTTCGCCGGCGCGATGAGGAAACCAAAATTGACCCGTCTTAAGCATTTCGAGTGCGTTGAGTGCAAAGCGTGGTTCATCTGCTGGCCATGGATCACGTAACCCCAGTCCAATCGCTAAAATCACAAAACCGCCCAGAAAAAAAAGGCACCAAAAAAATCGGGTATGGCGAACCACCGTTATTGGCAAGAGCGAAAAAGGCATAAAGCTATTCACTTTTCGTTGATTTCCGGTGTGTTTCATTACGGATTAAAATCATATTACGCATGTAGATAAAAAGCCCTGCTCCTTGGCCAACGATAAACACGGGGTCTTGTCGATAAATTGCATAAGCAAAAAGCGTAGCGCCTCCGCCTAGACTTAATATCCAAAACGCGTTGGGCACGATACTACGTCGCGCCTTCTCACTTGCAATCCACTGGACCAAGAAACGGGCCGAAAAAAAGCCTTGTCCAAGAAATCCAATAATCATCCAGATTAAGTCGGGTTTAAACATGTTTGCCGGATTCGTTGTCAGTAGGGTATGAATCCACCAGCGGCATTAAATTTGCCGGTAGTCGTGATCGGCGGCGCAACCACATGACACCTAGAATATCTATAATTCCTACCCAAAGTCTGTCATGTAAACCATAGTGTGAGTGTCCGTTTTGACGTTCTCGGTGGTTTACATTCATAGAAATACAGGTCCCTCCCTGCGCTTGAATAAGCGCAGGTATAAAGCGGTGCATATGGTTAAAGTATGGCAGTTTAAGAAACGCATTTTTGTTTATTAATTTAAGGCCACACCCGGTGTCGGGTGTTGAATCATTCAGTAGTTTGCTCCTGATACGGTTGGCGATTTTTGAAGAAAACCTCTTATGCCAAATATCACGTCTTTTATTGCGGTGCCCAGCAATTACCGTGACTGTGTTAGTGCTCGCATATTGATAAAGGATAGGTATGTCTGCCGGGTCGTTTTGTCCATCGGCATCGATAGTCGCCAACCAATCCCCTTCCGCTAGCCTTGCCGCTTGCCAGATAGACGTGCTTTGTCCGGAGCTTTTGTGGTGGCGGTATGCGCGTAGCCGTGGATTTTTCCTGGCTTCATTTGCAAGCCAATTTTGGGTGTCATCTATAGAGCCATCATCGATAACGATGATTTCGTGTTCAATTGAAACAAGTGCCTGATCAATTTCATCAAGCAACGTTGGTAAGTTTTCAACTTCATCTTTTGCAGGAATGATGACTGATAGTGTTTTTGGTCGCATGATTGCATATATAAAGTAGTGGCTTTGTCTTGATTATAAATATTTTTTCTTAAGGTATTCTTAAGCCTTTTGATGAATTTATTTGTTGCGTGTAAGCATGACTTAAGAAGTGGGGTGACATCATGAAGTATCCTTGTTAGATATAAAGTTGATGTGCACATGCTCCCCAGAACTTTTTTAAAATACAGTGAATCACCTTGGGTGCCCTTGTTGAAGATGTGGGGTTTATTCACCCTGTTAATTATTGCAATAGCTTATTTTGAATTAGATTTTAGGACGGCTGATGCCGTTTACACGATGGAGGGAGGTGATTGGACGTTATCGGATTTCTGGCTGACTAAGTATGTTCTGCATGATATAGGGAAACGCTTTAGTATATCTATAGGTGTAGTGGTCTTGGTGGCAATTGTTGCAACCTTCTTTGTAGGGGCAATGAAAAGTCTGCGTCGTCCTTTGGTGTATCTCTTTGTATCAGTTGCACTTTCCGCATTAATAGTTTCTTCTATAAAGAACAGCATTAATGTGGCATGTCCTTGGGATTTAGTACGCTACGGAGGGAATATTCCTTACGTTGGTTTTTTCCAAGAGTGGCCTTCTAAGTTTCCAGATATTGCATGCTTTCCTGCCGGGCATGCTAGTGCGGGTTATGCCTGGATTGCCTTGTACTTCTTCTTCGACTACCTCTTTGTCTCTTCTAAGTGGAGACGTTTAGGTGCAGGGGTTGCTATGTCTATGGGCCTTCTTTTTGGTATTGATCAGCAAGTTCGTGGGGCTCATTTTTTGTCGCATGATTTGTGGACATTGATGATTAGTTTTAGTGTTTCCCGAATATTGGCGTATCTGTTTTTTGGTTTAATTAAAAATCAAAAAGTCGCTGTTGGTGATCTTGTTAATTCTTGAGGTGAGGTCGTTTATGTATAATTTATTTTCAAGGCTGAGCTTCCTGCGTCCGGTTTTGACGACGGACTTCCTGACCTTTTTGGTGAGCCTTGGTGTTACATTGTTTTATAATACGCCTTTTTGGGGTGAGGTTTTTGATTATATCTCTCCAGCAGGAATAATGGACTGGTTGCTTTTGCTCGAGTATGGGGTTGTTCTTACTTTTTTGCAGTTTTTTGTATTTGTCTTTTTAGTGAATCGTTGGCTGGCGAAACCTTTTCTTGTCGCCATAATATGTTTGGCAGCGGCCGTTAACTTTTATACAAGCCGTTATGGCGTATACTTCAATACCGATATGGTGAACAACGTTCTGCAGACGGATACCAAGGAAGCTGGTGAGCTGTTTACTTGGGGGTTCCTTGGATACATGATTGTTTATGCCGCTATTCCTTCACTGTTTGTTATCTGGGTGCGTATAAAAAGAGAGAGCCTTTTGAGGTCTGTTTTGAGACGCGCAGTGGTGGTGCTAGCAAGCACCCTGGTATTGAGTGGCTTCATTTTACTGACATTTCAAAGCGTGTCGGCTTTGATGAGGACGCATCATGAGCTGCGTTTCTTGGTCACTCCGGGTAACGCGATAGTCTCTGCTGTTCAAGCTTTAGCTCCTGCACAAGCTCCTCTGCCTGATAAGAAAATTCCGCTTGAGAGCGATGCGAAACTGGCAGACGCGGCATCGAATGGCAATAGCAAGCCTAAGCTGCTCGTCATTGTGGTCGGGGAGACGATGCGGGCTGCCAATTGGGGTCTCAATGGCTATGAGAGGCAGACAACACCGAAGTTGAATGATCGCAACGTGATCAATTTTCCTCATGTAACATCTTGTGGCACAAGCACGGCAGTTTCTTTACCTTGCATGTTCTCTCCGCTTGGTCACGATGACTATGACGAGCGCTATATTAAAAGTCATGAGTCACTTCTTGATGTGTTAAAGCATGCCGGTATCGATGTGGAATGGATTGATAACCAATCGGGATGCAAAGGAGTCTGCGAAGGCGTTAAAAATGAGACACTGTCCCAGCAGGGTTTTCCTGGTCTTTGTGCATCGGGCCGCTGCTATGATGAGGCTCTTGCCGAGCGTTTAAAAGATGAGTTGAAGAAAACTTCGGGTTCTAACGATGATAAAGTCATTGTGTTGCACCAGTTAGGTAATCATGGTCCTAGTTATTACCAGCGTTATCCTAAGGCTTTTAGCAGGTTTGCCCCGGTATGTGAAACTGCTGATTTAAATAAATGTCAAAAAAATGAGATTGTAAATGCATATGACAATGGCGTTCTTTACACCGATAGTGTCTTAGATAGTATGATTGCCGCCTTAAAATCTCAGTCTCAATATTCGGCTGCCATGTTGTATGTGGCCGATCATGGTGAGTCGTTAGGTGAAAATGGTGTTTATTTACATGGATTGCCTTACTCAATCGCACCGAGAGAACAAACGCATGTGCCCATGACGTGGTGGTTGGATAAGGACTTTGTTGGCTCCACGGGACTGGATAATGATTGTTTATATAAAAATGCAGGCGACACATATAGTCATGCCAACTTGTTTTCAAGCATTCTGGGATTGATGCAAGTAGCAACATCGGCATATAAGCCCGATCAAGACATAACATCGGCATGTCGTACATGACTTTAAAAACTTACCTGCAGTAGCACCGAGCTGGGGAGTGTATGATGGTTTATAGGTTTCAGTATGACATGTTATCAAGGCCTTTTCGGATCATAAGAAACTTAGCCAGGGCCGTCCGTAGTATAGCTGGTGAGGCTCTCTTTAGATGTTTCTTTTTCGAGGCCTGTATTTTTACTTTATACATTTTTCTTGGAGCATTCGTTGTGCCTTTTGCACTGGTGCTTGGCTTTTACAAGATCGTCAGGTATGTTCTTGCGAAGGTCGGCGGAGGGGCGTGAATTGAAAGAGCCGCCTTGAAGGCGGCTCTTTCAATTATTCTTGGCGTTTTTTTGTTTTTTGACCAGTAAACATCGCCTTGGTAAGATTTTGTGTTGTTAACTTGCTGGAAATAATTACACCAATAACATGTAGTATTGCTGCAATAAGAAGGGCGTTTCCCAATATTGGGTGTATGGTTTCTATCAGTGCGTTTTCATGAAAGGTGTGCGTTGTTAGAAGCCAGCCCAATATTGCTTGCAGTCCAAGTCCTCCTAATAGTAAAAAGACCATGGCGCTGCCGGCGGGATTGTGGCCGTCATAATGTCGTTCATGCCCATGTCGCATTTTTCGTAAATGTTGAAGTATTTCTTTTGGTGAGTAAGTGAAGTTGATGAACCGTGCGTGTCGAGTCCCTATGACTCCCCATATGATTCGTAATACTACTACTACGCCTACTGTATATCCTGCCCATTCATGTAGTGTCTGCAATTGGCCAGAGCTCAGCCAGGCTGTCATGAACGCTATGACCAACGTCCAGTGAAGTATCCTTACTATTGGGTCCCAAATCTTTACCTTTTGGGGATGTTCTTCTCTATGCGCCATCAGGTTTCTCCATTCTTGGTATGAAGCAAAAGCCAATAGGTTTGGTCTATTGATTAAACAGCAGCTATTGGAGGTTATATGGTAAGAAAATATTCTGATGACTTACTTAAAGAGCGCGGTGGTTCTATGTTCAAGTTGGATAGCGTGTTATCTCGGTTCGAGACACCCCTCTTGAACAGGCAGTCATGGCGCTTAAGTGATGTGATGATGGCTATATATTCACATGAAAAGCCTGACCAAGAGCGCGGCACAAGCGACCCAGGTGGCAATGATGACACCAGCCGCCAGGCGACTGACTGGTCTAGCGATTGCTTTGTCGGCTGCTTTCCTGTGCTCTTCCATTACTCTGGAGGGGATGAGTCGGACGACTATCAGGATGCCGAGGGGCACGATCACCAGATCGTCCAGATAGCCGAGCACTGGGATGAAATCCGGGATCAAGTCGATGGGTGACACCGCGTACGCAGTGACAAACAGCGCTAGAATTTTAACGAAGCACGATGTGCGCGGGTCGTGCGCGGCAAGCCAGATCGCATGTACATCCCGCTTGAGTGCGCGCGCCCATTGCTGGGCGCATAGCAATAGTTTTGTTGTTATAAAGACCATCACTCATCTAGGCCATTGCGGATGATGATGATCGATCACGAAGGCATGACGATGTCGAGCTCTTGGGTGATGATGAGAGTGGCGATGCGGTTCAGGCCCCTCCCAGCCCTCATGTTCATGCTGGTGGTGGTCGTCATGGTAATGCAGGTGGGAGTGCTCCACAGGAGCATGGTCATGCTCGAGCGCCACCGGGTCCCGTGACGGCCAGACACGAGTCGCGAGCGCCGTAGACACCAGAGCAATCGTCCCCAGCAGGGCGAAGGTCTCGATCAGGCCCGCCTGCGACCCGAACCAGCCGGCCAGCGGATAGGCCACCAGCCAGCAGCCATGCGACAGCGAGAATTGCGCGGCGAACAACGCCGGCCGGTCCTCTGAGTGACACGATTGCTTGAGTAGGTGCCCAGTAGGCGTCATGACCAGCGAGGCGCCGGCACCTAGCAGAAACCACAGCCCCATCAGGCCGATAAATCCGGGAGCGAGCAGACCAAGGAACAGACTCACTGTCATCAACGTACCGCCCGCGAGCATGACCGTGCGCTCGCGCACGCGCTCCAGCATCTTCGGCAGCAGCAGAGCCACCAGCATCGAACCGCCCCCTACCGCCGCGAAGGCCATGGCCACCGCCTGCTCGCTCAGTCCCAGGGTGGAGCGGACGTAGACCACAGTATTGACGATCTGCATGGCCCCGGCGGCCGATACCACCATGTTCAGGGCCAGCAGCCCGCGCAGCCGAGGCGTCTTCAGGTAGATCCGCATGCCGTGGGAGACCTTGCCCCACACGCTCGGCGACTCGTCCTCCGTCGCCTGGGGCGACGGCAACATCACCGAGACCACTAGGCCTGCCGAGACCAGGAAGGCTAGGCCATTGAGCAGGAACAATACATCGAAGCTCATCACCATCAATAGTGCCGCGGCGGCCATGGGACTGAGCAGGTTCTCGAGGTCATAGGCGAGCCGCGACAGCGACAGCGCGCGGGTGTACTGCTCCTCGTCCTGGAGCAGGTCCGGAATTGTTGCCTGGAAGACCGGGGTGAAGCCCGCCGAGGCGGCGTTGAGCAGGAAGATCAGCACATAGATCTGCCAGATTTCGGTGACGAAGGGCAGCGCGCAGACCACGGACGCCCGCAGCAGATCCAGGCTGACCAGCAGAGTTCGGCGCGGCAGACGCGAGGCGTAGGCCCCGACCACCGGTGCGATGCCCACATAGGCCACCATCTTGATCGCTAGTGCCGTGCCTAGCACGATTCCTGCCTGCCCGGACGCTATGTCATGGGCCAGCAATGCCAGGGCGACCGTCGTTAGCCCGGTGCCGGCGAGGGCGGTGACCTGGGCCAGGAACAAATGGCGATAGCGACGGTGACTCAGCACTTCGAGCATGCGACTCTCCTTGCGGCGTGGCGGTCGGTTGCAGGCGGCATTTGTAGTAAAAAGTCAGGGGATGTGCTGTTGCTTGTCTTGGTAAGACCTTGTGGTGTTCAAATCAATGGAAGATGTAGTACATAAGCCTAGCCTTGACGAGCCTTTTGCAGTTCATGGTGTGCTCCAGACGATGGTGGCTTCCAGGCCGTGTTCGGGACGGTTGCGCAAGTGAAGCGTTGCATGCTGACGTTGCGCCAGTTCCAGGACGATGGACAGGCCGAGCCCGCTGCCGGTGGTGCGCTGATCGGCGGCGCGCCGAAAGCGTTCCGTGACCTCTTCGAGCAGGTCTTCGGGGATGCCGGGACCGCTGTCACGGACGCGGATTTGCGCCTTTCCTTGCGTGGTCTCGCCGAGCTCGACCTCCACATGGCCGCCTTCCGGCGTGTAGCGCAGGGCGTTGTCGAGCAGGTTGCGAAACAGTATGCCGACTTCGGTTTCATCGGCCTGGATGCGTAGCTGGTGGAGTCCTTCGAGGGTCAGCCGTTGCCCGCGGTCGTGCGCGAGCGGCCACAAGTCGGCCATGAGATCGATGACGATAGGGTAAAGGTCGATCGAGGTCGCTTGTGTATCCGGCGTGCGATCCAGGCGCGCCAGGACCAGCAACTGTTCGACGACCCGCTGCAGGCGTTCGATGCCGGTATAGGCCTTTTGCAGCGACGCGGTTTCGCCGGCCTTGGCGTTATCCAGGTGGATGCGCAGCGCGGCCAGCGGGGTGCGCAGTTCGTGCGCGGCGTCGGCGGTGAAACGGCGCTCGCGCTCCAGGGTGTCGCCCAGCCGGTCGATGAAATCGTTCAGCGACCGGTGCAGTCCCGCCAGCTCGCGGGGCACGTCGAGCTCGATGTGTCGAAGATCGCGGGCATGTCGCCCTTGCACCTGATTCGACAGGCGCCGAATGGGTTGCAGTCCACGCCGGATGATGCGGTTCATCAGCCACAGCATGACGGGCAGCAGCACCAGCATGGGAATCAGATTGTTCCAGGTGATGCGTGCCACGATCTCGTGCTGGAAGTCGCTGCGCTGGCCCATGCTGAGCCACAGGTCATGCCGGTCGTCGTACATGCTGAAGACACGCCAGCGCTGGCCGGCATAGTCGACCCAGCGAAAGCCTTCTTCCTCGGGGGCGGGAAAGGGCGTGCCCTGGGTCCACTTGCCCTGCAGCAGACGTGGCGTTTTGTCGGCGTTCCAGATCCCCATCACCAGCTTGCGCTCTTCCTCGTGATAGAGCCGGGGCGATGCGCCATCCTCCCCGACAGCAGGCGCGCGCCCGTCGCGGTAGGTCTCGGCGGGGTAATCGGGGATGCTCAGGGCCTGCGACAGGCGGGTCAGGTCGGCATCCTGCACATCATCGGGAAGCTGGCCGGCGACGATCCGGCTATGCAGGCTGAGCTGGGTGTCGAGGACTTCCTCGAGCTCGTGATCGGTAATCAGGTACGCGGCGAGCACTGCCACGCCACCGGCCACGATGAGCACCAGCGCCAGCGTACGCAGCAGGTAATAGCGAATGGAGGTCATGCCGCGTGGGGATCCAGGCGATAACCGATGCCGCGCACGGTCATGATCAGGGACTTGTCGAGCTTCTTGCGCAGATGGTGGACATGGACCTCCACGGCGTTGGAGGCGACTTCCTCCCCCCAGCCATAAAGCAGGCTTTCCAGACGCGGGCGAGACAGCACCTTGTCGGGATGGCGCGCCAGCTCGAGCAACAGAGCGTATTCGCGGCGTCCCAGGGCAACGTCGCGTCCATGCCAGCTGACGCTGTGGCTGGCTTCGTCGATGCTCAGGGCACCGAGGGTCAGGCTGCGAGACGCGCGTCCCTCGGCGCGCCGCGTGATGACGCGCAGGCGTGCCAGCAATTCCTGTAGATTGAAGGGCTTGAGTACGTAATCGTCAGCGCCGGCATCGAGTCCACGAATGCGTTCTTCGACGGCATCGCGTGCGGTGAGGATGAGTATTGGCAGTCCGGAAGCTTGGCGTAGATGCTGGAGCACTGCCATGCCATCCATGTCGGGCAGCCCCAGGTCGAGGATCATGGCACTGAATGCCTCGTTTTGGGCAGCTTCGATAGCATGATGGCCTTCGGTGAACCAATCCACTGTATAGGCTTCGCGCACGAGTGCCGTCTTGATGCCATCGCCCAGAAGTGGATCGTCTTCGACCAAGAGTATACGCATGGGGCCTCCTCGGTATTGGCGCCAGCGTAGCATGATGCGTAAAGCTTAATTCTTTCTTAAGGCGGGGTGAAACCATCGGCCGCTGCACGCCGACGCTGATAGGAATGAATGTGGTCTCGCCACCGGGCCGCAAGAGAAGGGCGATGGTATCGCTCGATGGCCTGTATCACGCGCCGTGCGGCGTGGTTTAGCGCCGTCAAGTGATGGACATGGGGAATGTCCTCGGGCGCTAGGTGCGAATAGCGGGCGCGCCTCGGGGCGGGGTCGACGCTAAGTACGAGCCTGTCTGGCCGCGACGATTCCCGCGCCCGTGAGACACATTGGCGCCGTGACCGACTTTCGTTTGCCGTGACGAGGGCAATATCGACATGCGTTACACCTTCGACGCTGATGGCGTCATTCGTGTCGGCCGATCGCACTTGAATCAGCATCTCGATACCGGCGCTCGCCACGGTCTCACGGCAGCATGCTTGTTGTGTCTGACATGTGGCCGTCATGGGCTGGACGCGCATCGGCATGCCGCGCACCTGTCGCTCGAGTGCGGCCTGGTTCTCGCCCAACGTCCATAACAAGGCACCCCGCGGTAGCAACCAATCGATGAGGGTTTCCGCGAAAGGTGTATCAGCGCCCGTGATGAGAATACGACGTTCCGACCAATCCATGAGATACCTGCCGATGGCGGAGATGAAAGAATCGCAACACTCGCACGGTAACGCTTAAGAGATGCTTACGTCGCTCGCGGAGACGCCAGTCCCAATGTTTAGCCAAGTGGCCCGCCGACGACGGTCTTCTGGAGCCCGGCGAGGATAGCGCTGCCGTCTTCGTCGGCGAGCTCGTCATACCAGGCGCGTGTCTGATCAGGCGCCTGGCCGTGGATCATCGCTGCGCGTTTGCGGGCACGTGAGACGATCTCGCCGACGCGCTCGACACGTGCTGCATCGTAGTGTGTCAGCGCCGTGGCAATTGCCGTCGAGGTGTCAGCGTGTTCATTGAGGGCGTGCTGCACGGCGTCGGTCAGCACCCAGGCGTCTTCCATGGCTTGGCAGCCGCCCTGGCCAAGGTCCGGGGCCATGCCGTGCGCGGCGTCGCCGAGCAGCGCCACGCGGGGCGCGGTGAGCGTATCGAGCGGTGGAATATCGTGAATTTCGACGCGCGCCATGTGCTCGGGATCGAAGCGTTCGATCAGCGCTTGTACCGGTTCGGCCCAGCCGGCGAAATGCTCGCGGAGTTCCGCGCGATAGCGCGAGGCGTCATTGGGGGTCCCGACGGGCAGCGGTACGTCGAAGAAGCAGTAGTATTCCTGGGTGCCCGCCGCGTTGCCGCCGGTACCCATCGGCATCAAGGACACCCGCTTGGCGTCGCCCACGTATTGATCCCAGCTCGCCGCCGGCGCCAGTGCCTCGTCGGCGCTGACGCGCACGTTCCAGTTGACGTAGCCCACGTATTGACGTTCCACGGGGTGGCCGACCAGCTTGCTGCGCAGCCGAGAGTGCGTGCCGTCGGCAATCACCAGCAGGTCGGCGCGTTGCCGGCCGCCGTCCTCGAAGTGGGCGGTGACGCCTTCATCGTCCTGGGCATAGTCGAGGCAGCGCCGGCCGAGCTGGATGTGCTCGGCCCCCACGGCGTCGAACAGGGTCTGCTGGAGTGCCGCGCGAGCGATCGGGCAGGCGCGTTGGCCGACCTCGTCGAAGAGCGGCGCGAGGCTGAAATCGGTCAGGGGCTCGCCGGTGTGGGTGAGATAGCGCATGCGTGTCATGTTGCCGCTGAGCTGCTCGATGGTCTCGCCCAGCCCCAGGCGATGCATGACCTTGACGCCGTTGGGCCACAGCGAAATGGCCGCGCCGACCGGGCGTATCGCCTCGACGCGTTCGATCACGGTGACCCGATGTCCCTGGCGCTGAAAGGCGAGCGCGGCACTCAGCCCGCCCATGCCCGCGCCAATGACGAGCACATCCAGGGCGGTGGGGGAAGTGGGAGACGTGGGGCGAGACATGGCGGACTCCTTGTGCTTGTTGTATTGATGGGGCGTTGCATGGGGCACTTTCGTAGTGATGGATCATGGCGTCGATGACGCGCCGTCACGAGGACCGGCGCGGAGTGACACCTGCCTGCGGTTGATGCGCTTCTTCGGATGTCGGGGCACCGCCGGGCAGCAGCAGCGTACACAGGATGGCGCTCAGCCCGCCCGTGGTGATCGGCGAGGCGAAGATCTGCCGAGCCGTGTCCGGCAGCCCCGACAGCGCCTCGGGCACCAACTGCACGCCGAGCCCCATGCCCATCGAAACGGCGATGGTCATGATCGTCTTGCGGGTCATCGCCTGGTCGCTGAGGATGCGGATGCCTGACACCGCGATCAGGCCGAACATCAAGGTCGTGGCAGCGCCGAGCACGGGACGCGGGATGTACTGCAGCACGCTGCCCAGCGCCGGCACGAGTCCCAGCAGCAACAGGATCGCCGCCACGTAGCGGCCGACATGGCGGCTGGCCACGCCGGTGAGCTGTACCACGCCGGTGTTCTGGCTGAAGGTGGTATTGGGAAAGGTGTTGAAAAGGGCGGCGAGCAGCGAGTTGACGCCGTCGGCGAGCACGCCGCCGCGCAGCCGACGTTGGTGAACGGGACCGCTGATGGGCTCGCCCGAGGCGCGTGCGGTGCCGGTCAGGTCGCCGACGGTTTCGATGGCGGTCACCAGAAAGATGAAGGCCACGGGCACGAAGGCTGCCCAGTCGAAGCCGATGCCGAAGCGCAGCGGTTGCGGCAGCGCGAACCAGCGCAGCGACTCGAGTTCGGCGTTGAAGTGCCCCGTGAACACGGCGGCCACGCAACCGATGACCAGGCCGTAGAAGACCGAGCCGATGCGCAGCCAGGGATGGCGGGACATCTGGCAGGCCAGTACCACCACGATGACCAGGGCCGCCAGGCCCAGATTGGCGAGGCTGCCGAAATCCTCGGCGCCCACGCCTCCCGCCATGTCGGTGACGCCGACCTTGACCAGCGATAGTCCGATCAGCGTCACCACCACGCCGGTGACGGTGGGCGTGATGATGCGCTTGAGACGATGCAGCATGCCGCCGAGGGCGATCTCGATGAAGCTGCCCAGCGCGCAGACGCCGATCAACGTGGCGATCACGGCCTCGTCGCTGGCGCCGTCGGTGCGCGCTGCCTGGCCGGCGGCGATGAGTGCCGCGACGAATGAAAAGCTGGTGCCTTGAATGCTCAACAGGCCCGAGCCCAGCGGGCCGAGACGCTGTGACTGGATCCAGGTGGCCACGCCGGAGACGAACAGCGCCATGCTGAGCAGGTAGGGCAGGTACTGCTCCAGTCCCAGCGCGCCGCCCACGATCAGGCTGGGGGCGATGATTCCCACGAAGCTGGCCAGGACATGCTGGAAGGCGGCCAGCAGCGAGGCCAGCGGGCCGGGGCGATCCTCGAGGCGGTAAACCGGGCTATCGGCTGACATGGCTTGGCTCCTTGAGCCCGCGTCTCTGCGTCGGGCGTTATGTATACAAAATCATGCAGCAATGACTAAGCAAGCGGAATGCCAAGTTGACGTGGCGGTCAGGCCCCATGACAGCGCGACCGTGGCGCGACGCGGTCATGTGGGGGAATGTGCCATGCGCCTCGAGGGGGCGGCGTGCGTATCGCTTGCATCACGCTGGTGCACCGGCCGGCCGTTGGCCCAGGTGGCGTGGACGCTGCGGTCGTCACCCAGCATCATCAACGCGAAAAGGCGCTCGCCGAGCGTTTCGGCGACCTGGGTTCGCCGTGCCATGAGAGGGGTGGCAGCGAGGTCCAGCACGACCAGGTCGGCTTCGTGGCCGGCCTCGAGGCGGCCGATGCAATGTTCCAGATGCAGGGCACGGGCGTTGCCCAGCGTGAGCCGATAGAACCCTTGCCATGCCGTCAGCGGCTGGCCGAGCAAGGCGCTCACCTGATAGGCGCCTTGCAGGGTCGTCAAGCCGCACAGGCCGGTGCCGGCGCCCACGTCGCTGGCCAGGGAGGTGACCACGCCCGCTTCGCGTGTGGCGATGCGGTCGAAGAGCCCGCTGCCCAAAAACAGGTTGGAGGTCGGTGAAAAGGCGATGTTGGCGCCGGTCTCGGCGAGTCGTGCGCGTTCGTCGTCGGAAAGATGGATGCCGTGGGCATAGGTGCTGCGCGGACCGACCAGGCCATGGCGTTCGTAGACGGCGAGATAGTCGCGGCATTCGGGAAACAGCTCGGCGACCCAGGCCAGTTCGCCACGGTGTTCCGAGAGGTGGCTTTGCAGATACAGGCTGGCATCGTTGCGCAGCACGCCGCCCACGGCATCCAGTTGCTCGCGGCTGGATGTCGGCGCGAAGCGGGGTGTCAGCGAATACGCCAGACGGTCCTTGCCGTGCCAGTCGGCGATCAGCCGTTCGCTGTCGCGGATGCCGCCGACGGCGGTGTCGATCAGGGCCTCGGGGGCATGGCGATCCATCAGTACCTTGCCGGCCAGCATGCGCAGTCGGCGGGCTCGGGCGGCGGAGAAGATGCTGTCCACCGAGCCGGGATGCGAGGTGCAGAACACCTGGGCGGTGGTGGTGCCGCCGCGCAGGAGTTCATCAAGGAATCGCTCGGCGACCTCCTCGGCATGCGCCCGTTCGGCGAAGCGACATTCGGCGGGAAAGGTGTAGTCGTTGAGCCAGTCGAGCAGTTCGCGTCCGAACGAGGCGATGATGTCGAGCTGCGAATAATGCACATGGCTGTCGATGAAGCCGGGCATGATCAATTTGCCACGGTAGTCGACGATCTCGAGCCCTGCCGGCACGTGCGGTGCCAGCGTGGTGTAGTCATCGACGGCGCGGATATGGCCGTTCTCCAGCCAGACGGCGCCGTCCTCCCAGTAGCGCAGACTGTCCGGGCGTGGCACGGGGGACTCGCCGGGATCGTCGTCGAAGGTCAGCACGGCACCGCGCAGGAGTCGGGAGTCGGTCATGGGGCATGCTCTCTTGGCGTGGCTGGCCGAGACGCTCAAGGCGTCCGGCCGAGGATCAATAGGTGGCACGTCGGCCGGTCACGTCACGCCACTGCGAGGGCGTGACGCCCCGGTGCGTGGCGTGCGGCTCCGCGTTCGCGAAGGTCAGCAGTTCGGCGGCGACGGCGAGGGCGATTTCGTAGGGACGCTTGCCGTCGGCGCCGGGGATGCCGATGGGACAACGCACCCGTGCCAGCGCGGAATCGTCGATCCCGGCCTCGCTCAGCCGGCGTCGAAAGCTCGCCCATTTGCTTCGCGAGCCGATCAGGCCCAGGGAGGCGATGTCCGGCCTGTCCAGCAGGGCCTCGACGAGCCGGCGATCCTGATCGTGATCGTGGGTCATGACCAGGGCGTGGCTGCCGGCGGGAAGCGCGTCGATGCCCTCGGCCGGAGCCTCGGCGTCCAGCGGCCGGCAATCGACCCGTGGTGAGGGCTCGACGGCGTCGAAAGCGTCGGGACGGCTGTCGAACCAGTGTACGTGCCACGGCAAGGGCGCCAGCAAGGGGACCAGTGCCCGTGCCACATGCCCGGCACCGAACAGGGCCACGTGCATGCTGGCGCCTGCGAAGCACTCGAACAAGACGCTCACGTGGCCGCCGCAGCATTGTCCGCTGCGCCCGCCCAGCGGAAAGGCTTCCAGGCACGGCGTGGCAACGCACTCGCCACGTGCCGCCGCCGCCAGCATCTCGCGGGCACGGGCGATGGCCTGGTATTCGAAACGGCCGCCGCCGAGCGTGTCGTGGCAGGCCTCGGCGGTCACCACCATCTTGGCGCCGGGCTCGCGGGGCGTGGAGCCCTCGGCCCCCACCACGCTGACCAGGACATGTGCCTGTGCCTGGCGTTGCAGGCGATGCAGGGCGGCGTCCCAGGTGTCGTCACGCATGCGAGGTCTCCGTCGCGGTCGCCTGACGCAGTGCCTGTGCCGCGAAGAGCACGCGTTCCGGCGTGGCCGGCGTATCCAGCGCCGGGCTCAGTCGATAGTCGGCGAGGCTGGCCAGTGCGTCGCGCAGTGCCGACCAGACCGAGATCGCCAGCATGAAGGGCGGCTCGCCCACGGCCTTGGAGCGATACAGACTGGCCTGGGAATTGGGGTGCCCCTCGAGCAGTGCCACGCGGAAATCGGGTGGCGTGTCGCCGATGGTGGGGATCTTGTAGGTCGCCGGGCCATCGCTCGTCAAGCGGCCAGTATCGTCCCACTTGAGTTCCTCGCTGGTCAGCCAGCCCATGCCCTGAATGAAACCGCCCTCGATCTGGCCGAGATCGATCGCCGGGTTCAGGGAATCACCCACGTCGTGGAGGATATCGACGCGCGAGACCCGATGCTCGCCGCTCAGCGTATCGACGACGACCTCGGAGACGGCCGCGCCATATGCATAGTAGTAGAAGGGACGGCCCTGGCCCGAGGCGCGGTCGTAATGGATCAGCGGAGTGGCATAGAAGCCCGTCGCCGAGAGCGAGACGCGGCCCAGGTAGGCGGCCTGGACGAGATCGCCCCAGGCGATGCGCCGCTCGCCTTCGCCGTGACCCGTCACCAGCTCGCCGTTCTCCAGGCACATGGCCTCGCGGTCGAGCCGATAATGCTCGGCGGCGAAATCGAACAGCCGCTCGCGAATCTGCATCGCGGCATTGCGCGCGGCCATGCCGTTGAGGTCGGCGCCGCTCGAGGCGGCGGTCGGCGAGGTGTTGGGCACCTTGTCGGTACGCGTGGCGGAAATGCGCACGGCGGCGTTTTCCAGCCCCAGTTCGCGGGCCACGACTTGCCCGACCTTGGTGTGCAGGCCCTGTCCCATTTCGGTGCCGCCGTGATTGATCATCACGCTGCCATCGGTATAGACGTGCAACAACGCCCCGGCCTGATTGAGGTGCTTGGCGGTGAACGAAATGCCGAATTTCACCGGGGTGAGCGCCAGGCCCTTCTTGAGGACCGGGCTGCTGGCGTTGTATGCGCGAATCGCCGAACGTCGTGCCCAGTAGTCGCTGCTCGCCTCCAGTTGCGACACCAGTTCGTGGAGCAGTCCGAGCTGCTCGACGCGTTGGCCGTAATGGGTGACGTCGTGTTCGGGACGGTACAGGTTGCGCTTGCGGATCGTGAGCGGGTCCTCGCCGAGATGGCGGGCGATATCGTCCATGGCGCGTTCGACGATCATCATGCCCTGCGGGCCGCCGAAGCCGCGGAACGCCGTGTTGGAGGGCATGTGGGTGCGCGCAGGAATGCCGGTGACCCGGGCCTGGCCCAGCGAGTAGGCGTTGTCGGCATGGAACATGGCGCGGTCGACGATGGCCTCGGACAAATCCGGCGAGTGGCCGCAGTCGCCGATGACGGTGATGTCGCCGCCTTGCAGCACGCCCGCGTCGTCGAAACCCAGCCGGTAGCGGTTGTGGAACGGATGGCGCTTGCCGGTGGCGCGCATGTCGTCGCCGCGCGGCAGTCGCAGCCGCACCGCGCGCCCGGTGCGGCGTGCCAGCAGCGCCGCCAGGCAGGCCCATGGCGCCGCCTGGGTCTCCTTGCCACCGAACCCGCCGCCCATGCGCCGGACTTCGACGGTGACGGCGTGGAACGGGATCGCCAGGACTTCGGCGACGAGCTTCTGCACTTCACTGGGATGCTGGCTGGAAGTGTGCACCGTCACGCCATCGTCCTCGTTGGGCAGGGCCAGACAGGCTTGCCCCTCGAGATAGAAATGCTCTTGCCCGCCGACGAACTGGTGAGCCTCCAGCCGATGGGGGGCGTCGTCCAGGGCGCGTTGCCAATCACCGCGTTGCTGAACGTGCGGCGGGCGGACCCATTCCTCGGCCTCGGCGGCGGCCACGGGGTCGAGTCGCGCGGGCAGCGCGTCGATCTCGATCTCGGCCAGGGCGACGGCACGTCGGGCGGACGTGAAGTCGGTCGCGGCGACCGCGAAGAGCGGCTGTCCTTCATAGCGGACCTCGGCGTCGGCGAGCAGCGGGTCGCCGGGAAACACCGGCCCCACATCGGTATGACCGGGAATGTCGACCACGGTGATGACATCGACGACGCCGGGGGCGCGACGCACGGCGTCGAGCCCGAGCCGGGTCAGGCGGCCATGCGCCACCCGACTCAAGCCGACCGCCACGTGCAGGGCGTTCGCGGGGGCCGGCTGGTCATCGAGGTAACGTGCCCGGCCGGTGACATGCAGGGTCGCACTGTCATGGGGCGGCGCTTGCCGGGGCGACGTCGGCGTGTCGTCCGGCTGCGTGGCGGGCTCCGGCCGGGGAACCGGGCGTGAGAGATCAGTGAGCGTACGCATCGAGGCAGACCTCCCGCGGCGAATGGTGGGTGAGGGTCAGGCGCAGCCGCTCGAGCAGGTTGGCGGCCGCGAGCTGGCGATAGGCGGCCGAGCCCCGCACGTCATCGAGGGGCTGGAAGTCGCGCGCGAGTGCCTGGCGAGCCGCGTCGAAGGCTGCGGCATCGGGCGGTTTGCCTTCAAGGGCGGCTTCGGCGGCCTCGGCCCGCCGAGGGGTGGCCGCCATGCCGCCGAAGGCCAGGCGTACGCCGTGCAGACGTCCCGCATGCTCTTGCCAGGCGAAGGCGCCGAGCACCGCGGAAATATCGTCCTCGCGGCGCTTGGAGAGTTTCCAGACTTCCAGGCGCCGGTCCCCGGCGGGCCGAGGCAGAAAAATCGCGCGGATGAATTCGCCGGGGGCGAGAGCGGTGCGCTTGTAGTCGAGGAAGAATGCCTCCAGCGGCAATTCCCGAGCTCCGTCGGGCCCTTCCAGCGCCAGATGTGCCCCCAACGCCAGGAGAACCGGTGGCGTGTCGCCGATGGGGGAGGCGTTGGCGATATTGCCGCCCAGGGTGCCGCGATTGCGAATCTGGGCGGAGCCCAGTCGTTGCAGCATGCGGGCAAAGGCCGGATAGGCCGTCTCGAGCAGGGGCTCGAGACGCGTGTAGGCAACGCTTGCGCCGATCCACCAGCCGTCGGGCGTTTCGTCGATTGCCTGCAGCTCGGCCACGCGGCTGATGTCGATCACGTCCTC
This sequence comes from Chromohalobacter sp., assembly GCF_039830575.1. Taxonomy (NCBI): domain Bacteria; kingdom Pseudomonadati; phylum Pseudomonadota; class Gammaproteobacteria; order Oceanospirillales; family Halomonadaceae; genus Chromohalobacter; species Chromohalobacter sp. The sequence goes on along the minus strand of NZ_JBDOOX010000002.1, from coordinate 40,966 downwards.
GAAGGCTTCGAGGCGCTGCGTGGTTTCCAGCCACAGGTCGGTGGCCCCGGCCACGAGGCGTGCCCGAGGCCGCTGACGGCGCACGTCGTGGAGCGCTGCCAGGGTGCGTGGCATCGCGTAGCCGTCGCTCTCGAGCTCGGCGTTCAGGGCGGCGACGTTGTCGGCGAGGGCGGCGTCGTCGGCCCAGGGGGGGCGTACATCGGGATATCGATCCAGCCGGCGGGCCGCGTCGCGAATGGGACGATACCCGGTACAACGGCACAGGTTGCCGCCCAGCGTGGCTTCCAGCCGTGCGTCGTCGAGCGGGGCCAGGGCATCTCGTCGTCCTTCGCGTCGCCCTTCATGCAGGGTGAACAGTGACATGACGATGCCGGGCGTGCAGAAGCCGCACTGGCTGGCGTGGCAGTCGACCATGGCGGCCTGCACGGGATGCAGGGCGTCACCTCGCGCCAGGCCTTCGACGGTCACCAGGTGGCAGCCCTGGAGCTGATGGGCCGGCGTGATGCAGGCATTGGTGCTGTGATAACGAAGTCCGCCCGCCTGGTCGGGCTTGCCGATGGCGACCGTGCAAGCGCCGCAGTCCCCGGAAGCGCAGCCTTCCTTGGTTCCCGTGCGCTGCAGGACCGTGCGCAGCAGCTCGAGAACGCTGGTCTCCGGTGCCAGCGATGCGCAGCGTTGTGCTTCGCCATTGAGATAGAACTCGATCATCGGGATGTCCGTCGGTTTGTCATTGTTGGGCCGGGGTGCGCCGTCGCGCTACATGGTATGACCATCTGGTCAACTTTTATAAGCGTTGATCAAAATGTCGCCGATGACAACCCCTGCGAGCGCGGGATGAGAGTGGATCTTCGTGTCTTCTCGTCGAGCAATCGACACGGCGTGCGGCAGGCGACGGGCACGGGTGCGTTGCACCGGCTGCGCTCGCTGGGGCAGACTTTCTTACCCGGCAACGAAGAGAGCGGCCATGACGACGATGAAAGTGCCCGGATCGGGAACGCGGGCGCGCAATGAAAGCGTGATTCTCGAGGCGGCGGAGCGGATTTTCGCGCGCCATGGCTATCGTGGGGCGAGCGTGCAGGCCATTGCCGAGGCGGCCGGTTTGCCCAAGTCCAATGTGCTGTATTATGTCGGCAGCAAGCGCGAGCTCTATGTCATGCTGCTCGAGCGCATGATGGCGCGCTGGAATGCCATGCTCGACGATATCGACGAAGACGACGATCCCGGCGAGGTACTGGAGAGCTTCATTCGCAGCAAGATGCGTCTCACGCAGCAGCACCCCCAGGGGTCTCGCCTGTTCGCGGCGGAAGTGCTTCAGGGCGCGCCTTTCCTGCAGTCCTACCTGCATGGCGAGTTGCGCGAATGGGTGCGTTCCCGGGCGCGCATCTTCGAGCGCTGGGCGGAAAAGGGGCTGATGGATCCCGTCGATCCGGTGTGGCTGATCTTCCTGATCTGGTCGGCGACCCAGCATTACGCGGATTTCGAGGCGCAGATACTGGGCATCACCGATCAGGCACAGCTCGACGACGGCGACTATCGTGCGATTACCGACTTCCTGTGCCAGGTCATCCTCAAGGGGTGCGGCGTTCGCGCGCCGTCCGCCACCTAGCGTAGAGTGGCGCATCGACATGAGCCGCTAACCGATACCATGACGTGTAAGGAGAGAACATGAAGCTCTGGGGCATCTTGCTGCTGGTGAGCGGTGGCCTGATCGAGGATTCGTCAGCGTTGCCGGCATTGCCCCTCGACAAGCAGGGAGCGATCACGGCCCAGATTGCCCGTGATCACCTGGAATGGGCGTCGGCCACCGACGAGGAAATCTATCTCGCGCAGGCCAATGTCAGGAAGTTGCTCAAGTATCCCGCCACGGCCGTGTTCCGCGATATCCGTGCGGTAGCCCCGCGTGTCGGCGGGCCCGCCAAGCGGGTCGTCTGCGGCCAGGTCAATGCACGCTGCGAGCGCGGCGACTACATCGGCTATCGTCTGTTCGTGACCCGTCAGGGAGCACAGGCCGCGATCATGTCATCCAGCCTGCATCGCAGCGGTTTCGACCCGAATGCCGTGGCGGCCGCACTGATCGAATGGCAGCAAATGACATGAGCGCGTTCCATTGGGAGACATCGGACTGTATGCGCCGCGTGTGCGTTCAGCCCTATGTCGCTCAACGCTCGACGAGGATGGCATGAAGGAATTACCGGGAGCCTTGCTCGGCATCATGGTCGGGCTGGTCACATGGCTGGTGGCGGGAAGCGTGCTGGCGGGAGTCGTCACGGGCATTGCCGCGGGAATCGGCTGGGACCTGTGGCGGGATCGCCGGCAGAAGTAGCCTGGCGAGACGGTCGTTCGCGACGCGGATCGCGCAAGGCGTCACCCGCAATGTCCAGTGCGGCAGCAGGCAGTGAAAGTACAGGAAGTGAAAGCAGGGGGAGGCGAGAAGGGTGGCGGTGCCACCCTCGGGGGTCATTCCACGCTGGGATCGTCGTCCGTACTACCTGACTTGAGCTCGCTGTCGGAGGCCTTCATCCGCTGACGTTCGGCTTCCGCGTGTTCCATGCTCTGGTAAAGCCCCAGACTCACGCCGGTATCGCTATCGTAGACTTCATAGCGTACCTCGTCGGTGTCGTGGTGGCCGATTTTCCGTATCTCGATCGCGTCATGCAGCATGATGATCAATCTCGCTGAGGTTGCGTACGTGGCGTTGTGACTCGTCAAGGCGACGAGGGTTCCATTGCCATGGCCACACGATGAGTGCGGTCTGGCATCCACCTCCTCGAGCGTAACACACCCACGAAAAACCGCCGCTCGGCATGACCCGTTAGCGGCGGTTTTTTCTTACAATCTTGGTCGGAGCGACTGGATTCGAACCAGCGACCTCTGCAACCCCATTGCAGCGCGCTACCAAGCTGCGCCACGCTCCGTTTTTCGCGTTCTCCGGCGAGTGACCGTGGGGCCCTGCCCGAGAACGATGCGTATACTACCTTGGCTTTGCGTAAATGAAAACCCTCGATAGCGCTTTTTTTTCAATTGCTTGCCGCGTGGTCGAGCGCATGGGACGAGCGATCCTGCCGATGGCGCTATAGCCGTTAGACGAAAGATGTAAAATGGCGCGGGATCTTGAGGGGAGACGACGACAATGCCACTCATTCTAGGTATGAGCATCCTGCTGGGGTGCCAGTTCATTGGCGAAATCCTGGTGCACGCGCTGCATTTGCCTGTACCCGGTCCGGTGCTGGGCATGGCCGTGCTGCTCGTGGGGTTGATGGTGAACGGGCGAGTGCCCGCGGGCCTGCGCACCAGCGGCGAAGGCTTGTTGCGGTATCTGACGCTGCTGTTCGTGCCCGCCGGGGTCGGGATCATGGTGCACTTCGGTCTCATCGAGGCCGACTTCTGGCCCATCGTGGTGACGCTGGTGGTATCGACAGCCCTGACACTGGTCGTGACCGCGAAAGTGATGGAGCGCTTGACCCGATCGACGCCCAGGGATCCTCGCGACGCGCTGCGGGAGGATCGGTCATGAATCTCCCGGTACTCGATCGGCTCTGGGTGTATCTTTCGGCGAGCCCGCTGCTGTATTTGCTGGTGACCCTGCTGGCTTTCATCGCCGCGACTCGCATCAATCGACGCCTGGGCGGAACGCCGTTCCTGCATCCGGTGATAATCGCCATCGTGATGCTCATCGGCTTCCTCAAGCTCACTCGCACCGATTACGCCACCTATTTCGAGGGCGCGCAGTTCATTCATTTTCTCCTCGGCCCGGCGACCGTGGCATTGGCGATTCCCCTCTATGACTATCGCGAGCGTGTCAGGCGCATGTTGCTGCCGATCCTGCTGGGGTGCGGCGCAGGTATCGTGACGGCGGTCACGTCCACCGTCGGGCTCGCCATGCTGATGGGGGCCAGCCGCGAAACCGTGCTGACGCTGGCGCCTCGCTCGGTGACGTCACCCATTGCCATGGGGATCGCCGAAAAGCTGGGCGGCATTCCTTCCCTGGCGGCGGGGCTGGTGCTGCTGACGGGCTCTGTGGGCTGCGCCCTGGGGCCGGTGATCTTTCGCCTGGTCAAGGTGCGTGACCCGAGCGTCCAGGGGTTTGCCATGGGCCTGGCGGCGCACGGGTTCGGCACGGCGCATTCGTTTTCTTCCATCGGTGCCGTTGCCGGAGCCTTCGCGGGCTTGTCCATGGGATTGACCGGGCTTTTCACGGCGTTCTTGCTGCCGCCCATCGTACACCTGTTCGGGCTCTAGGCTGCCGTCGTCGTGCTTATACCGTTATCTTCAGGTTGATCCTGCGCATGAAAAAGCCCTGCCCGCGTCGACATGAATGTCGACGCGGGCAGGGCCGATGGGTGGAGAACGTGGCCGTCAGTGGCGTGTCAGGCCCAGAGCAGGCGCAGCAAGCCGACGGTGATCAACGTGATCAAGACCGTGCCGATGAGGTTGAGCATCAGGCCGGCGCGAATCATCGACTGTATCTTCATGTGCCCGGTGGCGAAGACGATGGCGTTGGGTGGCGTGGCGACGGGCATCATGAAGGCGCAGCTGGCGGCGACGGCGGCGGGGGCCGTGATCAGGAGCGGGTCAATGTCCAGAGAAATCGCCAGTGCGCCGAGCAGGGGCAGAAAGGCCGCGGCCGTGGCGGTGTTCGAGGTCACCTCGGTCAAGAAGATGATGACCAGCACGATGATGCCGACCAGCATCAACAGCGGCAGTGCACTGAACACCGACAGCTGCTGGGCGATCCACTCGGCAAGCCCGGAGCGCTTGATCATGCCGGCCAGAGCCAGGCCGCCACCGAACAGCAGCAGGACGCCCCAGGGCAGGTCCTTGGCGCTTTCCCAGTCGAGCAGGGCACCGCCTTCCTTGTCACCGCTGGGAACGAGGAAAAGCGCCAGACCGGCGGCCAGGGCGATGGTGGTGTCCGACAGCCAGTCGAGCCCCGCCTGGTTCATCAGCGGACGCAGGATCCAGGCGGCAGCGGCCACCAGGAATATCAGGCCGACACGCCGCTCGGCGCGGCTCATGCCGCCGAGGGCGTCGAGCTCGCGACGAATCACCTGGTCGCCGTCTTCGCTTTGCTCGAGGTCGAAGCCTTTGCGGGTCAGCCACCACCAGGTCACGGCCATCATGGCGATGCTGATGGGCAGCCCGATGGTCATCCATTGCGCGAAGCCGATGTCGATGCCTTCGCCGGCAAGGTAGCCGGCCAGCAAGGCGTTCGGTGGCGTCCCGATCAACGTGGCGACGCCGCCGATGCTGGCGGCGTAGGCGATGGCCAGCAACAGGGCCGTGGAGTAGCGCGCCACGTCGCGGGAGTCGTTACCGCCAAGCAGGCTGACCACGGACATGCCGATGGGCAGCATCATGATGCTGGTGGCGGTGTTCGAGACCCACATGCTGATGAAGCCGGTGGCGATCATGAAACCGGCGATCTGCTGGCGTGGCTTCTGCCCGACGATGCTGAGCACTTTCAGGGCAATGCGACGGTGGAGGTTCCAGCGTTGCATGGCAATGCCGAGAAGAAAGCCCCCGAGGAAGAGGTAGATGATAGGGTCGGCATAGGCCGGGGCCACGGTGTCCAGGTCGCTGATGCCCAGGGCGGGCGCCAGGACCATGGGCAGCAGCGAGGTGGCGGGGATCGGGATGGCTTCCGTGGCCCACCAGGTCGCCATCAGCAGCGAGAAACCGACGCATGCCCAGGCGGTTGTCGACATTTCCGCGGGGGCGGGCAGAAGCAGGCAGAGAATGACCCACAACGGCCCGAGCCACAGCCCGATTTTCGCGGCGCTGGGACGTTGCGAAACAGAGGCTGTATCGCTCATGAACGACTCCTGTATGAGGCTAATGATTGCATTGCTTACGTTGCCGCCAATGCTACTAAGGTATGAGTTGTGATTGGCTTATCCATTGGTCTAAGGATGGCGCGCAGGCGAAGGCTTGCCCGGCGCGGACAGGCTCGATAGTGTCCGCGCTCGTTGGCTTTTTCGGCGTCGCACTGGATGTGCTGTCCATGCATGACGTGCATCACGTATTCAACAATGAGGAGCGACCATGTCCGCAGTGATGGGCTGGAGCCTGGCAGGACTGGCGGTGCTGATCATCGCCGCCATGAGCGGTTATGCATGGCGCCTGTGGCGAGAGGTGAAGCGGCGCGATGAAGCGCGCCATGAAGAGGTCGAGCGGGCCAACCGGAATTGTCTGGAAAGCCTTGAGGCGATCGCCACGGCCATGCTGGGCGATCAGGTCGATCTGGTGGAAGGGGCATTACGCTGCAAGGTACTGCTCGAAATCATCGATCCGTCGCTGCTGGAACGCGACGCCTTCTGGGTGTTCGTGGATATCCATCGCCTGACCGAGCACTTGCACACGCACTCGGCGCGCCAGGCGCTGTCCGCCAAGCAGCGTTTCGCCGAGGACCGGGAACGCATCGCCCTGCAGGAAGCGCGTCAGGGCGAGCTTCACGAGGCTGCGCGTCAGGTATTGGCCTTCAAACGTGAGTGGCCCCACGGCTAGGGGCATGCCGCAGGAGAATGCAATGAACGAGGCATTTTTGTCGCTGACGCCGGCCCAGATTCGTCATCGGCTGCATGCCGCGCCGGAGCTGTCGGGGCAGGAAACCGAAACGGCCCGCCGGGTGGCGGGCTGGCTCGAGCAGGCGGGGGCGACACGCATCGTCACCGGTCTGGGTGGTCATGGCGTGGCCGGGGTGTTCGCGGGCACCTTGCCGGGGCCGCGCGTCATGTTCCGTGCCGAACTCGATGGCTTGCCCATCGACGAGACCGCGGAGATCGCCTGGAAATCGACCTGTGAGCACGTGGCGCACAGTTGTGGCCATGACGGGCACATGGCGGTATTGCTCGGATTGGCGCAGCGCCTGGCGGAGCAGCCGCCGACGCATGGCGAAACGGTGCTGCTGTTTCAGCCTTCGGAGGAAACCGGGCGTGGCGCCCGCGAGGTGGTGGAATCATCGCGTTTCGAGGAAATCGCTCCCGATCATGTATATGCACTGCACAATCTGCCCGGCAAGCCGCTGGGAGAGGTGTCGGTGAGAGAGGGCGCCATGACCTGCGCCTCGCGGGGGCTGATCATCCGGCTCAACGGCTTGTGCGCGCATGCGGCACACCCCGAGCAGGGCCGCAACCCGGCGCTGGCGATGTGCCGGATTCTGCAGGGCCTCAAGCGGCTGCCCCAGCAACTGCCCGACGATCAAGGGCTGGTCATGGTCACGCTGATCCACGCGCGATTGGGCGAGGTCGCCTTCGGTACGTCGCCGGGGCAGGCCGAGGTCATGGCCACGTTGCGCACCGAGGATGACGCCATGATGCGCGCGCTGGCGGAGGCCTCGGTGGCGCTTGCGCGGGCCGAAGCGGAGGAGGACGACCTGGGGATCGAGATCGACTGGTGCGATGTCTTTCAGGCCACGCGCAATCATCCCGCCGCCGTTGCCTCGATTCGCGAAGCCGCCCGGTCGCTGGACATGCCCTTGACGGCGCTGCCCGAGGCCCACCGCTGGTCGGAAGACTTCGGCTGGCTGGCCGCGCAGGGGCAGGGTGCGCTGTTGACCCTGGGCGCCGGCGAGCGGTGCCTGCCGCTGCACAACCCCGGCTACGACTTTCCGGATGCCCTGCTGGACACGGGAATCGCGTTGTTCGAGCGCCTGGTGAGGCTCCATCAGTCGGATGGCTGAAAGTTGTACAAGAGTGGTGCACCGAGTGTGCTAACAGTGTTTTTTTATTTGCATCAATGCGGATAATGCATAATGATGAGGGGGCATTCATCGGTAGAAGCGCCGGTGATGGGTAAAGCACTGGCTGAACGGCAGTCTTTGTGCTTTCTTTTTTGACGAGAGAAAGGCAAAAATGCCTTCCTCACACCGAGAACCGCTTCTATACTCGGACCCCGCTGGGTAACGTCCCGTTACGCTAGCGCTGTGTTAAGAAGGAGTCTTACATGAAAAAATCTACGACTGGCTTGCTGCTCGGTTCCGCGTTGGTTGTCGGCCTTTCCGGCTGTGCCAGCTCCGGTACTCAATCTTCCTACAACGCTGACGACGATCAGGCTTGGTACAAGTCGCCGTTCGTCTGCGGCTTGGCAGGTGGCTTGATCGGCGGCGGTATCGGTTACGCCTCGAGCAGCGACTCGGACGAAGATACCGGTGCCGCTCTCGGCGGTGTCGGCGGCGCGACAGCGGGTGCCTTGCTCTGCGCCGATTATTCCGACAAGGTTGTCGACAGCGACGGCGACGGCGTTCCCGACGATCGCGATCAGTGCCCCAACACGCCGGCTGGCGTGGCGGTAGACGCGCAGGGCTGCCCGCTGGATAGCGACGGCGACGGCGTGCCGGACTACAAGGACGAGTGCCCGGGAACGCCGGCAGGTGTCGAAGTCAACGCCAGTGGCTGCCCGCTGGATAGCGACGGCGACGGCGTGCCGGACTATCAGGACCAGTGCCCGGACACTCCGGCCGGTGCTGAAGTCAACGCGCTTGGCTGCGTCGCCGACCTGGTACTGAAGGACGTGAACTTCGAGTTCGATTCCGCCACCCTGACCAGTGAAGCCGAGAACATCCTCGACGACGTGGCAGCGAAGCTGTCCTCCAACGAAAGCGTTAACGTTCGTCTGGAAGGCTACACCGACTCCGTGGGTAGCGCGTCCTACAACAAGGATCTTTCTCAGCGTCGTGCCGACTCTGTGAAGGATTACCTGGTGTCCAAGGGCGTCAGCGCCGACAGCATTACCACTTACGGTTATGGTGAGCAGAATCCGATCGCCACCAACGAAACCGCTGCGGGTCGTGCTGAAAACCGCCGTGTCGAGCTGGGCGAGCAAGAATAAGCCTAGCCTCGCACCGCGATGTGAAGAGGGCGCCTTCGGGCGCCCTCTTTCGTTTGCATGGGTGCGACTGGACGACGTTTCACGGGCTTGCTAGTGTGCGCAATTCACCGTGTCATACGTTTGGCCTAGAGTGCCGCATCGCTCGTGCGAGCGGCAGCGTCGATGTCGCCGAGCGCGCCAATCATTTTCGTCGTTCATGTGGTCCCTGGTATGGGCCACCACTGAAGATAAGGGATGTTACATGCCCATCGTGACCCTGCCTGATGGCAGTCAGAAGACTTTCGATTCCCCCATCACCGTCATGCAGCTCGCCGAGTCGATCGGCACTGGGCTGGCCAAGGCTTGCGTGGCCGGCAAGATCGACGGCGTGCCCGTCGATACCGCCGACTTGATCGAGCACGATGCCGAAGTGAGCATCCTCACGTCGCGCGATCAGGAAGGGCTGGAGATCATTCGCCACTCGTGTGCCCATCTCGTCGGTCATGCCGTCAAGCAGCTTTATCCCGATGCCAAGATGGCGATCGGGCCGGTCATCGACGATGGCTTCTACTACGATATCGATTTCGGCCAGTCGGTCTCGCCGGAGGATCTCGAGGCCATCGAGAAACGCATGAAAGTGTTGATCGATCATGAGTACGAGGTCATCCGCGAGTACGTCACGAAAGAGCAGGCCCTGGCGACATTCATCGACCGCGATGAGCCCTACAAGCAGGAAATCGTCGAGGGCATCGCGGATGGCGAGACGGTGCGTCTCTACCATCACGAAGAATACATCGACATGTGCCGCGGACCGCACGTGCCCAACACCCGTCATCTCAAGGCGTTCAAGCTGACCAAGCTGGCAGGGGCCTATTGGCGTGGCGATGCCAACAAGCCGATGCTCACTCGCATCTACGGGACGGCCTGGGCGGACAAGAAGGCGCTGAAGACCTATCTCAAGCGCCTGGAGGAAGCGGAAAAGCGCGATCATCGCAAGCTGGCCCGCAAGCTCGACTTCTTTCACATGCAGGAAGAAGCGCCCGGGATGGTGTTCTGGCACCCGCGCGGCTGGACGCTGTGGCAGACCGTCGAGCAGTACATGCGCGGCGTCTACAAGGACAGCGGCTATCAGGAGATTCGCTGCCCGCAGATCATGGATGTGTCGCTATGGCAGAAGTCCGGCCATTGGGACAACTATGCCGAGAACATGTTCTTCACGGAATCGGAAAAGCGCGAATATGCGCTCAAGCCGATGAACTGTCCCGGGCATGTACAAGTCTTCAATTCCGGGCTGCGCAGCTATCGCGAACTGCCGGTGCGCTATGGCGAATTCGGAGGGTGTCACCGCAACGAGCCCTCGGGCGCCTTGCACGGCATCATGCGGGTACGTGCGTTCACTCAGGACGACGGTCACGTGTTCTGCACCGAGGAGCAGATCGAGCCGGAGGTGACGGCATTCCATCGGCAGGCCCTGGCGGTCTATCGTGATTTCGGCTTCGACGACATCGCCGTCAAGATCGCCCTGCGGCCCGAGAAGCGTCTGGGCAGCGACGACAACTGGGATCGCGCCGAAGAGGCCTTGCGCAACGCCCTGAGCCGCTGTGACGTCGAATGGGAAGAGTTGCCCGGTGAAGGCGCCTTCTATGGCCCCAAGATCGAGTATCACATGCGCGACTGCCTGGGCCGCGAGTGGCAGGTGGGTACCATGCAGGTGGATTTCATGATGCCGACCCGGCTCGGCGCGCAGTACGTGGCCGAGGACGGTTCGCGGCAGGCGCCGGTCATGCTGCACCGCGCCATCGTGGGGTCCATGGAACGCTTCATCGGTATCCTCATCGAACACTATGCGGGATCCATGCCCTTGTGGCTTTCACCGCTCCAGGCCGTGGTGCTCAACATCACCGATGCCCAGCGGGAATACGCCGAATCCGTGACCCAGCGTTTGCAGAAATCCGGTCTGCGTGTCAAGACGGACTTGAGGAATGAGAAGATCGGCTTTAAAATCCGGGAACATACGTTGCAAAAGATCCCCTATCTTCTCGTTGTAGGTGACAAAGAAGTCGAGGCGGGTGCGGTTGCCGTCCGTACGCGTAGCGGAGAGGACCTGGGCTCGCTATCGGTGGACGCCTTGATTGCGCGTCTGCAGGAAGAAGGGGTATAAAGAACGTCAATCGATAGAACGGAGACGTAACGATCAAGCGGAATAACCAGCGCGGGCGCCCTCAAGAGAAGCGCCCCCCAATGAACGACCGTATTCGTGTGGACGAAGTCCGCCTCATCGACAGCAGCGGCGAGCAGGTTGGTGTCGTCTCGACTCAGGACGCGCTGGAGCGTGCCGAGGCCGAGGGCTTGGATCTCGTCCAGATCTCCAACGCTGACCCCATCGTCTGCAAGATCATGGACTATGGGAAGTTTCTTTTCGAGCAGAAGAAACAGCGTTCTGCTCAGAAGAAAAAGACGAAGCAGATTCAGGTCAAGGAAGTCAAATTCCGACCTGGTACCGACGAGGGCGACTATCAGGTGAAATTGAAAAACCTGACGCGTTTCCTCGAAGGGGGCGACAAAGGCAAGGTCACGCTGCGTTTTCGGGGACGTGAGATGGCGCACCAGGACATCGGCCGCAAGCTGATGGAACGGATCGCCGCCGACCTCGAGGACATGGCGACTGTCGAATCCTTCCCCAAGATGGAAGGTCGTCAGATGATCATGATCCTGGCGCCCAAAAAGAAGTGATCCGTTGGCAGTTTAACGGGCAGGCGGCTTCGGCTGGCCTGCCGGCCTCGGGTTTTCTGAAGAAACCGAGTGGAGTTTTCCCTCATGCCTAAAATCAAGAGTAACAGCGGCGCTGCGAAGCGCTTCAAGAAGACGGCTCATGGCTTCAAGCACAAGCAGTCTTTTCGCAGTCACATCCTGACCAAGAAGTCGACCAAGCGTAAGCGTCAGCTGCGCGGCATGAAGCAGATTCACGATGCCGACAAGCAGTTGATCCAGCGCATGTTGCCGAACCTCTAAGTACTTTCCTTCTAAGTACTTTCATGCACAGTGTTTGTATGAACAGTGCTGGCATGGACAGTATCGGTAGTCGATTTTTCAAACGTCAGGAGTAAGCCATGACTCGTGTCAAGCGTGGTGTCGTCGCTCGTCGTCGACACAAGAAGATTCTCAAGCAGGCCAAAGGGTATTACGGTGCCCGGTCTCGCGTTTTCCGCGTTGCCAAGCAGGCGGTCATCAAGGCAGGTCAGTATGCCTATCGTGACCGTCGTCAGCGCAAGCGTCAGTTCCGTGCGTTGTGGATCACGCGTATCAACGCGGCGTCACGCGCCAACGGTCTGTCCTATAGCCGCTTCATCGCCGGCCTGAAGAAGTCCGGCATCGAGATCGACCGCAAGGTTCTGGCCGATCTCGCCGTCCATGAAAAGGCTGCCTTTGCCGCGATCGTCGACAAGGCCAAGGCTGCTCAGTAACGGGCGGGTGGGACGCTCATCATGAGTGTTTCATCATGCGCATGAAGCCGCAGGGGGAGAGCAGCCGCTCTTCCCCTGTTTTTTTGTCTGGACCATTGCCCGACGAGCGGTGGTTCACCACGGGCACTTAGCATCGGAGCTAGACGGATGGACCATCTCCCACAACTGGTCGCCGAGGCTCGCGCCGCCATCGAGAGCGCGGAGGATGTCCAGTCACTCGACGAGGTTCGGGTGCGCTATCTGGGCAAGAAAGGTGAGATTACCGCTCTTCTCAAGGGGCTCGGCAAACTGCCGGCGGAAGAGCGTCCCAAGGCCGGCGAGCAGATCAATGATGCCAAGCAAGTGCTGTCGGACGAGCTCGAGGCACGCAAGAAGCATCTGCAGGACGCCGAATTGAATGCACGCCTGGCCCAGGAGCGTATCGACGTGACGCTGCCCGGGCGCGGTGAGCCCACGGGGGGCTTGCATCCCGTGACCCGCACGCTCGAGCGCATCGAGTCCCTGTTCGCGCATATCGGCTTCGACGTGGCCGTGGGGCCCGAGCTCGAAGACGACTATCACAACTTCGAGGCGCTCAATATTCCGGCCCACCATCCCGCACGGGGCATGGCGGATACGTTCTATTTCGATGCGTCACGATTGCTGCGCACGCATACCTCGCCGGTGCAGGTGCGGACCATGAAGGAGCAGGCGCCGCCGATACGCATCGTCTGCCCGGGGCGGGTCTATCGCAGCGACTCGGATCTCACGCACACGCCGATGTTCCACCAGGTGGAAGGCCTGCTGGTCGACGAGGACGTGAGCTTTGCCGACTTGAAGGGCACGATCGAGGATTTTCTCAAGGCGTTCTTCGAGCGGGAGTCGCTTTCCGTGCGCTTCCGTCCTTCCTATTTCCCGTTTACCGAGCCCTCCGCCGAGGTCGATATCCAGTGCGTCATGTGCGGAGGCGATGGCTGTCGTGTGTGTTCGCACAGCGGCTGGTTGGAAGTCATGGGGTGCGGAATGGTACACCCCGAGGTCTTTCGTCATTCGGGCATCGATGCCGAGCGTTACACCGGGTTCGCGTTCGGCATGGGCGCGGAGCGGTTGACGATGCTGCGCTACGGCGTCAATGACCTGCGGCTGTTTTTCGAAAACGACTTGCGCTTCTTGCGCCAATTCGGCTGATCAGCGACCACGGACACAGGAAGTAACATGAAATTTTCCGAAACATGGCTGCGCCATTGGGTCTCCCCCGACTGGACCACGCAGGCGCTGGCCGATCACATCACGATGGCGGGGCTGGAAGTCGACGCGATCGCGCCGGTGGCGGGCGCCTTCGACGGCGTGGTCATCGCCGAGGTCGTCGACAAGCAGCCGCATCCCAGTGCCGACAAGCTCAACGTCTGCCATGTCGATGACGGCGGCGACGAACCCGTTCAGGTGGTGTGCGGCGCGCCCAATGTCGCGGTGGGGCAGAAAGTGCCGTTCGCGCGCGTGAATGCCACGCTGCCCGGCGATTTCAAGATCAAGAAGGCCAAGCTGCGTGGCGTGGAGTCGCGCGGCATGATCTGCTCGGCTTCCGAGCTGGAGCTGGAGGAAGGCACGTCGGACGGTATCTGGGTGCTGCCGCCGACGGCGCCGGTGGGGGACGGCCTGCGTGACTGGCTGGCATTGGACGACCATGCCATCGAAGTCGACCTGACCCCCAATCGCGGCGACTGCCTGAGCCTCAAGGGGATGGCGCGCGAGGTCGGCGTATTGAGCCGCCTTCCGCTGAACGAGCCCGAGATCAGTGTCGTGACGCCGAAGAATCAGGAAACGTTTCCGGTGCGCGTCGAGGCCCCCGCTCAGTGCCCCCGCTATGCGGGCCGGGTGATTCGCGGTGTCGATCTCGCGGCGGAAACGCCGCTGTGGATGACCGAGCGCCTGCGGCGCAGCGGCATTCGCGCCATCGACCCGATCGTCGATGTCACCAATTACGTGATGCTCGAGCTCGGCCAGCCGATGCATGCCTTCGACCTGGCACGCCTGCAGGATGGCATCGTGGTGCGCGAAGCCCGGGGCGACGAGCGTCTGACGCTGCTCGATGGGCAGGATATCGCGCTGCGGGACGGTACCCTGGTCATCGCCGACGCGCATCGGCCGCTGGCGATCGCCGGTGTCATGGGAGGCGAGGCGTCCGGCGTCAATGCGAACACGCAGGATATCTTTCTGGAGTCGGCCTTCTTCTCGCCGCTGGCCGTGGCGGGGCAGGCGCGCTCTTATGGATTGCACACCGATGCGTCTCACCGTTTCGAGCGTGGCGTCGACCCTCAGTTGACGCAGGTGGCGCTCGAGCGCGCGACGCAGTTGCTGCTGGAGATCGTCGGCGGTGAACCCGGTCCGGTCACGGAAGTGGCCAGCCCCGATCACCTGCCGCTGGGCTGCAGCGTGACCTTGCGTCGGGCGCGCCTCGATCAGTGTCTGTCCCTGGTCATCGCCGATGACGATGTCGTCGACATCCTGTCGCGGTTGGGCATGCACGTCGACGTCGTTGCCGAAGGCTGGCGCGTCAAGGTGCCCAGCTGGCGTTTCGATATTGCCCTCGAGGAAGACCTCATCGAGGAATTGGCGCGCATTCACGGCTATGACCGGATCCCGGTGCGCCGTCCCGCCGCGCGTCTGAAACTCAGCGCCGCCGACGAGACGCGTCAGCCTCTGTCGCGCTTGCGTCGCCATCTCGTGGCACGTGGCTACCAGGAAGCCATCACCTACAGTTTCGTCGCGCCCGAGCTGCAGGAGACGCTGACGCCGGGGGCGATCGCACCGGCCCTGGCCAATCCCATCTCGGCGGACATGTCGGTCATGCGCGCGAGCCTGCTGCCGGGACTGGTCAAGGCCATGATGCACAACCTCAACCGGCAACAGCCCCGGGTGCGCCTGTTCGAGACCGGGCTGGTGTTTCGCGGTGAGCTGGATGACCTCGAGCAGGTATCGATGCTCGGTGGCATCATCTGCGGGCCACGGCATCCCGAAGGCTGGTCGGCCACGCGCGAGCGTGTCGACTTCTTCGACCTCAAGGGCGACCTGGAGAGCCTGCTGGCCTTGACGCATCGTCCCGACGCGTGGCGTTTCGAGGCCGGCGAGCATCCCGGGCTGCATCCCGGCCAGACGGCGCGGATCATCTGCGATGGGCACCCGGTGGGATGGGTCGGTGCCTTGCACCCCGGCGTGCGGGCCGAGCTGGGCCTCAAGACCGGTGCCTTCGTGTTCGAGCTCGAGCTGGAGGCGGCGACCCAGGGCCTCTTGCCGGCGTTCGAGCCGCTGTCGCGGCATCCCGAGGTGCGGCGCGATCTGGCGTTGGTCGTGAAGGACGACGTGCCGGTCATGGCCTTGATGGACGCCATGCGTGACCAGGCGGGCGAGTGGCTGGTCGACCTGCGGCTTTTCGATGTCTATCAGGGGGAAGGGATCGAAAAAGGCCACAAGAGTCTCGCCCTGGGCTTGACCTGGCAGCATCCTTCGCGCACGCTGAATGACGATGAAATCAATCAGTTAGTCGATGCCATCGTCGGCGAAGCGAAATCACGCTTCGCGGCGGTCCTGAGGAGTTAATCCCATCAGCCGTTACGAGGATGAGAGCATGGGTGCGCTGACCAAAGCGGATTTGGCCGAACATCTGCATGCTGAGCTGGGCTTTTCCAAGCGCGAAGCCAAGTCGATGGTCGAGGCCTTCTTCGAAGAGATTCGCAGCTGCCTGCGCGAGAACGAGCAGGTCAAATTGTCGGGCTTCGGCAATTTCGACTTGCGCGACAAACGCGAACGCCCGGGACGCAACCCGAAGACCGGCGAGGAAATTCCCATTTCCGCACGCCGCGTGGTGACGTTCCGTCCCGGTCAGAAGCTCAAGGCACGCGTCGAGGATTTCGACGAGTCGAAGGTCGTGCACTGACGTCTCGTCAGCTTGCGTACCCATGGACAACGCCGGGGCCGATGGCCCCGGTCGTTTCGATAGATGTGCGCGCCCACTCGGGTGCGCCGATGCCGCTCATCCCGGCGAATAGACGCTGGCGCCGTGTCCCATGTCACTGACGCGGTGCACCTTTTCACGACGAATATTTCACGAGTAAGTCGACGACTGCATGCCAAGTCTCAAAATTTTCGTAGGCACCATGTATGGAGGTGCCCTGGACGTCGCCGAGCAGGTCACACCGCTCTTCGAGCAAGCGGGCTATGACGTGACGATCGTCGAGCAACCCAGTCTCGCCGATCTCGATCCCTTGCCCGATCTGGCCCTGTTTTGCGTTTCCACCACCGGTAGCGGCGATTTTCCCGGCAATTTCGTGCCTTTCGCACGCGACCTTCGCGAAGCGCCGCCGGCACTGGCGAACTGGCGCTATGGCCTGATCGCCTTGGGCGACAGTTCCTATGGCGATACGTTCTGCGGTGCCGGCCGTGCACTGGATGCCTTGCTCGACGAGCTGGGCGCGGAGCGCCTCGGGGAGCGCCTGGAGATCGATGCCATGGAAACCTTCATGGCGGACGATGCCGCGATTCCCTGGGTCGAGGCATGGATCGAAGAGCAAGGGTTGAAGGTTGCCTGATGCGTGACACGGAGGGCTCCCCCTCGGCGGCCCGGTTGAGCGTCATGATCGGACTGCTGCTATTGGTGCTGCTGTCCTGGCCTCGCTATCAGCTGGGAGGGTACGACACCCATATCGCCATGCTGGCGCTGATTGCCGGTGGCCTTGCCGTGGTCAGCATTGCCTACTGGCGGCGGATGACGACGGCGCAACGCCGATTGCTGCCCGGACTGCTCAAGCGGCTTGGCGTGGCGTTCGGCATCGGGTGCCTGCTGCTGGCGGGGTGGCATCATGTGCTGGCGAGCACGGCTGCGGGCTGGGCGACCGTCGTTTCGCACGGTGCCACGGCCGGCTTGTTGCTGCATGCACTCATGACGGGATGGCATGCCCGCCGTTGAGCCGGTGCGGTGATCCTTTCAGGTCGCGCACCTCGAAGCACCTCGAACGATGAAGGCCCCGATCCCAGGATCGGGGCCTTTTCATGCTGCAGGGCAGTCTCGCCCTCAGGAAGACGATTCCTGGATCATTCTTTCGCGTTCGAGGCGTGCCTGCTCCTCGGGGTAGGTGGGGAAGTCCACGTAGCCTCGGGCGTCGCCCCCGTAGAAGGTGTTCGGATCGAAATCGGCCAGCGGCCAGCCGTTCTGCATCCGCTCGACCAGGTCAGGATTCGAGGTGAAATAACGACCGAAGACCGGCAGGTCGATGGTGCCTTCGTCCACCAGCTTTTCGGCCTCGGCCTGGTCGAGGTTGCCGGCCAGCAGCAAGGTCCCCTGGTAGACATCGCGGAACTGGCGTAGATAGTCGCGGGGCATGGGCGGCATGCCTTGACCGCCCTGGTCGTGGAGGTGGACATAGGCGAGCCCGCGCTTGTTGAATTCGCGTGCCAGGTACAGGTAGGTCTCGCCGTTGTCCTCGTATTCTGGCATGTCGAACAGGGTGCCGAAGGGCGACAGGCGAACCCCGACGCGCCGTGCGCCGATCATCTTGCTGACTTCATCCACGGCTTCGATCAGCAGGCGACAACGATTCTCGCGTGAACCGCCATACTCGTCATCGCGATCGTTGACGCCGGGGTTGAGGAACTGCTCGAAAAGATAGCCATTGGCGCCATGAATCTCGACGCCATCGAAGCCGGCCTCGCGCGAGTTGACGGCGGCCTGGGCGAAATCGCGCACGATGTCGCGCACTTCATGGGTTGCGAGGCGCCTCGGTCGGCTTGCCTCGAGCATGTCCGGCTGGCCGTTTTCGTTGTAGCCGAAGGCCATGCCGCCTTGCTTGTCGCTGGGGCCGACCGGCGCGGCCCCGGCCACCTGAACCGAGGTATGCGATACGCGGCCCACATGCCAGATCTGCGCGAAGAACACGCCGCCGCGCTCATGAACGGCGCGCGTCGCCTTGGCCCACCCCGCTATCTGATCGGGCCCGAAGATGCCGGGGTTGTACAGGTAGCCTTGTCCCTGCCGTGAAATGGGCGTGCCTTCGGAAATGATCAGGCCGGCGCTCGCGCGCTGCCGATAATAGAGGGCACCCAGTTCGTTGGGGACGTCTTCCGCGGCGCGTGAACGGGTCATCGGCGCCATGACGATACGGTTGTTCAGGCGTGTGCCATTCAGGTCGAACGGTTCGAAGAGTGATGCCATGCGGTGCTCTCCTTGGCAGACAGGCAATGGATGAAACGAAGACGCGAGCCCGGGGGCTCGCGTACGCGTTGCAGTCTAGAAGGCTGTTAGCATTTTAACAATTGCAAGAGGCGATCACTTCCATAAGCCACGCCTATCGGTCCGTCGATCCGCGCAGCCACGGGCAAGCGACAGGCATGTCAGCCAAGCGTGTAGCAGGGAACGTACTCGCTGCCCGGTAGCTTCATGCGTCCCTGTGCCACGAACGATGTGAGCAGATCATCCAGTCGCGCCATCATGTCCGGTTCGGCATGTAGCCGGAAGGGACCGTGTTGTTCGATGGCACGAATGCCTTCTTCCTTGACGTTGCCGGCGACGATGCCGGAAAACGCCCGGCGCAGGTTGGCCGCGAGCTCGTGGACCGGCTGCTCGCGGTGCAGGGCGAGTTGCGCCATGCTTTCGTGCGTGGGCTCGAAGGGAAGCTGGAAGCCGGTGTCGACATTGAGACGCCAGTTGAAATAGAAGGCATCGCTGTGGGTGCGGCGGAAAGTGCCCACATCATCCACGCCGCGCCGCATGGCGCGTCCCACCTCGGCAGGGTCGTCGATGATGATGCGATAGCGTTCCCGAGCGCGTTCGCCCAGCGTAAAGGCCAGGAACTCGTCGATGCGCTTGAAATAGTCGGCGCTGTCGCGTGGCCCGGTGAAGACGATGGGGAAGGGAATGTCGGCGTTGTCCGGGTGCAGGAGAATGCCCAGCAGGTACAGAATTTCCTCGGCCGTGCCCACGCCACCGGGAAAGATGACGATGCCGTGCCCGACACGCACGAAGGCCTCGAGGCGTTTCTCGATATCGGGCATGATGACCAGTTCGTTGACGATTGGATTGGGCGATTCGGCCGCGATGATGCCGGGCTCGGAGATCCCCAGGTAGCGGCCGTCATGGCGGCGTTGCTTGGCATGGGCGACATTGGCGCCTTTCATGGGGCCCTTCATGGCACCGGGGCCGCATCCCGTGCAGATGTCCAGGTCGCGCAGACCGAGATGATAGCCCACGTCCTTGCTGTAGTCGTATTCCTCGCGGGTAATGGAGTGGCCGCCCCAGCACACCACGAGACTGGGTTCGCGCGAGGACTTCAAGGTGCCCGCGTTACGCAGGATATGAAAGACGGCGTTGGTGATGCCGTCGCCGCGTTTCAGGTCGAACTTGGGGTAATGCTGGATTTCATTGTGCACGTAGACGATGTCGCGCAGCACCGCGGAGAGGTGCTCGCGGATACCGCGGATCATCTGCCCATCCACGAAAGCGCTATGCGGCGCGTTGTCGAGCTTGAGGCGGATGCCGCGGTCCTGCTGCAATACCTCTATCTCGAAGTCGTGGTGCGTCTGCATCAGGGCGCGACTGTCGTCGGTGGGCGTACCGCAGTTGAGGACCGCCAGCGAGCAGCGTCTCAAGAGATCGTGCAGGCCGTTGGCCGAGGTGTCGCGCAGACGATTGACTTCCTGCTGGGAGAGGACTTCGAGGCTCCCCTCGGGAGAAATGATGGTGGAAAGCTTTTGGGGCATTGACGCATCCTTGTGGCGGCATGGTGCCGAAGGAACGGCTCGGTGCACGATCGGCACCGGGCCGGCCAGGCACTGAATCATGTCTTGATGCTATCATGCGACCTTCGGACGCGCAGCGATGTGAGGCGCAGCATAATTTGCTATAATCCCTCCCGCTAATGCCCTCGAAGCCACGGTTATGGCCGTGCTAACCGTTACAACGGTCGTGCGTCAGCAGGCTTCGGCATAGATGCAGCCGCCCCGATACGCCAGCCGGTGGACCCTCAGTTCATGTTCAACGCGCAATACTTTCGCACCTTCATCACGCTTGTCGAGACGGGTAGCTTCACGCACACCGCACGCAAGCTGGAAATGACCCAGCCTGGCGTCAGCCAGCACATCCGCAAGCTCGAACGCTATCTCGACAAGTCATTGCTGTATCGTCATGGCCGTCGCTTCACGCTCACGGAAACCGGACGCCGTGCCTATGACTATGCGGTCAAGCTGTTCGCCGAGCATGAGCAGTTTCGGCATTCCCTGGACAACGATTCGCCGGACACGGGCGAATGCCGCGTTGCGTCGCCGAGCAGCGTGGGACTGATGTTCTATCCGTTCATCCTGGGCTACCAGCAGATGCACCCGGGATTGACGGTGACCTACGATTTCGCCTTCAACGCGGAGATCGTCGACGCCGTATTGGCCGGACGCTTCGATGTCGGCATCGTCACGGACGTGACCAAGCATCCCGACCTGGATTTCGAACCCTGGCATCAGGAGCCGCTGTGCCTGCTGGTGCCCGCCGACTTCACGGGCACCACGATCAGCGAACTCATGGCGCTCGGTTTCATGAACTATTCGGACGGCATCAATAACGCCAGTTCGTTGCTCAGGCGCAATTTCGCGGGCGAGTTTCGCTCGATGAGCCACTTTCCCCAGCAGGGCTTCTCCAACGAAGTCAGCATGGTGCTGGATGCAGTGGCACGAGGGCTGGGCTTTACCGTGGTACCCCGGAGCGTGATGGAAACCTCGCCCTGGCAGCGTCAGGTCAAGGAACTGCCCCTGGCGGAGCCGGTCTACGAGACGCTGTATGTCGTCACCAAGCGCGGCGTCGAGATGCCGCGTCGCTACCAGCAGCTGCTGGGCGAGTTTCGCTTGCAGCGTCGCAACGTCCTGTACGGCTATGCCGAAGCGCCGCCGCTCGAGGACGAGGCCTGACCGGAACGATCATGCCTAAAGCGTAGTCTTCGTCTTCGCTGAACCCCGGGCCTTGCCGCCCGGGGTTTTTCGTCGGTCCTGTCGAAACGTTCAGACGTCGTCGCGATAGGCGTCGATCGGCGGGCAGGTGCAGATGAGGTTGCGATCGCCGTAGACGTTGTCGACGCGGTTGACCGCCGGCCAGTACTTGGCGGCCTTGGTGGCTTCGGTGGGGAAGGCACCGAGTTCGCGCGAGTAGGGCCGTTCCCAGTCGGCTTCCATCAAGTCCGCCTGGGTGTGCGGTGCCATGACCAGAGGGTTGTTGTCCGCGGGCCATTCGCCGGTTTCGATACGCTGGATTTCCTCGCGGATGGCGATCATGGCGTCGCAGAAGCGGTCGATCTCGTAACGCGACTCCGACTCGGTCGGCTCGACCATCAGGGTGCCGGCGACCGGGAATGACATCGTCGGGGCATGAAAGCCGTAATCCATCAAGCGCTTGGCGATGTCTTCCTCGCTGATCGCGGACGCGGCCTTGAGCGGGCGGATGTCCAGTATGCATTCATGCGCGACGGTGCCGTTGCGGCCCTTGTAGAGCACCGGGTAGTGCCCCTCGAGCCGCTTGGCGATGTAGTTGGCATTGAGGATCGCCAGCTGGGTGGCGCGCTTCATGCCGCGTCCGCCCATCATCTTGATGTAGGCCCAGGAGATCGGGAGGATCGACGCGGAACCGTAGGCCGTCGCGGCGACCGCGCCGGCCTTTTCGTCGACGCCCGGAAGCGGCGTGACCACGTGGTTGGGCACGAAGGGCGCCAGATGCGCCTTGACGCCAATCGGTCCCATGCCGGGGCCGCCGCCGCCATGCGGGATGCAGAAGGTCTTGTGCAGATTGAGATGCGAGACGTCGCCACCGAAATCGCCGGGGCGGCAAAGGCCGACCTGAGCGTTCATGTTGGCGCCGTCGATGTACACCTGGCCGCCGTGATCGTGCACGATCCGGCAGGCCTCGCGCACGCTTTCCTCGAATACGCCATGCGTCGAGGGGTAGGTCAGCATGATCGCCGAGAGCGATTCGCTGTGCTTCTCGGCCTTGCCACGCAAATCCTCGAGATCGATATTGCCTTCGTCGTCACAGTCGACGACCACCACCTTCATTTGCGCCATGGCCGCCGAGGCGGGGTTGGTCCCATGCGCCGAACTGGGAATCAGGCAGATGTCGCGATGGCCCTGGCCCTGGGCCTTCTGGTAGCGCCGAATGGCGACCAGGCCCGCGTATTCGCCCTGCGCTCCGGAGTTGGGCTGCATGGAAATGCTGTCGTAGCCGGTGATTTCGACCAGAAAGGCCGACAGCTCGTCGATCATCTGCTTGTAGCCGGCCACCTGGTCGTGGGGCGCGAAGGGATGGATGTTGGCGAACTCCGGCCAGCTGATCGGCACCATTTCGCTGGTGGCGTTGAGTTTCATGGTGCATGACCCCAGCGGGATCATGGCATGGGTGAGGGACAGGTCCTTGTTCTCGAGGCGCTTCAGATAACGCAGCATCTCGGTTTCGCTACGATAGCGATGGAAGGTGGGGTGGGTGAGGAAATCGCTCTCGCGATCGAGATGCGCCGGAATGCCGGTCGTGCCTGTCTCGCGGACGTGGCGGTCGAGTTCGCTCACCGACAGGCCGTGCTCGTCGCCCAGCAGGACGTCGAACAGCGTGACCACGTCGGCGGCCGTGGTGGTCTCGTCGAGGCTGACCCCGATCGTGCCGGCGGCGTCGTAGCGCAGGTTGATCTCATGCGCCATGCTGCGGCCATGCACCTGGCCATGGTCAAGCCCCTTGAGGGTCAGTGTGTCGAACCAGCTGTCGTGAGCGAGCGTGACGCCGTGCTGCTTGAGGCCCTCGGCCAGCAGGGTGGTCAGGCGATGAATGCGGCTGGCAATGGTGCGCAAGCCATCGGCGCCGTGGTACACCGCGTAAAAACCGGCGATGTTGGCCAGTAGCGCCTGGGCGGTACAAATGTTGGACGTCGCCTTTTCCCGGCGGATGTGCTGCTCGCGGGTTTGCATGGCCATGCGCAGGGCGCGTTGACCGCGAGCGTCCTTGGAGACCCCGATGATGCGTCCGGGCAGCGAGCGCTTGAGTGCGTCGCTGGCGGCGAAGAAGGCGGCGTGCGGCCCGCCGTAGCCCATGGGGACACCAAAACGCTGGGAACTCCCCACGACGATGTCGGCACCGAGCGCGCCGGGCTCCTTCAGCAGGACCAGGCTCATCAGGTCGGCCGCGACGCAGGTCATCACGCGTCGCTCCTTGGCCTGTTCGAGCAGCGGTGCCAGGTCGCGAACCTCGCCGGTGGCGCCGGGATACTGCAGCAGCGCGCCAAACACCTCGTGCTCGGGAAGGGTTTCCGCCGGCGCGACGACGAGCTCGAAGCCGAAATAGGCAGCCCGGGTGCGCAATACATCGAGGGTTTGAGGCAAGACATCGTCGGCCACGAAAAAGCACGACGACTTGACCTTCTTGTTGGCTCGCCGGCACAGCGCCATGGCCTCGGCGGCGGCTGTCGCCTCGTCGAGCAGCGAGGCGTTGGCGATCGGCATGCCGGTCAAGTCCATGACGACCTGCTGGAAGTTGAGCAACCCTTCCAGCCGGCCCTGCGCGATTTCGGGCTGATAGGGCGTGTAGGCCGTGTACCAGCCGGGATTCTCCAGCACGTTGCGCTGGATCACTGCTGGCATGTAGGTGGGATAGTAGCCTTGCCCGATATAATTCTTGAAGGTCTTGTTCTGGCGTGCCAGACGCTTGAGATACTCCAGGGCTTCGGCTTCGCCGCGCGGCTCTTCCAGGGCCAACTCACGTGCCAGACGAATGTCGCCGGGGATCGTGCTGGTCATCAGCGATTCGATATCGGGAAGTCCCAGCGTCTCCAGCATCTGCTGCACATCGCCCTCGTCGGGGCCGTTGTGACGCGTCAGGAAATCATCGTGGTTGGCCAGTTCGGCCAGGCTGCGCTTGTCGTTTGCCATGCAACACCCAAACAGTAGCGGGCGGTCGAGCCCGATTCGACACCAGACGACGGCACCCAACGGCATGCCGCCGCCTCAAGACAGAACTCAATGCATCACGCGAGGGGCGTCAGTCTTCTTCGGCGCTGACGAGTGCGTCGTATGCGGTGGCATCGAGCAGCGATTCGAGCGCCTCGGGTTCGGCGAGCTTGAGCTTGATGATCCAGCCGTCTTCGTAGGGATTGTCGTTGACGGTTTCGGGAGCGTCTTCGAGGGACTCGTTGACGGCAATGATCTCGCCACTCAGCGGCAGGTACAGATCGGAGGCCGCCTTGACGGATTCGATCACGCCGAACTCTTCGCCGGCATCGAGTTCGCGTCCGGTTTCGGGCAGCTCGACGAAGACGACGTCGCCCAGCGCTTCCTGGGCATGATCGGTAATGCCGATCGTGACCGTGCCGTCACCGTTGTCGAGGACCCATTCATGGCTGTCGGTATAGCGGAGATTGGCGGGAATGTGACTCATCGCGTTTTTTCCTATACGAAAAGGTTTTCTGAATCGGGGAATATATGAAGGGCATTATGCATGATTGACGTGTCCTTGGCATCGTCATCTTGCATTTCCATGTGCCGTTCGGCTCGACCGCCTTGTAAGGGTGGACAGAACGCGACCCAGCGTCCAGCAAAAAACCGCACGATACCGGGAGATCCCCGCGACGCCAAGGCAGTACACCCCCACACGCAGGCGACGGCGCTCGTCCGCCGCGGCAAGGCCCGCGTCATGGTGCGCATGCCGGGGATGCAATCCGGCGCGCCGTCGGTCGCGCGGTTGCCAATCCTCGGGACAGCGATTAGCCTCTGTTTCGGATAAGAAACCTGATTCTTGCCGACCTCCACACCGGCTGGCGGTGTTTTTTGCTTTTCATGCAGCCGATTACGCGATTTCACGATGCAGGTGTGGAGCGCAGGTGAGGCAGTCCGCTAAAGTCGACAGAGTTTTGGCGTTTATCTTCTTGATGTTACGCCGACGGCAGCGCATCTCGTGCTGATAACAACAAATGTCTGGGAGGACATCTCGTGGAAACACTCAACGCAATATTCAGCGCCATCAACGATGTCGTATGGGGCCCCTTGATGCTTGTCCTTTTGCTCGGTGTGGGGGTCTATCTCCAGCTGGGTCTCAAGCTGTTGCCCATTCGCAAGCTGGGCGCAGGCTTCAGGCTGCTCTGGAAAGGGCGTCAGGCCGAGAAAGGGGATGAAGACGAAGGGGAAATCTCTCCCTTCAATGCGCTGATGACGTCGCTATCGGCCACCGTCGGTACCGGCAACATCGCCGGGGTGGCGACGGCCATCTTCCTGGGGGGGCCGGGCGCCGTGTTCTGGATGTGGATCACCGCGCTGGTCGGCATGGCGACCAAGTTTGCCGAGGCGGTGCTGGCCGTCCGCTATCGTGAAGTCGATGCGGCCGGCGATCACGTTGGCGGGCCCATGTATTACATTCGCAATGGGCTGGGCAAGAAGTGGGCTTGGCTAGGGGCCCTGTTCGCCTTTTTCGGTGCGGTGGCCGCCTTCGGCATCGGCAATACCGTGCAGTCCAATTCGGTCGCCGATGGACTCAGCGAGTCACTGGGCATGCCGCACTGGCTGACCGGTGTGATCATCATGCTGCTGGCCGGTGCCGTGATTCTCGGCGGGATCAAGCGCATTGCCAAGGTGGCGGGCAAGCTGGTGCCCTTCATGGCGATCGCCTACATCGTCTGTGGTCTGCTGGTGCTGTTCATCAATATCGATCAGGTCGGGGCAGCGCTGGGGCTGATCTTCGGTCATGCCTTCACGCCGGTATCCGCCGCCGGCGGCTTCGCCGGGGCTGCCGTGGCCAAGGCCATTCAGTATGGCGTGGCGAGGGGCGTGTTTTCCAATGAAGCGGGGCTGGGGAGTGCGCCCATCGCCCATGCCGCGGCACAGACCAAGAACCCGGTGCGCCAGGGGCTGGTGGCGATGCTGGGAACCTTCATCGATACCATCATCGTGTGCTCGGTCACCGCATTGGCGATCTTGACCAGCGCCGAGTGGACATCGGGCGAAACCGGCGCTGCATTGACCGCCATGGCCTTCGATGGCGCGCTTCCGGGAGTCGGCCAGTATGTCGTGTCCTTTGCACTGGCGGTCTTTGCCTTCACGACCATTCTCGGCTGGGCCTTCTATGGCGAAAAATGCTTCGAATACCTGTTCGGTGTCGCATCGATCAAGGTCTATCGGGTGGTCTATATCCTGGCGATCCTTGTCGGGGCCGTCGCGCCGCTGGACTTCGTATGGCTGATGGCCAGTGTCTTCAATGCCATGATGGCGATCCCCAACCTGATTGCATTGGCTCTTCTGTCGCCGGTGGTCTTCAAGCTCACGCGTGATCACTTCGAGGGCAAGACCGTTCTGCCGGGCGAAGATCTCAACGACAAGCACTGAACCCAAGCCGGGAGCGGTCCAGCCGCTCCCGGCATGTACCTTTGCGAGGAAGCGACCATGGACGACGATCTGCACCAGACACCGCTGCATGACTTGCATCTCTCTCTCGGCGCCAAGATGGTGCCTTTCGCCGGCTACAGCATGCCGGTGCAGTATGCGCTTGGCGTCAAGAAAGAGCATGAGCACACCCGCAATGCGTGCGGCCTGTTCGATGTCTCGCACATGGGGCAGCTCTTGATTTCGGGACCGACGCCGGCGCAGGCCATCGAGACGCTGGTGCCGGCGGATATCGTCGGTTTGCCGGCGGGCATGCAGCGCTATGCGCTCTTCACCGGCAACGAAGGCGGCATTCTCGATGACCTGATGATCGTCAATCGAGGCGACGACCTCTATGTGGTGGTCAACGCGGCCTGCAAGGACCAGGATGTGACGCATCTGCGCACCGGCCTCGATGCCGCGCACCAGGTTGAAGTGCTCGATCGTTCGCTTCTGGCATTGCAGGGGCCGCAAGCCAAGGATGTCATGGCGCGCCTGTGCCCCGAGGCATGCGATCTGGTCTTCATGCGCCACGGGCAGTTCGATGCCCTGGGTACCACGCTATGGATCAGTCGCAGTGGCTATACCGGCGAAGACGGTTTCGAAATTTCGGTGCCCAAGGACGCGGCCGAGACATTGGCCCGGTGGCTCGTGGAGCAGCCCGAGGTCGAGCCGATCGGTCTCGGTGCACGTGATTCGTTGCGGCTGGAAGCGGGGCTTTGCCTGTATGGCCATGATCTGGATGCACACACCACGCCGGCGGAGGCCAGCTTGATCTGGGCCGTGGGCAAGGCGCGCCGCATTGGGGGGGAGCGCGAAGGCGGATTTCCGGGCGCGGACGTCATCCTGCCGCAGATCGACACCAAGCGCATCGTGCGCAAGCGTGTCGGCCTGGTGGGCGAGGGCCGGGCCCCTGTGCGCGAAGGCACCCGACTCTACGACGACGCCGATCGACATGTCGGCCAAGTGACCTCCGGCAGCTTCGGGCCGACGCTGGGCAAGCCCGTGGCCATGGCCTACGTGGATGTCGAGTGGGCCGGCGTGGAGACGACGCTGTACGCGGACGTACGCGGCAAGCGCCTGCCGATGCGGGTGACCCGCATGCCCTTCGTGCCTGCCAACTATTATCGCGGATAGCATTCGCTGAGCAGCTCAGGCGTTATACCGTTATCTAGATATCTTTGAAACCTCGAGCAAGCCTCGAGGTTTTTTTCATGGCAAGCAGCAAGGAAGAGGAAGAAAGCGTAGATGCCGATGGGGCGTTATCAAGCGGCAAGGGGTAGCCATTGACCTCGCATGGTGATCCACAGTCCCGCCTGAGCGATGGCGAATCCCAGCACGGCGCCGGCGGCGACGTCACTGACGTAGTGCAGGCCGAGAATGACCCGCGAGGCGGCGATGAGTCCGCTCAACGGCAAGACCACCACGAGCAACCAGGGAGATGATGCCGCCGTCAGCGTGCAGAACATCACGGCATGCAAGGTGTGGCCGCTTGGAAAGCTGTAGCGGTCCAGCGGGGGCATCGTGCAGGGAATGCTCGAAAAGGTGATATAGGGTCGCTCCCGGCACAGGCGCGTCTTGAGAAGACGATAGACAGTGGCCCCGGTCGCGGCACACAGGCCCCAGATCAACGTCAGACGCCATCCCGCCTGGCCATGCACGAGCGGTTGCAGCAAGGCCAGGGCGACCCAGGCCGGCCAGTCACCGACCCGGCTGCAGAACCGGAATACGCCATGGACCAGGCGTCGATGGCTGAGCAGGGCGATACGGTGGCAAAGCTGCCATTCGAGGGTATCGAGCCGATCAAACATGGCTAGGGGTCGTGAGCGCATGCTGTGTTTCCTGAGCCGTCAGCGTTAGATAAGTGAAAAAGCGCTCGCCGATCAGATCCCAGCTCTGATGAGCGACTTTCTCGCGGGCGGCGCGTCCCATGCGGGCGCGGCTGGCCGGTTGGAGACAAAGATCGACGGCGGCCTGCACGAAGCTGTCGTCGGCGGTCGCGTCGATGAGGCGTCCTTCGCCGCCATCCTTGATCAGTTCGCTGGCGGCCGCCTGGTCGAATGCCACCACGGGCAGGCCGCTGGCCATGGCTTCGGGAACGACATTGCCGTACGTCTCCGAGTGCGAAGGGAACAGGAACATGTCGGCACTGGCGTAGTGTTGCGCCAGGGCTTCGCCGGTAAGAAATCCGGTGAAAACGGCGTCGGGCAGTTGCCGCTCGAGACGCTGCCGCTCGGGGCCGTCCCCCACCAGGACCGGAATCACGTCCGGCTGGAGGTGCTGCATCTCGCGTATGGCACGGACCAGCAGGCGTGTATTCTTCTCGGCGGCGAGTCGTCCGGCATACAGGGCGACGGGCCGATGATCGTCGGCGCCCCAGCGTGTTCTGAGCTGGGCATCGCGCCACGAGGGCGAGAACCGCCCGGCATCGATGCCCCGGCCCAGGACGTCGACATGGTGGAAGCCTCGTTGCCGCAGACGCTCGGCCTGAACGTGGGTAGGCACCAGCGTCAGCCGGCAACGGTTGTGGAAATAGCGCAGGCCTGCGGTGACGAGACCGCTGAGGGCGCGCAGATGATAATTGGCGGCATATTGGTCGAAATTGGTATGAAAGCCACCGACGACGGGGATCGCAAGATGCCGGGCCGTTGCCAGCGCTGCCCAGCCAAGTGGTCCTTCGGTGGCGATGTAGACCACGTCGGGACGCGACTGGCGCCAGAGACGCGACAGGCGCCGCCAATCGGGTGCCCCGACATAGACCCCGGCATAGCCCGGCAGGGAAAACGCGCGGACCTGCACGTCGCGCTCGGCACGGCCTTCGCGGCCACCTTGCTGCGGTCTTGGCCGCACCAGCTGCAGGGTGACGCCACGGGTGACGAGGTATTGGGCCAGATGCCCCAGCGTATGGGCGACACCGTTGATTTCGGGTGTCCAGGTTTCACTGACCAATGCGACTCGCATGATGCGCCCTCCGTGTCATATCGAGACATCGCCAGACTGGTACACCGTCATGACAGTCATGCGTCATTGCCGTGATGATTCGATGTCGCAAAACATCGACGGCGGCACGGGGCTGCCATGTCCGGTATCTAGACTCAGCGTAGCACGCGTTCAGGATCGACGGGCTTGCCGCCGTGACGAACATCGAACAGCAAGTCGTAACGACCGGTGTCGTGACGGTAGCCGATGTCACAGACCGGCGAGCCTTGCGAGACGTGATCGCCATCCTTGACGAGAAGTCGCTTGCAGAGGGCGTAGACGCTTTGCATGTTGTCGGCATGGTGAATGATCACCACGCGTCCCAGCTGCCGCATGCTGTCGGCAAAACGCACGGTCCCGTCGGCGACGGCACGGGCCTGGCTGTCGCCGGGGGCCGACAGCAACATCGGCTGAAGGGTGCCACGCGCATCCGTGCCGTAGCGTCGCGAGACCTTGTAGTCATCCAGTGGCCAGCGCCACCCCTTGGCGCTGGCCGGCATCGCGCCGGGGTCTGGCAGCTCGCGACGGCTTGTCGCCGGCTTGGCGGCCGCCGCGGAAGAGGAGCGACGTGCCGCCGCGCTGGCTTGCTGCGTGCTTCCCGACAACGGCACCCGGATCAGTTGACCAACGCGCAAGGCATTGGCGGCAGTGTCGGGGTTGGCTGCCTGCACGCGACGCGGATCGCTGCCGAAGAGGCGTGCGATGCTGGTGAACGTATCGCCGGGCCGCACCTGGTACCGATAGGGGCCGCCCCCGGGTGCGCGCTCGCGTCGCGTCGGCACCAGGATGCGCTGCCCGATGGCGAGCCGCCGGGCGTCCACGCCGGGATTGAAGCGCTGCAGACGCAACAAGGGGACGTCGGCACGTTTGGCGATCTCTCCCAATGTGTCGCCGCGTTGAATGGAAATCCAGTTGCCGGCGATATTGCCTCGATAGCCGCCGGCGCCAGGTCCTCCCGCGCAACCTGCCAATATCAAGATGAAGAGGAGAAGGGGGACGAGGCGAGCGCACGATCCTTCTCTTGCCATAGCGCGTTCAGCCATGAATGGAAGCGTTCCTTGTAGTGCGGATCCAGATGATAGTCGCCCGAAACCATCCAGGCTGGCACGGCGAGCAGGCGTGCTTCCATGTGAACGCTGTCGTTGCGGCCACACAGGAAGTGCCAGAAGTTGGGGCAGGGGGACCGATAATGAAGCGTCACGTCGAGTATGCCGCTCAAGCGGTCTCCCAGCAGGCCGAGGACTTGTGCGGTTCCGCCGGCCTTGGGACGTAACAGGTGCTGAAAGGGGCTTGCTTGGCGGTCTCGCTTGGCCGGGGTGAAACGCGTGCCTTCGACGAAATTGTAAATTGCCATGGGCATTTCCCTTGCCCGCTCGCACATGCGTTGTGTCGCGCGTCGGTCCCGTTCCGCCAGTTGAGGGCGTCCGGCGAGTTTTTGCCGCGTGTAGCGGCGCATGAACGGAAACTCCAGCGCCCACCAGGCCAGGCCGATGACGGGGATGAAGATCAGTTCGCGCTTGAGAAAGAACTTCGGCATCGGCGTGCGTCCATGCAGCAGGTATTGCATGACGAAGATGTCCGTCCAGCTCTGGTGATTGGCGATGACCAGCCACCATTGCCGTGGCGAGAGGCCATCGGGCAACTGGGCGCTGATGCATGGCTTGATCCAGTGACGAATCCACCAGTTGTTGGTCGCGATCCACGCCAGCGCAATGGCATTGAGGCCGGCCAGCACGCGCAGGCGCCAGCGGCGGGTCGGGGTGACCAGCTTGAGGAGCGTGAGCAAATACAGCGGCACGCCCCAGAAGAGCGTATTGACGATCAGCAACAGCACGCTTACCAGCCCCTTGAGGGTCGCCATGCCGTTCTCCTTCAATGACTTGGCGATCATGCTACTGGATCGTGTACCGCCTGCCCAGTCTCACCCCCACGGTGGCTGCCGGTACGCTCACTCGGCCAGTGCCGGCAGGTTGGCAAACAGCTTGAGTGCCTCGGGATTGGCCAGCGCGTCCTGGTTCTTGACGGGCTCGCCATGCACGACGTTGCGTACCGCGACCTCGACGATCTTGCCCGACAAGGTGCGCGGGATGTCGTCCACGGCAATGATCTTGGCGGGCACATGGCGTGGCGTGGTATGTAGACGCACCATGCGACGGATTTCATCGCACTTGGCATCGTCGAGTGTGACACCGGGACGCATGCGCACGAAAAGCACCACGCGGATGTCGTTTTGCCATGCTTGACCGATGCACAGGGATTCCAGGACTCCGTCGACCTTTTCCACCTGGCGATAGATCTCGGCGGTGCCGATGCGTACACCGCCCGGGTTGAGCACCGAGTCCGACCGGCCATGGATGATCACGCCGCCGTGCGAGGTCAGCTCGGCGTAGTCACCGTGGGCCCAGACGCCGGGGAAGGTGGAAAAATAGGCCTCTCGGTAGCGCTCGTCACCTGGATCGTTCCAGAATCCGATCGGCATGCAGGGGAAGGGACGCGTGCAGACGAACTCGCCCTTGCCGTGCGTGATGCTCTGCCCTTGCTCGTCGTATATCTCGACCGCCATTCCCAGCCCGCGGCACTGGAGCTCGCCACGATAGACCGGCTTTATCGGGCAGCCCAGTGCAAAGCACGACACGATATCCGTGCCGCCGGAGATAGAGGCCAGCATGAGGTCGGACTTGATCGACGTATACACGTAGTCGAAGGATTCGTGGGCGAGCGCGGAGCCGGTGGAAAGCACGGCGCGGAGCCGGGAAAGGTCGGCGCTTTCGCCAGGCATCAGGCCTTCTTTTTCGCAGGCCGAAAGGTATTTGGCGCTGGTGCCGAAGATCGTGATGCCTTCTTCACCGGCGATTTGCCACAACGTTTCGGGGTGCGGGGCAAAAGGCGATCCGTCATAGAGCAATAGCGTGGCACCGGACCCCAGGCCGGAGACCAGCCAGTTCCACATCATCCAGCCGCAGGTGGTGTAATAGAAGAAGACATCCTCGGCGTCGAGGTCGTTATGCAGGCGGTGCTCCTTGAAATGCTGCAGCAAGGCACCGCCCGCCGTGTGAATGATGCACTTGGGCGCACCGGTGGTGCCGGACGAATAGAGGATATAGAGCGGATGATCGAACGGCAGGGCCTGAAAGTCGATCTGGCTGGCATCGTTGTCCAGGAAGTCCGACCATGCGATGGCGCCGGGGATGATATCGAGGTCGGGGGCGTCCTCCAGGAAGGGAAACACCACCACGCGTTCGAGGGAGTCGATGGACTCGACGATCTCGGCGACGCGAGCGCGTGTGTCGATGGGCTTGCCGTTCCAGGTATAGCCATCGGTGGCGATCAGGACCTTGGGCGTGATCTGTCCGAAGCGGTCGAGCACGCCATGCGTGCCGAAGTCCGGTGAGCAGGAAGACCATACGGCACCGAGGCTGGCCGTGGCCAGCAGGGCGATGACGGCGTGTTCGCTGTTGGGCACGAAGCCGGCGACCCGGTCGCCTTCGGTGACACCGCTGGCTTGAAGCGCGTGGGCCAGCCTGGCGACCTGGTCGTAGAGCTCGGCGTAGCTGATGACGCGGCGGCGCCGTCGTTCGTCGCGTACGATCAGAGCCGGGTGCGCGTCACGCCGCCGCAACATATTGGCAGCATAATTCAAGCGCGCTTGCGGAAACCAGCGGGCACCGGGCATGGCGTCAGGATGCACCAGCACATCCTCGCCACGGCGTTCGGCGACGATGTCGAATTCATCCCAGAGCAGTGACCAGAACGTTTCCAGGTGCTCGACGCTCCATGCATGCAGCGACTCGTAATCGTTCAGGTCGATGTCGTGTTCACGCTTGATACGCTGCATCAAGGCATGCATTTGCGTGCTTTCGATGGCCGTCGTCGACGGCTGCCAGAGGGGGGTGGTCATGTGACACTCCTGGTCATCTGCGCCGTTACGTCTTTGTAGACCAGCGCCCTGAGACATGGGGTATTGGGAGATGAGGTGGCGTGCGGGGCCGGGCGCACATGTTGCATTGCACCATATTGGCATTAAAAACAAGTCGATATCGCCTGTCCACTCGACGAAAGGGGGAGGTCGGCGATGGCGGCGTCGGACATCCTCAAGGTGACATGGAGATGATGAAAATCTGATCGATTTGAGTCGAAGTGGGATGTCATCAGCCAAGCTGGCCTCTTGTACGGTGTTAATGCACAGCGTTATCCACAGTTTGTGTGGATGACTTTTTTCATGCGGCGAGCAGGAGGTGTTTCATGGTCGGTGCATCACTGGAAAGCCCACCGATCACCGTGTTCTTTGCGGTATCCATGCCGAGATGGATGTCGTGATGCGCCTTAGCAGGTAAACTGACGCCTATCCTCGAAATGCACGTCGCGCATGCCGCAGCGGACATGCCCAAACCCATATTGACGTTATCGCCAGGAGGTCGATTTGCGCAGCTTGCCCGCAACCCTTCCCATTCTATTTCTTAGCGAAATCAGTTTCTTGCTTGGCCATGGGCTGATCATGACCTTGCTCGGGGTGCGCATGTCGCTGGAGGGGTTCCCCTCCCAGATGGCGGGTTTGCTGATGTCGAGTTTCTCGTTGGGCTTCGTGATCGGAAGCTATCTGATCGAGAAGCGCATTCGCACGGTGGGGCACATTCGGGTTTTCGCGGCGTGTGCCGCGGTACTGGCCGTGACGGCGATGTTGCATGGGCTCTGGGTCAATCCCTGGTCGTGGCTGGTCTGGCGACTGTTCGGGGGCGCAGCGACCGCGGGGTTGCTGATGGTGATGGAGTCCTGGGTCTCGGGCGAATCGACCAATGACAATCGCGGGCGTGTGCTCGGCTGGTACCTGGTCATCTCGACATCGTCGTTGGCGCTGGGGCAATGGCTGCTCAATGCCGCCGACCCCGCGACCTTCGTGCTTTTTTCCGTGTCCGGCATTCTCTTTGCGCTGTCGCTGGTGCCCCTGTCGATTTATCGTATCCATGGGCCGACGCGTTCATCGCACGATGTCTCGCGCAAGATTTCACTGAAAGAATTGTATCGGCGTGCGCCAGTGGGGCTGGTGAGTGCCTTCACGGCGGGGCTGATGGTGCAGGCCTTCTTCGCCATGACGCCTTTCTACGGACAGGAAATCGGCCTGTCGACGTCACAGACCGCGCAATTCATGGCCATCACCACACTGGTCGCGCTGGTGGCGCAGTGGACCCTGGGACGCATTTCCGATCGCTTCGACCGCCGCAAGGTGATTCTCTGCATGGCGCTGGTCATGGCCATCTCGGGTGCCATGATCTCGGTCGCGGCGCGTTTCGATTTCTGGGTGCTGCTGGTGGTGGCCTGCTTCCACACCGCCATGTTGCATACGCTGTATTCCTTGAGCCTGTCGCACACCAACGACTGGCTCGAGCCGGAGGAAACCATTCAAGCCAACGCCAAGCTCTTGATCTGGTATGGCATCGGTTCGGTGATCGGGCCTTACAGCGCTTCACTGATCATGGAGCTGACCGGGCCGGACGGGCTGTGGCTTTTCCTGGGCGGCGTGGCGTTGACGCTGGCCATGTTCGTGATGGTGCGCCTGCACGGCCATCACGGCATTCCCCCGGAAGTCGAGCAGGAGCCCTACGTGGCGGCCGTCCCCATGGTGGAGTCGACGCACTATCTCAGCGAGATGGATCCGCGTTTCGAACCTCAGCAGTTCGAGCTCGACTTCGAGCCGGATGACGAAGACTGGTCGTCATATGACGACCACGCCCACGAGTCTCGGCACCAAGAAGCCTAGGCGCTCAGCTCGCATCGCGTATGAAGCGGCAGGAGGAGTTCCGCGCTGCGTTCGCGGACGCCGGGAAGGCGCTTCTGCACCAGCGAGAATCCGCCGGTGACGATACGATGTTCATCACCGTCAGCGAAAACGCCACGTTGCGTGCAACACGCATAGTAACGGTGCTCGAGCAAGGGCGAGATGGGCAGCAATCCTTCCCCTGGATCGCCGGCGTGAAGCCCCATGTCGGTCACCGCTGCGTCGAGCTGCGCAATGTCTTCGCCCAGCGTCTGGCAGTCGAACCCGACGTGGTGCATGCGTGGTCCCATGATTGACAGCCAGGCGGCGAGCGGGTGGGCGGCAAGGAGTTGTCGGTAGGTTTCCCAGTCCGGCATGGGCCAGGGGCGGCCTCGCGACAGCAGGTTCTGTCCGCGACTGTCATGCGGATGAGCGCGGTGGATCAGAGCTTCCAGGCGATGCCGCGGTGCCTGGGTCAGGGTATCCAGTTGTAGCTCGACGAGCACGATCCAGGCGTCTGCGTTGCCCGAGCTGAGAACACTGGCCAACAAGCCCCGGTCCGCCATGGCGTAATGCCCGATACGGCGGTAGCCGAAATGGTGCAGGGCGGGAAGCAGGCGCTGGGCGTGATAGGGCGCCCGATTGAGCGTGGCGAGCACGAAATATTCGGCGGGACGGTCATTCGGCCATAGCGACTGAGTTCCCATGTCGGGGTGGCAATGAATGTAATCGAGCCAAAGTTGTTGTTGGAACTCATCGCGTTGCATGACCGATACCTCACCCTTTTATCGCGATGACATCAGTATAGAAACCGATTCGCGACTTCGACGAGCGGGGAATTCAACGCAGGCGCAAACCGGCGTTGGCACAAAAGGGTGTCGAGCAGGAAAAGGGGATGAAGAACGGCGACTTGAAGGAGGCGGGCTGGAAGACGGAAACAGGGGATGGCGTCGGTACCCGGAACGACGCCGGCTAGTGGCCGGCGTCGGTGCAGTCCCTGGGCGACTGCGCGCGGCTCAGCGTTGCGTGGCCGGCATGAGCTCGTTGGCACGCACGTGCTCATCGAATTCGGTGAACCCGCCGATATGGGTCTGATCGACGAAGATCTGGGGCACCGTTTCAACGGGCTTGCCGATGGTCTTTTCCATGTCGGCCTTGGTGATGCCTTCTTCATGGATATCGATATAGCGGAAGTTGAAAT
Source organism: Chromohalobacter sp. (assembly GCF_039830575.1). Lineage (NCBI taxonomy): Bacteria > Pseudomonadati > Pseudomonadota > Gammaproteobacteria > Oceanospirillales > Halomonadaceae > Chromohalobacter > Chromohalobacter sp. The sequence continues at coordinate 4,374 of NZ_JBDOOX010000002.1, read as the reverse complement.
CATCGCGTGCTTCACTCAACTGCTCGGCGAGTTCCTTGGCACGCACGCAAAAGGGGCATCCGGGGCGGCCGAAAATCACTGCCAACATAGAAAGTCTCCTTGGTTAGGGAATTCTTTAGCCTTGAGTCTGAGCCACATTCTCCCTGATCGGACGCCAGGGTGCCAATAGAGTCTTGCTACGCCGGCTATTGGGACGCCCTATAGAGCACTCAGCCCGAGGCTTCTATCTCGTCGAGCCTGCCCTCATCGGCCTTCAGCAGTATGTCACGCAGAGCGCCATGGATGCCGGGTGCACTCACCAGGATGTTCTCGCCGTACAGATCCGCGGGGATGCGGTCGGGACATGGGTACAAGTGTCCGGTCTTGGCTCCGGCTTCGCGCGCGATGAGAAGCCCCGCCGCAAAGTCCCAGGGCGATACGCTTTCGTAATAGGCATCGAGCCGACCGCAGGCGACATGGCAGAGGTCCAGCGCGGCGGAACCGTTGCGGCGGATGTCGCGGCAACGAGCCAGGACGCCGGTCAGCCTTCTGAGGAGTGGTGCGCGCGCGTCGCGCCGATACGGAAATCCGGTCGCCACGAGACTGCGGTCGAGTTCGCGGGCGTCGCTCGCCTCGATGGGTTCGCCGTTCAGCCAGGCGCCTTCGCCACGCAGCGCCGTGAAGGTTTCGCCCAGAAAGGGGGCATGCACCACGCCGAGCTGCAGCTTTCCTTCGGACGCCCAGGCAATGGAAACCGCCACATGCGGATGGCCATAGGCGAAATTGACCGTGCCGTCGATGGGGTCGACGATCCACAGCGATTCGCTGTCCTCCAGCACGTCGCGCTCCGGCGAGAGCTCCTCGGTCAGGCGGGCGTCATCGCGGAAGTGGGCGTCGAGCTCCGTCGCGATGAGTCGGTCGACATCGACGTCGGCGTCCGTCACCAGTTCGTCGCCACTCTTGTAACGGTGCTGAAATGCCTGCGACTGTCGGGCGGCTACAATGCGCTCGCCGGCGAGTCGGGCGATACGTTCCGCTTCGGCAAGCCGTTGTGAAGGCTCCATGGGGTCTCCTCGGTCAACGCGTTGTCGTGCCTGATCCAGGTGGGTCGGCCTAGTCTATCAGTCTTGCGCAGGGGCGTAAGCGTGTGGATGTTGCTGGCGAAGGGCGTGGCTCGCGTCTTATGCTGGATGACGAGCGTTCCGTCATCGAGGAGAGTGCCATGCCAGCCCCGTCCACTCCCGGGTCCCCCCGCGTCGCGATCGTGACCGGCAGTTCCAGCGGTATTGGCGAAGCCGTCGTCAAGCAGTTCTGCCAGGAAGGGTTGCAAGTGCTGGCGGTGGACGCCAACCCGCAAGGCGAGAATGTGGCCGATGCCGCGGGGGCGGTGTTCTATCATGCCGACCTGACGACATCTGCCGCATGTCGCGGCGCGGTGGAAGAAGCGATAAAGCGTTTCGGGCATGTCGATATTCTGATCAACAACGCCGGCATCCAGCATGTCGCGCCCCTGGAGACGTTTCCAGAGGCCAAGTGGCGCCAGATCATCGACTTGATGCTGACGGCGCCCTTTTTGCTGACACAGGCGGCATGGCCGTACATGCGCCAGTCTTCATGGGGACGTATCGTCAACGTGGCCTCCATTCACGCCAGTGTGGCGTCGCCCGGCAAGGCGGCATACGTGAGCGCCAAGCACGGCTTGATCGGGCTGACCAAGACTGCGGCGCTCGAGGGCGGCGAGCTGGGCATTACCGCCAATGCCATTTGCCCCGCTTATGTCAGGACGCCGCTGGTGGAAAGCCAGATCGCCGACCAGGCACGCCTCAATGGCATGCCCGAGCAGGAGGTGATCGACAATGTCATGCTCAAGAACGCTGCGATCAAACGTCTCATCGAGCCGTCCGAGGTGGCCGCGCTGGTGAGCTACTTGGCATCGGACAAGGCCGGCGCCGTGACCGGCGCGAGCTGGAACATGGATCTGGGGTGGACGGCGCAATGAGGCGCGCCATCCACGTCCGGGATCAGTGACGCACCGGGCGTTTCTGGAGCTTGCGCTGCAAGGTGCGACGATGCATGCCCAGGGCGCGGGCCGTGGCGGAAATATTGCCGTCGTGCTCCTGCAGGACCTTCTGAATATGCTCCCAGGTGACACGGTTGATCGAGGGAGGGCTATCGGCGATGTCGATGTCGGGGTCCCCCGTATCGCGCTCTAGCGATGCCAGGATCTCGTCGGCGTCCGCCGGCTTGCACAAATAATTGACCGCGCCCAGCTTGATGGCTTCCACGGCGGTGGCGATGCTCGAATATCCCGTCAACACCACGACACGACAGTCGGGGGCGAGCGCCAGCAGTTCGGGCAGAAGCTTGAGCCCGGACGAGTGCTCGAGCTTGAGGTCGAGTGTCGCCATGTGGGGCGGTGCCTGACGCACGCTGGCGAGGGCTTCTTCCTCGGTCGTCGCGGTGGTGACCTCGAACCCGCGCCGCCGCATGGCACGTGCCATGACGAAGCAGAATTGCTCGTCGTCGTCGATGATCAATAGCCGTTCGGCATCTTCTGTCATGATTTCCTCCGTGGCAGTCAGGCGGGGGCGCCAGCCGATGCTCGCGGCAACTTGACCTCGGTCAGCGTGCCGCCTTCTTCATGATTATAGAGGCTCACGCCGCCTCCAAAGCGGTTGATCGTGGCATGGGTCAGGAACAGGCCGATCCCCATGCCCTTGCTCTTGGTCGAAATGAACGTTTCGCCCAGCTGGTCGGCGATGTTCATGGAGACGCCAGGACCATGGTCGCGGATATCGATGATGATGTCGTCCTGCGTCCAGTCCAGCGTGATGGCGATATCCCTCGGATTGGCGTCGGCGGCATTGTTGAGCAGATTCATGATGGCCTGCTCGAGCGTCGTATCGGTGGCGATCAACGGGGTGCCGCGCTTGCCGGGGATCTCGATGTGATGGCTCACGTCGGGACGCAACACCAGCCAGCGCTGCAAGACATCGCGAAGCCAGGTCTCGGCGGCGACGATCTGGGGCTTGGCCAGGCGCCGCCGGTCGGCATTGGCGACCAGGGTCTGCAGTCGCGCCTTGCAGGTATCGACCTGCTGACGCAGCAGGTCGATGTCCTCGACGAGCAGCGGGTTGTCTTGCGCTTCCTGACGCATTTCGCTGAGCAGTACCGCCATGGTGGACAGCGGCGTTCCCAGCTCGTGCGCGGTGCCGGCCGCCTGGGTGGCGACGGCCAGCACCTGCTCGTTGCGCAGGGCGGTTTCGCGAGTGCGGGACAAGGTGAGGTCGCGACGCCGCAGGGCATGCGCCATCTTGAAGATGAAGAAGGTGACTAGTCCGGCGGAGAGTCCGAAGTTGATCCACATGCCGACGATATGCAGGCGGATGCCGGTGCCCACGAAGCCATTGCTGAGCTGGGGGACGGGTTCGTAAAACAGCATCATGGCGGTATAGCTGGCCAGCGAGGCGCCGGCGATGACCCAGGCGTAGCGCCATGGCAGCGTGGCGGCGGCGATCGTGACCGGCACGAGATAATAGGTGATGAAGGGGTTCGTCGAGCCGCCGGTGTAGTAGAACAGCATGCTCAACCCTGCCACATCGATCAGCAGATGGGTCAGATACTCGGTATCGGTCACCGCGCGAGGCCGCCCCAGGCGCCACCAGGTCGCCACGTTGACCAGCCCCATGGCGATGATGACGGAAATGACCGGCATGACGTGCAGTTGGAACCCCAGTACTTCGATACCGAAGATGATCGCCCCCAGGAAACCGGTCCACGTGATGCCGCGAACGATCGTCAGCCGCACGAGGTTGCGGTTGGGGGTGGAAAGGGGCAAGGGCTGATGCATGTAGGCTCCCGGTGTGCGATGCCGCCTGGCATGATAACCGAATCGTGAAGACTCCGGCAGCCGGCCGAGGGGGTGTAATAATGACGCACCATGCGTGAGTTCCAGGAAAGATGACAGCGCCATGAAAAACCCCTTGCGTTCACGGCGGCGGATCCGTAAAGTACGCATCCGCTGCCGGCGACGGCTCTCGTGGCCAGCGGTGAAAGAGGTTCGCAAGTGACTGACTTTCTTGAGATTTTCAGGTTCGCCTCGAACGATCTCGCTTGACAGTCGCGCCGGTTTCGGTAAAATGCGCACCTCTCGAGTCGCCACTCATCGCACGGTGGTTCGGATGCGGTGATGGATTGTCCCGACAGGCATTTTTGCCTTGACAATCACGGCGGTATCGGTAGAATACGCCTTCCTCGTTAGGCGCTTCGGCGAAAACGAGATGCTCTTTAACAAGTCGATCAGGTAATTCATGTGGGCGCTTGCCCGGGATAGGGGTGCCAGTCACGACCTATCAAGGCAAGCGACTCGTCAGAGACCTTCGGGTCTTTTTGAGA
>NZ_JBDOOX010000014.1:0-160540 GCF_039830575.1 Chromohalobacter sp. | reverse complement strand
TGTACAATCACCATATCCCGCAGAAAGCGCTGCATCATCAATCGCCGATCACGGCGATGAAGGAATGGCAGGCCAAGCGGCCTGAGTTATTTACCAAACGGGTGGTTAATCACACGGGACCCGACAAATACGGACGTTTGGCCTCCGTGGTCACTTGATGCGATTCGGGACCGGACGGCACCCATGGCGTGCCGATCGGCAGCCTGGAAAGAAGCCTGCTAATTTGGATAGCCAGGTGGATCACAAAGGGGCGGGTCGTGAGCGAGTTTACCTGGCTGGATAGCGTCGTCTTGGTGGTGTACATCCTGCTCGTGGCGCTGATAGGCGCGCGTTTCGGGCGGAGCCAGCAGAGTACCCAGGATTATTTCCTGGGCGGTCGGCGAATTCCCGGCTGGGCGATCGGGCTGTCGGTGATGGCGACCCAGGCCAGCGCGATCACCTTCATCGGCGCTCCCGGCTGGGGGTTCGAGGGCGGCCTGGAGCGGCTGGTGACGTTCCTCAACGTGCCGCTGGCGATGGCGGTGCTGATCTTTCTGCTGGTGCCCGTGTTTCATCGCGCGGGCATCTACAGCATCTACGAGCTTCTCGAGCGTCGCTTCGGGCCGGCCACGCGCAGCGTGAGCGCAGGCCTGTTCCTGGTGGCACGCGGCCTGGCGACCGGCGTGGTGCTTTATGCGCCGGCACTGGTGCTCTCGGTGGTGACCGGCTGGAGCGTCAACCTGACCATCGTGGTCATGGCGGTGCTGGCGGTGAGCTACACGGTGCTGGGCGGTATCAGTGCAGTGATCTGGACCGACGTGATCCAGATGTTCGTGCTGTGGCTGGGCGCCCTGGTCAGCATGGGATTGATGGTGGCGAGTCTGCCCGGTGGCTGGAGCGATGTCTTTGCCTTCGGTGCGGCACAGGGGATGTTCGACACCCTGGACCTGTCGCTGGACCCCGGGGTGACTTATTCGCTGTGGGCCGGCCTGTTCGGCGGCATCTTCCTGCATATCGCGTATTTCGGCACCGACCAGAGCCAGATTCAGCGGGTCCTGACCAGCCCCGATGTGCAGCAGGGGCAGCGCTCACTGTTGATCGGCGGGTACCTGCTGGTGCCGCAGATGTTGCTGTTCTTGTTCATCGGGGTGATGTTGGCGACCTACTACGACCAGCACGGCCTTGCCGCGCCGGACAACCTCAACGAGCTGTTCCCGCGCTATGTGGTCAGCGCCTTTCCGCCGGGTCTGGCCGGCCTGGTGATTGCCGGTGTCTTCGCGGCGGCGATGTCGAGTCTCGACTCGGCGCTCAATTCGCTGTCGGCGGTGAGCGTGCGCGATTTCTATACGCGATATGTCAGGCCCGACGCCAGCGAGGCGCATTATCTCAAGGCCTCGCGCTGGGCGACGGTCTTCTGGGGCCTGTATGCGACGGTCTTCGCGTTCTTCGCCGGTAACCTGGGGCCGGTGATCGAGGCGGTCAATCGTATCGGGTCCTGGTTCTACGGCGCCCTGCTGGGCACCTTCCTGCTGGCCATGCTCAGCCATCGCACCAATGCCCGCGGTGCGCTGAGCGGCCTGGTGCTGGGCATGGTCTCGGTGTGGGGCGTCGAAAGCCTCTTCGATATCTCCTGGCTTTACAACAATCTGGTGGGAGTGGTGGTGTCGCTCGGCGTGGGGTATGTCGTCGGTCTGACGGCGCCTGCCCCGAGCGCGGCGCAATTGCGCGACGTGGTCATCGAGGAAACCGCCCCGGATATGCAGGCGCTGCTGGCGACGCGCGCCGCCCGTGCCCGGTCGATCACGCCGGCGGCACGCCTGACACGTCGCCGCTGTATCGGGCTGGTGGCATGGTTCTGTCTGTTGCTGGCGGGTCTGGCACTGTTGCAGGGGTGGGCCAATGCCTGAGGCGCTTCCCCTGAGACTGCCTCGGCGACTCGATGCCCTGCAGGCCGAGACGCGCCTGCGTCGCCTGCGCGCCGAGACCTTCGAGGCGGCGACGCTCACGCTCTGGGCGCATGCCCTGGGCGCGCCGGACGATGCCCCTGCCGGTTGGCTGTTGTGCCATGCCCGGGCGCGGCGGGCGCTGCTCTGGCCGCATGCATTGCCGGCAGCCCCGGAACACGAGGGAGCCGAGGCCGAGCTGCGGCTTGCCGCTTCCCTGCCGCCTTCGGCGGATGTCGTGTCGAGGCTCTGGTTCTGGGAGCGCATGGTGGCGCGGCGGCACTGGCAAGTGACGCTGCGCGGAACGCCGGCGCGCGCCGTGGCCCTGCCCCTGTGGCTGGGATATTCACCGAATCGTCGAGGGGGGCATCGGCTGATGGTGATCAGCGGGCTTGGCGGTGACGCCTTGCCGACGCTCAAGAACGCAGTCCTGTGGGAATTGCGTCAGCTTGCCGCGGCGCCAGCTTAGCGTCGGATTCGGCCGTGTGACGTCGCGGCGAGCGCCCCCGTCTTGCATGCGGTGGCAGTGGGGGCGCATGCAGCGGTATATGTCAGAACCAGACTTCCATCTGTGTCCCGAAGGTCCATTCGCTGCCAGTGAAGCTGTCATCGCCCAAGGCGTCGCCATTGGTGAAGCCGTTGAGTGCTTCGTCCCAGTCGCTCCAGGAGGCGAACAGGCGAATCTCCGGACGCTGCCAGAAGCCGCCAACCTGGGGCTTGAACGTGGGAGCCACAGTCAATTTGGCATAGTCGCCATCGACGGCATTGTTGCCCTGGTAGCCTTTGGGATCGAGGTCCATCCATTGGTAGCTGGCCTCGTATTGCATCTCGAAGTTGTCGGTCAGTTCATTGGCCAGGCGGGCATTGAGGGTCATCCATTCATAGCTGTCGCCACGGGCGTAACGGTCCGTGCTGTGCTGGGCGAGCATGGCTGGAGCCAACCGCCAGTCGGGCGCCACGTAGGTCGTGCCATAGACCGCCAGCCGCGAGGTCCGGGCCTCATCGAGCAGGTCGCCGTCGGCGCCCAGTGACTTGACCTCGGCGCCGAGTCCTTGTCCGTGGAGGGCCGCCGCCTTGAAGCTGCCTTCGCCGAGGCCAAAGAAGCTGTTTCCGTGGTAGGCCAGCATGGTGTGGAAACCGGTGTCCGCCGCGCTGGCATCGTTTCCGGTATCACGTCGGTCGTTGTCGTTGGCCGAGAGGCCGTTGACCATCCACTGCCAGTCGCCGATGTGGTTGTTGAGCGTGAAGACAAGGTTGTCGGTACTGCCGGTGAGGTCGGGATTCTCGCGGCTGACGATGGGAAAGTCGCTGAAACTGCGCCCGTAGAGCGACACGTTGCTGGTCCAGTCATCGTTGAGGCGAATGTCATATACCCCTGCGCCGGTACCGGCGAGAAAGATGATGTCACTGTCGAGCCAGTGGATGTCGAAGTTGTCTCGGTCGAAGCGTTTGCCGGCCCAGATCTTGGCGTCTTCGAAGGCGCCGGTGAAGCTCGGCAATTCGCTGAATTGGACATACGCCTGACGAACGTTGAGATTCGATTCCTCGGCGGTCCAGTCGTTGCTGGTGGTGACGCTGTCCGCCAGCATCATGCGGTAATGCGAACGAGCGCCATTGTCGAAGCGCTGTTTGTAATTGAGCGTGGTCTCGACATAAGTGTCCGGTTCGTTGCCGAGACGGCCCACGGCACCGCCGGTGCTACCTGCCGGCGTCAGGAAGGGGCCACCCGGTGCGCTCTTGCCGTGACTGTCGAGCAGCAGGCCGGAGCGGGCATAGGCATCGAGCGATAGGCCCAGATCGCCTTCTGCATGCGCTTCGACATCGGCGAGGCGTTGTTCGAGGCCGGTATCCTCGAGTGCTTTCAGCGTCGCCCTGGCGCGCTTGGCACGTTGCTCGGCGGCGGCCGCGCGTTGTTCCGCCGCCGCGACACGACTCTCCAGCGCCGCCAGTCGTGCTTCGAGTGCTTCATTCGAGATATCGGCATGGGCACTGACGGTCACGCCCAGTGAAGCAAAGGCTATGGCGATGACCAGCGGCTTGCGCATCATGGTTCCTGGAAGGGGCATGGACTTGACTCCCGTTGTGGTTGTTGTGGAGTGATCTCGTAACGCGGGTTGACGTCGTTAACGGGGTGTAAACTTAAACGTTTAAGATCGAGTCTACAAAGTCCTTGTCGTGCCATTTCGACTAATGTCTATCCAAGACTGGTTGACGCGTTTTTTTACACCAAAGTCTAGGTTGTGGGCGGAATGGGCGAGGGCTAGTGTGGCCTTTGACTTAATCGTTTAAGAATCGGTTGTGACAACACAGACTTATTACCGTGGCTTTGCCAGCACGGTCTTCCTGGATAACAACAACCCCCCGGAGGTAAGCGCCATGATTCGTCGATTGACTCTTCTTGCCGCCCTGGCCGGCGCCACCGTCGGCCAGGCCCATGCCGCGGACTTGACCATTTCCTGTGGCGCGGTGGGAGCTGAGCTGACTCTCTGCAAGGAAGGCGTCTCCGCCTGGGAAGAGCAGACCGGTCACAGCGTCGCTGTTGTCTCGACGCCCAATTCATCCACCGAACGTCTCTCGCTCTATCAGCAAATCCTGTCTGCACAATCGGGGGATATCGATATTATGCAGATCGATGTGGTCTGGCCTGGCCTGCTCGCCAACCACCTGATCGATTTGCGTGAGATAGGCGGCAAGGATATTGCCGATGGCAATTTCCAGACGATCGTCGACAACAATACCGTCGATGGGCGGTTGGTGGCGATGCCCTGGTTTACCGATGCCGGGGTTCTCTATTACCGCAAGGATCTGCTCGATAAGTACGATCGAGAGGTGCCCGAGACCTGGCAGCAGATGACCGAGACCGCCGAGGCCATCCAGCAGGCTGAACGCCAGGCCGACAATGAGGAGATGTGGGGCTATGTCTTCCAAGGGCGTGCCTATGAGGGGCTGACCTGCAATGCCCTGGAGTGGGTCGCCAGCCATGGCGGGGGCAGTATCGTCGACGAACAGGGCGAGATCACCATCGACAATCCGCGTGCCGCGGCTGCTCTGGATCAGGCTGCCGAGTGGGTCGGCCATATCTCGCCCCAAGGCGTGCTCAATTACACCGAAGAACAGGCCCGCGGCGTCTTCCAGTCCGGCAACGCAGTCTTCATGCGTAACTGGCCTTACGCTTGGTCGCTGGTGCAGAGCGAGAATAGCGACGTGCGCGGCAAGGTCGGTGTCACCACGTTGCCGCATGGCCCCAAAGGAAGCAGTGCCGCGACCCTGGGGGGCTGGAACCTGGCAGTATCCAAATACAGCAAGCATCCCGAGCTGGCTGTCGATCTGGTCAAGTTCTTGACGTCCGAAGCCGAGCAGAAACGTCGTGCCCTCGAGGGTTCCTACAACCCGACCATCAAGTCGCTTTACCAGGATAAGGAAGTCCTCGCCGCCGTGCCTTTCTTCGGCAAGCTCTACGATACCTTCACCAATGCCGTGGCACGGCCTTCGGCACCGACCGGCAACAAATACGGCCGCGTCAGCAATGCCTTCTTCAACGCTGCCCACGACGTGCTTGCCGGCAACATGAACGGTGCCCGGGCGGTATCGCAACTGCAGGACAAGCTCGAGCGCATGAAGCGCCGCCGCTGGTAACCCGAGGCCTGCCATGACCGCTAGCAATTCTGTTGCAACCCATCCCCCGGCGGCAACGCGCCGGGGCCGCCGACAGGGCACCAAGGTGCGTCGTCAGCGCGTGCGAGCTGCCTGGCTGTTCCTGGTGCCAATGCTCGTCACCCTGGCAATGGTTGCCGGCTGGCCGCTGTTGCGTACGTTCTACTTCAGTTTCACCGACGCCTCGCTGGCGGATACGGGGGGAGCCAACTTCATAGGCTTCGAGAACTATCTGGGATATTACCAGGGAGCCTGGTACGGCCTGCTGACCGATTCCGCCTGGTGGCAGTCGGTCTGGAACACGCTGTTCTTTAGTGTCGTGTCAGTGTCGCTGGAGACGGTCTTCGGCATCATCGTCGCCTTGGTCCTCAATGCCGAGTTCAAGGGACGCATGCTGGTGCGTGCTGCCGTGCTCATCCCCTGGGCGATTCCCACCATCGTGTCGGCCAAGATGTGGGCGTGGATGCTCAACGATCAGTTCGGCATCATCAATCATCTGCTGATGTCCCTGGGCCTGATCGACGCCCCCCTGGCCTGGACTGCCGACGCCGATCTGTCGATGTGGGCGGTGATCATCGTCGATGTGTGGAAGACGATTCCCTTCGTTGCCCTGCTGGTACTGGCGGCACTGCAAATGCTGCCTCGGGATTGCTACGAAGCTGCCGAGGTCGATGGTATCCACCCGGTCAAGGTGTTCTTTCGGGTGACATTACCCTTGATCACACCTGCGTTGCTGGTGGCAGTGATCTTCCGCCTGCTGGATGCACTGCGCGTGTTCGACGTGATTTACGTACTGACTTCCAATTCCACCAGCACCATGACGATGTCGATATACGCACGTCAGCAACTGGTGGAATTTCAGGATGTGGGCTATGGCAGTGCTGCCTCGACCTTGCTGTTTTTGATCATCGCCTTGGCCACCGTGATTTATCTCTATCTGGGGCGTCGTCAGCTGGGAGGTGATGAATGAATACCAGACTCGCCAAGTCTCTTGCCAAGCGTATCGGGTTTTGGTCGTTGATCGCGGTGTTGCTGATTTATGCCGTCTTTCCCTTTTACTACGCGGTGATCACCTCACTCAAACCTTCCAGTGCGTTGTTCCAGGTCGAGTATTGGCTGAGCAGCGTGGATTTCAGTAACTACGTCACCATCTTTACCCAGGGCAGTTTCGTCCAGGCGATCATCAACTCGATCGTCGTTGCCGTCAGCGTGGTGGCCATTGCCCTGCTGCTGGGCATTACCGCCGCCTACGCCTTGGGTCGGGTGCGCTTTCGCGGCCGCACCACGGTGATGATGATCGTGCTCGGCGTGTCGATGTTCCCTCAGGTCGCGGTGCTCTCGGGGCTGTTCGAGGTGATCCGTACGCTGAATCTCTACAACAGTCCGGGCGGGCTGATCCTGAGTTACACCATCTTCACCCTGCCGTTCACCGTCTGGGTATTGACCACCTTCATGCGCCAGTTGCCGCAGGAACTGGAGGAGGCGGCGATCATGGACGGCGCCACCCCTTGGGTCACCATCACCAAGGTGTTCCTGCCATTGATGTGGCCGGCGATGGCGACGACGGGGCTGTTGGCTTTCATCGCTGCCTGGAACGAGTTCCTCTTCGCGCTCACGTTCACGCTCACCAATGAGGAGCGCACCGTGCCAGTGGCAATCGCGCTGATTTCCGGGGGCAGCCAGCATGAGTTGCCGTGGGGGCCGATCATGGCGGCTTCTGTCACTGTCACGGTGCCGTTGGTCATTCTGGTGATGATTTTTCAGCGACGCATCGTCTCGGGTCTCACCGCCGGTGCCGTCAAGGGCTGAATCAGGCGCGAAAACTGGCTGCGTTTGACCATACCGCGTTAAAAGGAGGCTCAAAATGCTCATTTACTGCCGTGTAAACTCCGCGTTTTCGCCTCCTTTTGCCTTGTCTGGTCATCGCTCGCTGCGTTTTCGCACCTGATTCCACTCTCTTTATCAAGGAATCCAAGATGAAGGACAACACTTTCTGGTGGCGCGGTGGTGTCATCTATCAAATCTATCCGCGCAGCTTTCTGGACAGCAACGGCGACGGTATCGGCGACCTGCCGGGCATCATCGAAAAGCTCGATTACGTGGCGTCGCTCGGTGTCGACGGCATCTGGCTGTCGCCTTTCTTTACATCGCCGATGGCGGATTTTGGCTACGACATCAGCGATTATCGCGACGTCGACCCCATGTTCGGCACCCTGGACGACTTCAAGTCACTGCTCAGTCACGCCCATGCCCTGGGGCTCAAGGTGATCATCGATCAAGTGATCAGCCATACGTCGGACCAGCATCCCTGGTTTCAGGAAAGTCGTCGCGACCGACAAAATGCTCGTGCCGATTGGTACGTATGGGCCGACCCCAAGCCCGACGGCACGCCGCCCAACAACTGGCTGTCTATCTTTGGCGGTTCGGCGTGGACATTCGACTCGCGACGTCGTCAGTATTACCTGCATAATTTCCTGATCGAGCAGCCGGATCTTAATTTTCATAATCCGGCCGTGCGTGACGCTCAGCTCGACAACATGCGTTTTTGGCTGGAACTTGGAGTCGATGGCTTTCGCCTGGATACCGTCAACTTCTATTTCCATGATGCCGAACTGCGCGACAACCCGGCTATCGAGCCCGGCGATACAAAGACGCTGGGTGCTCCGGAGGCCAACCCTTACACGTGGCAACGCCATGTCCATGACATAAGCCGCCCCGAAAACCTCGACTTCCTCAAACGATTACGCGCGTTGATGGATGAGTTTCCGGGCACGGCGACGGTCGGTGAGATCAGCGAAGATAGTCCACTCGAGCGCATGGCGGAGTACACCGCCAATGGTGACAAGCTGCACATGGCCTACACCTTCGATCTGCTTAATGCACCGCGCTCCCCGGCCTACATTCATGAGGTGATTGAACGCTTCCAGCGACTGGCGGGCGATGCCTGGCCTTGCTGGGCACTGTCCAACCACGATGTGATGAGAAGCGCCACGCGCTGGGGAGCCGAGGAAGACGCCGAGGCGTATCCCAAGGTCACGTTGGCCATGCTCTTGTCATTGCGCGGCAGCGTTTGCCTTTATCAAGGTGAGGAACTCGGTCTGCCCGAGGCCGAAGTGCCTTTCGAGCGTATTCAGGACCCCTACGGCAAGGTCCTTTGGCCTGACTTCAAGGGACGTGACGGCTGCCGGACGCCGATGCCCTGGCATGACGGTATTCATGGCGGTTTTTCGCGTGTCGAGCCTTGGTTGCCGGTGGATGCCCGCCACCTGCAGCGTGCTGTGTCGCGTCAGCAGGCGAGTCTCGATTCCATGCTCAACAGCGTGCGGGCGCTGATCGCGTTTCGTCACGACCACCCGGCGCTGTTCGACGGTGACCTGAGATTGCTCGATGTCGGCGATGCCCTGCTTGGCTTCGTTCGTGAGCATGCTCAGGAACGCCTTGTGTGCGTGTTCAACCTGACTGACCAGGCGCAGGCGTGTTGCCTGCCCGAGCCAGGGCACCTGCTGGACGCTCCCGGGTTCACGGCGCACGTGGAAAACGACCGCTTGACCCTGCCGGCCTATCAGGCGGCCTATCTGCGCCTTGACTGAATTTCTTTGGACGATACATGCCGCTGGCGCCTTGTTGGCGCCGGCCAGGAGAACTTTCCATGGCAAGCCTTACGCTCAACAAGCTCAACAAGTCGTTTGGCGATACGCATATCATCAAGGATGTCGACCTCACGATTGGTGATGGCGAGTTCGTGGTCTTCGTCGGCCCCTCCGGCTGTGGCAAGTCCACTCTGCTGCGGCTGGTCGCCGGGCTGGAGTCGATCAGCGATGGCGAGCTGAAAATTGGCGAGACGCTGGTCAACGACTTGCCACCTCGCGAGAGGGGAGTCGGCATGGTCTTCCAGTCCTATGCCTTGTATCCGCACATGACGGTGTTTGAAAACATGGCTTTTGGGCTCAAGTTGGCCAAAACGACGAAGCAGGCGGTACGCGACCGGGTTCACGAGACTGCGCGCATCTTGCAGCTCGAGGAACTGCTTGATCGTAAGCCCAAGGCGCTTTCCGGTGGACAGCGTCAGCGTGTGGCGATGGGAAGGGCGATGGCTCGCGAGCCGCGCATCCTGCTGTTCGACGAACCGCTGTCCAACCTCGACGCCTCGCTGCGCGTGCAAATGCGCAACGAGATTGCGCGCTTGCATCACCGTCTGGGCTCAACGGTGATTTATGTCACTCATGATCAGGTCGAGGCGATGACGCTTGCCGACCAGATCGTGGTCTTGAACGGCGGGCGAATCGAACAGGTTGGTAGTCCCCAGGAGCTTTACCAGCGTCCCGCAACGCGCTTCGTCGCGGGGTTCATCGGCTCTCCGACGATGAACTTCCTGCCCGCCGCCTTGCGCGAGAGCCATGCCAAGGGATGTCGCGTCAGCGTATCGGGCATCGGCGAGCTGAATCTGCCACAGAATGCTGCGGACCTTGCGGCAAACGCCACGTTGACGCTCGGCATTCGTCCCGAACATCTGTGCCTGGGGGAAGCGCGTGGCGACAATGCGTTCGAAATCGTCAACGTTGAATATCTGGGTAACGAGGTCTATGTCTATCTTGATGCCGGTCAGGGCAACGAGCTGCTGATTCATCGCAGTGAGGCACCCAGTCGCTGGGACATCGGCCAATATGCCGCCTTGATGCCGTCACTCGACAATGTGCACCTGTTCGATGGTGACGGGCGCGCATTGCCACTGATGCGCACGCGTGACGCCGCTTGAGGATGCCGGCATTCGGTTGCCTTGTCCGGCTGAGTCGCCTTTCATGCTAGAGAGTGTCGGAGCAGGCAGGTATGCTGCCTGCGTTCGCTAGCAACGAGACTCGCCGTGACTCCTTCGCACCGTCGCATTACTCTCAAGGACCTGGCTGCTCGCCTCGAGGTTTCCACTGCCACGGTTTCCAACGCCTTCAATCGGCCGGATCAGCTATCGCCCGCGCTGCGCGACCGGATTCTCAGCGAGGCGCGTGATGTAGGCTATGTCGGCCCCGATGCCCGAGGCCGCAGCTTGCGCACCGGGCGCTCGAAAATCATTGCGGTGGTCCTGGCCGATAGTCTGACCTATAGCCTCAACGACGCCGTGGCCAGCGAGTTCTTGGCCGGGGTCTCGGAGGTGCTCGACGAGCATGGTCATACCTTGTTGCTGCTGCCGAGCCGTCAGGGAATGCGGCTGGAGTCGGCCAGCATGGCCGATGGCTTCATCGTATACGGGCTGCTGCCCGACCCGCAGATGCATGAGCAGTTGTCGCAACAGCGGCCATTGATGGCCGTGGATTTCGATATCGCCGGGCATGCCTCGGTGCACATCGACAACCATGCGGCCTGTCTGAACATAGCGCGCCATGCCTTGCGTCGGCGGCCGCGTCGCCCTGCGATCATCAACCTGCGCTCGACCGCCGAGCCCTGCAACGGGCGTATCATCGACCAGCCGCTGTTCAGCGAGTCACAGACCATCACGCGTGCACGCCTGAACGGCTTTTACGAGGCACTGGCCGAGCACGACTTCGTACCGGCCGACGTGCCCATGTGGAACATCGAAGAGAATACCCATGACGTCTGCTCGCCGGTCATTGCCGAGATTCTCGACCTGCCCGACGGCGAACGCCCGGATCTGCTGCTTTGCATGTCCGATCGCATCGCCCTGACCGTGCTGACGCTGGCAGAGCAGCGCGGTCTGCGCATCCCTGAAGATCTACGCATGACCGGCTTCGATGGCATCGCCGAGGGGCAATATCGCGCGCCGCGTCTGACCACCGTACGTCAAGATAGTGTCGCCAAGGGGCGTTTGGCGGCTTCCATGGTACTCGGTCGTACCGCCATGGAGTCTCACTGCCTGACTACGCATCTCATCGTTGGCGAAACGGCGCCCTAGTCAGGGGGCTTGATCTCCTGACGTGACGCCTTTCACACGCCGATCCAGGGCCTGCACCACGCGCTGGTGAGTGGCGTCATCCATGGGCTGCAGCGAGGTGTCGTCGAGCAGGGCGGCGAGGCCTCGGCCGTCGACCACCATGATCTCGCCGGGTGGCTTGTCGATCTCCACGTTCCAGCCGGGCAGCACCAGGACACCCTGTACGGCGACGTTTCCCAGCGAGCGGTGGGCCAGCCATTGGCGGCACCACGCCGCCGCCAGCCGCGCATGGGCCAGCGACTGACGTTCGCGCCATCCGGGGAAGCGCAGCCGCTGGCCGGCGACGACGACCGTGGTGCGCGGCTCGCCCTTGATGTCCAGCGGTGGTGTGCGCGCGCTGACCTGGACCGCGAAGATGCCGTGCGGCGTGACCACGACATGGTCGATGGTGGTGCTGTCGGTGGGTACGTCGTGGAACACGAAATACGGATGGGCCTCGGGGCGGATCAGGCGCTCCAGTTCCTGGCCAACCGCCAGCTCGCAGGCCAGCCCCAGCTTGAGGCGCCGAATGCGCTGCACGTCGCGGATCAGGCGAAAGCACAGGATCAATGCCAGCAGGGTGGTGAGCAGGCCATACAGGGCCCACTCCAGCCAACTGTGCCGATTGGCGAACAGCATGCGTCCCATGCCATAGACCAGGGGCGCCAAGGTGACGATGGGGCCGAGCGCGCCGTCGAGGAACAGCGCCGCATAGGCCCGGTCGAGGCGGTTGCGCAACGATTGCGCCGGCTCGCGCAGGGTATGGCCGTCGTAGGGCGAGGTCAGCGCGCCGTCTTCCAGGTGACGCAATGCCAGCACCACCAGCGCCGTGGCGCCGAGGGGGGCGAGAAAGATGAGCGGCAGTACGTATTCCAGCCAGGCCATAGCGGTCATCCGGGTCGGGGGCGGTGTACGAACGCCCATTCTAGCCAGCTTGGCGGGCGGCGGCGATACGGCCCTGTGCCCGCAGGCGGCACGCGTTCTATCATAGGGTAGCGGTTCTGGTTCTGGGAGGTCACGATGGTCGACACGTCACCGTCGCCGCTGGCGGCGTTTCTCGCACGGCACCCGCGCCTGTTCGTGCTGACCGGGGCGGGAATGAGCACCGATTGCGGCATTCCCGACTACCGCGATGAGCGCGGCGATTGGAAGCGCTCGCCCCCGATGACCCACCAGGCGTTCATGCAAAGCGACCTGGCGCGCCGTCGTTACTGGGCACGCAGCCTGGTCGGGTTTCAGGCGCTCAGCGAGGCGCGGCCCGGGCGTGGGCATTACGCACTGGCCGAACTCGAACGGGCCGGTCGCCTCGAGCGGCTGGTCACGCAGAATGTCGACGGGCTGCATCAGCGCGCAGGCTCGCGCCGCGTCATCGACCTGCACGGCCAGGCCGACGTGGTGCGGTGCATGGGGTGCGGCGCGACTCGCATGCGACATGCCTTGCACGCCGAACTGGCGCGCCTCAATCCCCACTGGACGACGCTCGAGGCGCAGGTCGGCCCGGATGGGGATGCCGATCTGGAAAGTCGCAACTTCGCCGATTTCTCGCTGCTGTCCTGCGCGCGCTGCGGCGACGGCATCTTCAAGCCCGATGTGGTGTTTTTCGGCGACAACGTGCCGCGTCCACGCGTGGACGCGGCGTTCGCGGCGCTCGAACAGGCCGACGCCATGCTGGTGGTGGGCTCGTCGCTGATGGTCTATTCGGGCTATCGTTTCGCGAAGCGGGCGGCCGAACTGGGCAAGCCGCTGGCGTGCGTCAACATGGGGCGCACTCGTGCCGATGCGTTGTTCTCGCTCAAGCTGGAGGCGCCGGTGGGCGAGACCCTGGAAGCGGCGGTGCGCGAGGTGACGGCGTCCCGCTCCCCGCAGACGCCGCCGCGCGCCACGCAGAGCGCCGGCCCGGTCTCGACGCTCCGCCGGTGAGTGCGTGCCGCGCGGGATGCCGTGTCGTCAGCGGCGCGAGGCCGGCACCAGGGTAATGGTCGGCGTGGTGCCGGTGTCGCCGTCCAGGACCTCGACCGCGTCGCGGTTGAGATACGTGATGCGCCCCTGGTCGCGAACCTCGGCCTGCAACGTATAGCGATGCGCCGCGTCGATGGCGCTGGCGTCGTAACGCAGTGCCACCTCGGTGGCTTCGGTATCGATCCGGGGGTAGCGACTTTCCGCCAGCGTCGTGTCGTCGGCGCTGTCTTTCAGGGCCACCTCGAGCGTGGCTGCCGGCGACAGGGTCGGTGGCGTGTCGAAGACGACACGAGCGTCGAGCGTCTGGAAATCGGGGCCGCTGGCGCAACCGACCAGCCCGGCCAGAAATGCGCCGCACAGGGCCGTGCGGAGGCGGTGCGATAGACGGGACAGGGGCATGGGAATCTCTCCTGGGGAACGCCGTTGGCGTGGGCTCAACCGCCCGCGAGTTTGACGCGATAGCCGCGCGCTTCCAGTTCCGCCTTGAGTGCGTCGCGGTGATCGCCCTGAATTTCGATGATGCCTTCCTTGAGTGCACCGCCGGTGCCGCAGCGTTTCTTGAGTGCCTTGGCCAATGTCTTGAGCTCTTCGCTCTTGAGCGGCACTCCCTCGACGAGGGTGACGCCCTTGCCCTTGCGGCCCTTGGTTTCGCGGCGCAGACGGACGATGCCGTCGAGGCGCGCCAGGCGGTCTTCCTCCGCCGTGTCGGCGCAGCGGCACTCGCTGAGCGGGGCGCGGCACTCGGGGCAGGTCTCGCCGTGTTCGGTGGAGTACACCAGCCCGCGCAATTGATCCTGTAACGATGCCATGCGTATCTCCCTGGCGTCGGCTTGGCACGATACGCGAATGATAACGCGCCGAGCCGCGATGCACGAACCAGGCGTCGCGCGTCCCCGGCAGGAAATCAGTGTGGCAGGGTTTCCAGCTGGGCCAGGCGTGCCACCACGTCGGGCAGGTCGCGCATGTGGTGCAGGGCGATGGCGCCGGACGGCGTGGTCTCGCGCTCGGGGAAGCGGTTGATGTGAATCGTGCGCATCCCGGCGGCCAGGCCGGCGGCGACGCCGACCTCGGCATCGTCGATCACCACGCAGTGCTCGGGGGCGAAGCCCATGTCACGGGCGGCATGCAGGAACAGCCCCGGCTCGGGTTTCCAGCTCTCGATGGTATAGCCGCTGTAGAGGCGATCCTCGAAATAGGGGCGCAGACCGGTGCTGTCGAGGGCGCGGCGTATCTTGTGCTCGGGGCCGTTGGAAGCCACGCAGCGGGGATACGCCCCAAGGCGCTCCAGCGCCTCGCGGATCCCGGAAATGGGCTGCAGTTCGCGACTCATGCGTGCCTGCATGTTGCGTCGCATCTCGCTCTCGGCCATGTCGCGCGTGGCGTCGTCCAGGGCGCCGTAGCGACGCTCGAGTTCCGCGACGATGTTGGCGAATCGTACGCCGCGAAACTCTGCCATGTACTGGGGGGCGGCGAAAGGCAGTCCGACACGGGTCAGTACGTCGGCCATGACGTCGGCAAGCAGGGGTTCGCTATCGACCAGGGTGCCATCGCAGTCGAACAGCAGGCACAGCGAATGAGACATGATGGTGGAGCCTCGAGGGCGTGATGGATGAAACCGCACAGTTTCTCAAATATCGGCATGCCACGCCCAGGCTTGAGCGCGATGGCGAGTTTGCGAACGGCGTTTTGAAACTCTAACGGGAACTGTAGTGCTCCCCGGCCGCAATGGCAAGGCCGGGGAGCGCGGGGCGAGCCGTCCCGGCTATACGAAGTCCGGCACCAGCGCCCGCGGGATCATCAGGATGAGCTGCGGGTAGACGATCAGCAGCGCGATCACGACCAGCATCACCGCCAGGTACAGCAGCGTCGTGCCGAGTGCCTTGAGCAGCGGAATGCCGCCGATCTTGGCCGAGATCATCAGGCACAGACCGTAGGGCGGCGTGATCAGGCCGAGCCCCAGGGCCATGACGCTGATGACGCCGAACTGGACCGGGTGCACGCCCGCCTGCATGGCCAGCGGCTGGAAGATCGGCGCGAGAATCGCCATCGCGGGCAGCGAGTCCATGAAGGTGCCGATCAGCAGCATGACGATGGCCATGACGATGAGCAGCGTGGTCGGGTCGGTGATGTTGACCCCTTTCATCAGCGACGGCGGAATCTGATAGAAGCTGATCAGATAGCCGAAGATGGCCGCGCCGACCAGGCTGAACAGGGACAGCGAACACAGGCGCACGGTGGAGGTGGAGGCCGCCATGACGCTCTTGAACGTCAGCTCGCGGTAGACGAGAAAGCCCAGCGCCAGGGCATACAGCACCGCCATCACCGCCGCTTCGGTGGGGGTGACGATGCCCAGCGTGATGCCGCCGATGATCAGCACCGGAATGCCCGCCGCGAGCAGGCCGTCCTTGCCCGAGTGCATCAACTGCGCGAGCGAGGCCCGCTGGCGCACGGGCACCTGGTAGCGGCGCACGTAGCCCAGGTTGAGCAAGAGCTGCGCGATGCCGATCATCACCCCGGGCAGGATGCCGCCCAGGAACAGGCCGGCGATCGAAGTGTTGGTCAACGCGCCCCACACGATCATGTTGATCGACGGCGGGATGACGATGCCCATGACCGACGACGCGGCCGTGACCGCCACCGCGAAATGCGCGGGGTAGCCTTCCCGTTTCATGGCCGGGATCAGCACCGTGCCGACGCCGGCGCTGTCCGCCGTCGAGGAGCCGGAGACGCCGGCGAACAGCATGCTGACCATGACGTTGACGTGGGCCAGGGCGCCCTTGAAATGCCCCACCAGATGCAGACACAGCGTGATCAGCCGGTCGGTGATGCGCGCGGCGTTCATGAGGTTGCCGGCGAGCAGGAACAGGGGCACGGCCAGCAGCACGAACGAGTCCATGCCGTTGTACATGCGCTGAAACATGATCCAGGGCGTCAGGCGCGGGTCGAGCATGATCACCGCGAAGGAGGTGAGCACCAGCGACATGGCGATCGGCACGCCGGCAACGATCAGGATCCCCAGCACGGCGAACAACAGCCAGGGCAGCAGGAACATCCAGTCCATCGGCATCATCGGGAAGACTCCTTGCCGCCGGTGCGATGCTCGGAGGCGCTGAGCGAATCGGGGGGCGTCTCGGCGGTATCGGCCAGGGCCTCGTCGAGTTCGGAGGGCGTGTCCAGCGTCTGCTCCATGGCCGACTGGCCATGCAGGGCCGCATGCAGGAGCCGTTGCGCGGCGAACAGGATGATCAGGACGCCGCACACGCTGAACGTGACGTACACCGCGATCATCGGCAGCCTGGAGGCCGTGGCGCTGCGGCGAAGCCCGGAGAGCGCGAAGTCCTTGCCGTAATAGACGAACACGACGCCGACCGCCAGGCAGGCCAGATCACGGATCAGGCGCGTCGCCCGGTCGAGCCGGGAGCCGCGGGGAAAGGCTTCGAGGACGAAGTGATCGGCATGCAGCACGCCGATGGCGGTGCCCAGCATGATCATCCACTGAAAGGCGAAGCGACTGAACTCCTCGGTCCAGTACAGACGCGGCAGCATGGGGAGGTTGCGGCTGACGATCTGATAGACGATGAACACGATGAAGGCCGCCAGCAGCAGCAACAGGACAGCGCCGAGCAGACGCTCGAGCGCTCGATTGAGCCGGGCGAGTCCGGCGAGCAGGGTGGGCATGGCGAAACCCTCGGCGACAAGGGCCGGGATGGGGCATCCATCCCGGCCGGGAGATTACTCGACGTTGACGATCCGGTCATGCAGCTCGGTGAGGCCCATGTCGTCGATCACTTTCTGCAGCGGCTCGGCGACGATCTCCTTCATGCGCTCGCGATCCATCGGGTAGAGCGTGGCGCCTTCCTCCTCGAGCGTCTCGAGTGCTTCGGCGTCCTGTTCGAGCTGCACCTTGCGGGCATAGCTCGCGGCTTCCTGGGCGGCGGCCATGACCGCCTCGCGCTGGGCGTCGTCGAGGCGATCCCAGGTCATTTGCGAGAGGGTCAGCAGGCGCACGGTGATGTCATGCTCGGAGAGCCCGATGTGCGGGGCCACTTCGTGGAAGCGCATGCGATGAATCCACTCGGCCTCGTTGAGCAGGCCGTCGATGGCGCCCAGCTGCAGCCCGGTGTAGATCTCTTTCCAGGCCATGACGGTGGGCTCGGTGCCCAGGGCTTTCCAGGCGGCGATCAACGGCTCGGTCGGGTTGGTGCGCAGCTTCATGCCTTCCAGGTCGTCGAGGCTTTCCAGCGGCCGCGTGCTGACGATCTGACGCTTGCCGCCACCGAAGAAGGCCAGCACCTTGACGCCGGTGTCGTCCTCGATGCGATCCGCGATGTCGCGCCCGACCTCGCCATCGAGCACGTGGCGCCAGTGGGCCTCGTCGCGATACATGAACGGAATCGAGAACACGTTGGCGGTCTGCGAGAAATCCGTGATCAAGCCGGGGTTGATGATCGACATGTCCAGCGCGCCGGCCATCTGCTGTTCGAACATCTCGGTTTCGTGGCCGAGCACGGAGTTGCCGAGGATGGTGACGGAGACATCGCCGTCGGTCTTGTCTTCGACCAGTTCCTTGAAGCGTTCGGCCCCGAGCTGATAGGCGGTGTCCTCGGTGCCGCCATGGCCGAAGCGCAGGTCCACGGCCTGGGCGCCGCCGGCCAGCGTCATGCCGAGCGTCAGCGCGACAGCGCCGAGCGCGCGCTTGGCGAAGGGGCGGCGGGATGCGTTTGGATCGATCCAGTTCTGAGTCATGATGTCACCTCGTTGATTGTTGTGTCCGCCGGTGGCGGCTGGCGCAGGGATGGTGTCAGATGTCGACGACGTCGGTGCATCGTCGCGGTGGTGTCGCGTCGGCGGTGCAGGGACCGCACGAGTCGCGGACGTGCAGGCGTGGGGTCAGGATCACCTGCTCGCGGGTACCGTCGGGGTCGGCGATGCGTCGCATGGCGAGACGCGCCGCCTCCTCGCCGATGGCATAGGGATGGGTGGCGACGCTGCTCAGCGCCGGCAGGCTCAAGGCCGCTTCCTCGATGTCGTCGGTGCCGATGACCGCGCAGTCCTGGCCGGGCGTCAGGCCCAGGCGCTGCAAGCCCAGCATGGCCCCCAGGGCCATCAGGTCGTTGTGGCAAATCACCGCCGTGGGACGCGGGCTTTCCTGCATCAGGCGCTGCACGGCGTCGAAGCCGGCGCGCCGCGTGACCGGGCCGCGTATCACGCGGTGCACATCGTCGAGACCGTGGGCCCGCATGGCCTCGTGGTAGCCCCGGTGGCGGGCCTGCGTGGCGGAATGCTCGGCGTCGCCGCCCAGGAAGACGATCCGCCGGTGGCCGCATGTCACGAGATGGTCCACGGCCTGGCGCACCCCGAGTTCGAAATCGGTGCCCGCGTAATCGAACGGGGGCTCGCCGACATGGCGCAGCACCTGCACGCAGGGCAGGTTCCAGTCGGCGAGCCGGGAGACCAGCGCGGGATCGGTGCCCTCGGCGGGGCAGAGCAGCAAGCCATCCACGCGCTGTTCGCGCATGCGTTCCAGGAAGCGCTGCTGACGCTGGGGAGAGTCTTCGCTGTTGGCCAGGAACGAGACATAGTTCTCGCGGTGCAGCACCGAGTCGATGCCCGCCACCATGGCGCCGAAGAACGGGTTGGCGATGTCGTAGACCACCACGCCGAGGGTGAAGGTGCGGCTGGCGCGCAGCGCTGCTGCGCCACGGTTGTAGACGTAGCCGAGGGCCTTGATGGAAGCCTGCACACGTGTGCGGGTGGTGTCCGCCACCAGGGAGCTGCCACGCAGTACCAGCGAGACCGTCGACCGCGACACGCCGGCATGCGCGGCGATGTCCTGCAGCGTGACGCTGTGACGCGCGCTCTCGCGTGGGGACGACGGGGTCTCGGGGGATTCGGCCATGCTGGCGTGCCTCGTTTTTGGATTGATCCAAATCTGAGGTCAGCCTAGAAGAGTCGCCGTCTCGGCCCCATTCGCCTTTGGTCCAACTACGACCAGAGTCGTAGAGGCACAGCGCAATGGATCTGAAACGCCCACGCTGTGGCGTGGGCGGACGGGAAAGACGTCAGCCGCGCGGTGTGACGTCGTTGTAGGGACTGGGGGGACGGCGGCCCTCGAGGGCGGCGATGACGTTGTCGATGGCGCGCTGGGCCATGGCCTCGCGCGTTTCATGCGTCGCCGAGCCGATGTGCGGCAGGGTCACGACGTTGTCCATCCGGGTGAGCGGCGAGTCGCCGGGCAGCGGTTCCTGAGCGAAGACATCGAGCCCGGCGGCGTGGATCTCGCCGCTGGAGAGCGCCTCGATCAGGGCTTCCTCGTCGACCACCTTGCCGCGCGCGATATTGATCAGAATCGCCGAGGACTTCATGCGCTTGAAGACGGCGGCGTCCATCAGGCCGGTGGTCTCGGCGGTGAGGGGAACGTTGACGCAGACGAAATCGGCCTGCTCGAGCAGGGTCTCGAACTCGCAGTGCGTCGCACCCAGTTCCGCTTCCAGCGCCGGCTTGCGCGAGGCGTGGGTGTAGAGCACCGACATGCCGAACCCCAGGGCGCCGCGCCGCGCGATGGCCTGCCCGATGCGCCCGAAGCCGACCATGCCCAGCGTCTTGCCGTGGACGTCGGTGCCGAAGTGGGACTCGCCGATACCGCTCGTCCATTGACCTTGCTTGACCATGTTGGCCAGTTCCACCGCGCGGCGGGCGCTGGCCATGATCAGCAGGAAGCCGGTGTCCGCGGTGGTTTCGGTGAGCACGTCCGGCGTGTGGCAGAGCAGGATGTTGCGCCGGGTGAGCTCCTCCACCGGGTAGTTGTCGACCCCCACCGAGATGCTCGAAATGGCCTCCAGGTGGGGCGCGTCGTCGAGCAGCTCGGGCGTGATCGGCAGGCTGGCGCCCAGCAGGCCGTGGGCGTTGCGCAGCGCTTCGCGAAATGCTGGATCGTCGGGGCCCTCCAGCGTATCGAAGTAATCGACGTGGAAGTGGTTGCGCAACTGCTCGAGGTGATGCGGCTTGAGCCGCCGAAAGGCAACGATGCGTTTGG
This sequence comes from Chromohalobacter sp., assembly GCF_039830575.1. Taxonomy (NCBI): domain Bacteria; kingdom Pseudomonadati; phylum Pseudomonadota; class Gammaproteobacteria; order Oceanospirillales; family Halomonadaceae; genus Chromohalobacter; species Chromohalobacter sp. The sequence continues at coordinate 140,046 of NZ_JBDOOX010000014.1, read as the reverse complement.
TCATGCGTGGCTCCTGGTCATGGATGAAGCGGGAATGTGCCGTCACGCCAAGGGGTGAGCGGCTTCGAGGTCGCGCAGGCGGGCACGATCGGGCAGACCTTCCATGTCGCCGACGACCTGGACTTGCTCGGCGCCGATCAGGTTGCCGCGATGCGCGGCATGGCGCGGCGAGAAGCCATCGAGCAGTGCGCTGATCACGCCTACCGCGAAGCCATCGCCGGCGCCCACGGTGTCGACGACGCGGGCAACGCTGACCCCGCTGACCGTGCCCGCGTCCTGCTGCGTGCGCACGTAGCTGCCTTCGGGGCCGAGCTTGATGATGACCCCCGTGGCGCCCTGGTCCAGGTAATGGCCGGCGATGTCGTGGGGACTGTCGAGCCCGGTCAGGCGCTGTCCCTCGGCGAGCCCCGGCAAGACCCAGTCGGCGCGGGCGGCCAGCGCATTGAGGGTGTCGCGCATGTCGGTCTCGCTGTCCCACAGCGTGGGGCGCAGATTGGGGTCGAAGGTAATGGTGAGTCCCGCCCGGCGCGCCTGCTCGAGCATGTGAAAGGCGAGCTCGCGCGTGCTCGGCGACAAGGCCGGCGGCAGGCCGGTGGCATGCAGGTGGCGCACGCCCTGGAACGTCAGGTCGCGCACGTCGTCGAGGCCCAGGTGACTGGCGGCGCTGCCACGACGAAGGTACTCGACCTTGGGGTCCTCGCCGTGTTCGGCGCGTTCCTTGAATACCAGCCCGGTAGGGTGGTCGGGGTCGGTGCGCAGATGGCGGCAGTCGAGGCCTTCGCCTTCGAGGGTGCGGCGGATGAAACGGCCGAAGCTGTCATCGCCGACACGGCTGATCCAGGCGACCTGAAACGCCAGGCGCGCCAGGCCGATGGCGACGTTGGTGTCGGCGCCGGCGATACGGCGCTGGAAGCGTTCGACCTCGGCCAGATCGCCGGGCGTCTCGGCAATGAACAGCGACATCGCCTCGCCGAAGGTCAGAATGTCCGGAGAGAGGGGCATGACAGGCTCCTGAAATCAGTCGTGGGTGCGGCCGCCGAATCGCGACGGGTCGAGCCGCGTGGAATCAAGGTGCCGGCGTAATCGAGGCGCCGTGGCGGACGTTGTCGGCCTTCCGGGGAAAAGCGCGTGACGAGGCAGTCCACGGCGCTGGCCCCGAGCGTGGCCGTGGGCTGGGCGAGCGTGGTGATGCCGGGGCCGACCAGTGCGCACCAGTCCAGTTCGTCGATGCCCATCAGGCCGACGGGGCCGAGCGTGACGCCGGCCTCGCGCAGCCACTGCGCGACCGCCAGCGTGACCTGGCCATTGGCGCAGAGTATCGCCCCTGGCGCAGGGTCGCGGCTGTCCACGAAGCGGCGCAGCTTCGTCGCCAGGGCATCGCCGGGCGCCTCCAGCGCCACGCCGAGCGTCTCGCCGCGCCACTCGGGGTGCCGCGCGAGGCAGGCCTCGACCCGGGCCAGACGTGCCTGGCGTGAGCTGGCCTCGGTCACCGGCTCGCTGACGTACAGCAAGCGGCGGTATCCCTGTGCGTGCAGGTGCGCGAAGGCCTGGTCGATGGCCAGGGCGTTGTCCAGCCCCACGATGTCCGCATCGAGGTCGCTCACCTGGCGGTCGAGCAGGACGACCGGCGTGCGCGGGTCGGCGAAACGGCGCAATGCCGGGCCGGGGTCGCCGGCGGCATTGATGATCATGCCTTCGACCCGGTAGGCAGCCAGCATGTCGAGATGACGGCGTTCGAGCACGGCGTCGTTGTCGGTATTGCATACCAGCAGCGACAAGCCGTGGGCGCGACATGCCTGCTCGGCGCCGTGCAGCACCGCCGTCGAAAAGGGGTTGCGAATGTCGGCCACCAGCATGCCCAGCAAGCGCGACTGCCCACCCTTCAAGCCGCGCGCCATCCAGTTGGGGCGATAGCCCAATGACGTGATCGCCGTGGCGATGCGCGTCTGCATGGAGGGCGAAAGACGGTCGCGTTCGCCGCCCAGGTAGCGCGACACGCTGGTCTTCGAGACCCCGGCTTCACGGGCGACTTCGAGGATGGTGGGAGTGGGCGATCGGGTCATGAGGCTACCTGTGATGGAACCGTTCCCATCATAGGTAGCCCCGCGTTGAGCGACAATCGAGACGCGCTAGACTTTGGTCGTGAAGACACCGGTCTTGGAAACGCCGGCCCTGGGGACGCCGGTCGCGTGTGCGCCGGGCGTCTCGGGCCCGGCGTAAAGAAAAGAGCGCCCGGGAAAGTCCCGGGCGCTCACGGCGCGCAGCCGGAGAGGGAGAGGCTACTGCGTCTGCTGGGTGTATTTCTCGACGAGGCGGCTGGCGTCGTCGTAAAGGGCCTGGCCGTCGAAGCCGGCGCCGTCCATGTCGTCGATCCACTGCTGGATGGTGGTCTCGGCGGCCTCGCGCCATGCCGACTGGTCCGCTTCGGCGATGTGGATCATCTGCCCCTCGCCGCGTGCAGCGATGTCGTCGATGGCGGCTTGCTCCGCTGTATCCATGACCTGTCCGATGCGCTGCGCTTCCTGAAGGCCGGCGTTGTCGTCGATGACCTTTTGCAGCTCGGGCGACAGGTCATCGTACGTCGACTGGTTCATCGCCAGCACCATCATGGCCGTATACAGCCCGTGGGAGCCGTCGAAGAAGGTATGGTTCTGCGCCACGTCGAGCACGCCAAGGGCGGAGGCGCTCTCGAACGGCAGCGTCAGGCCGTCGATCACACCGCGCGAGATCGCTTCGGGGATCTGCGGCATGGGCATGCCCACGGTCTTGGCGCCGAGCTGGGCGAAATAGCGGTTCATGGTCTTCGAGGGGGCGCGGATGGCGAGGCCGTCGATATCGCCGATGTCGTGCACGCTGACATCCTTGGTGTGAATCTTGCCGGGCGAATGGGCGAACACGGCGATGGGGTGCACGCCCTCGAAGTCGTCCTGCATGTGATCCATGGCGAACTCATGGGCCGCCATGCTGGTGGCTTCGCCCGTGGTCGGCAAAAAGGGCTGGTCGAACGCTTCGGACTCGGGGAAGCGGTTGGGCGTGTAGCTCAACAGCGTCCAGGCGATATCCACCACGCCGTCCTTGGCCTGGTCGTAGAGTGACGAGGCCGAGCCGCCCAACTGCATGGCCGGGAAGATCTCGACCTGAATGGCGCCATCGGACTGTTCCTCGATGCGCTCTGCCCAGGGTTCCAGGTATTGCGTCTGCACCGGGGTGGTCGGGGCGGCGAAATGGTGCAGGCGCAACGTCACGGTGTCTTGAGCCTGGCCGGTGCCGGCCAGGGTGATACCGCCGAGAAGCGCGAGGCCGGCGAGCGTATGTTTTGTTGTCATCATCTTGAGCTCCATGGAAAGGTGGCGTGCCATGACGCGATGTCCAGGGTCCTGGCCGTCAGAGGGGCCAGCGGTGTGACTGTTAGATCGGATAGTGCCGGGGGCCAAGCTGCATGGTCATCCAGCGCAGTTCGGTGAATTCCTCGATACCGGCCTTGCCGCCGAAGCGCCCGTAACCGCTGGATTTGACGCCGCCGAACGGCATCTGCGGTTCGTCGTGCACGGTGGGGGCGTTGATGTGGCAGATGCCCGACTCGATACGTTGCGCGACGCGCATGGCACGTGCCGTGTCGCGGCTGAAGACCGCCGCGGAGAGGCCGTATTCGCTGTCGTTGGCGACGCGCAGGGCGTCTTCTTCGTCCTTGACGCGCATCATCGCCACCACCGGGCCGAACGATTCCTCGCCGTACAGGCGCATCGACGAGGTGACGCCATCGACCACGGTGGGCTGCATGATCACGCCCTCGGCCTTGCCGCCGCAGGCCAGTCGCGCACCGTGCTGCTGGGCGTCATCGAGCAGCGCGTTGAGCTTTTCGCCGGCCTCGCGGGTGATCAGCGTGCCCAGGGCGTTGCCCTCGTCGCGAGGATCGCCGGCGCGCAGCGTCTCGGCCTTGCGGGCCAGCTTCTCGACGAAGGCGTCGGCCACGGCGTCGACGACGATCAGGCGCTCGGTGGACATGCAGATCTGGCCCTGGTTGAAGAAGGCCCCGAAGGCGGCGGCTTCCACGGCGGCATCCAGATCGGCGTCCTCGAGGACCACGAACGGTGCCTTGCCGCCCAGTTCCAGCAATACCGGCTTGAGATGATGCGCGGCTTTCTCGGCGATGATGCGGCCCACCTGGGTGGAGCCGGTGAAGTTGATGCGCCGCACGGCGGGATGCTCGATCAACGCCTCGACCACCTCGGCGGCCTGAGGGGGCGCGTTGGTCACGACATTGACGATGCCGTCGCCCAGGCCCGCCTCGACGAGTACTTCGCCGATCAGGTGATGGGTGGCGGGACATTGCTCCGAGGCCTTGAGGATCACCGTGTTGCCGCATGCCAGCGGCGTGGCGATGGCCCGCGTGCCGAGGATGATGGGGGCGTTCCAGGGGGCGATGCCGACCACCACGCCACAGGGAGCGCGCACGCCCATGGCCAGGCTGTCGGGCACGTTGGAGGGGATCACGTCGCCGCCGACCTGGGTGGTCAGCGAGGCGGCCTCGCGCAGCATGTTGGCGGCCACCATGACGTTGAACCCGGCCCAGCCCGGCGTGGCGCCGGTTTCATCGACCATGCGCGCGATGAAGTCGGCCTGGCGCGCCTCCATGGCGTCGGCGGCGGCGAGCAGCTTGGCGCGGCGCTCGCCGGGGCCGGTCGCCGACCAGGCGGAAAAGGCCCGGGAAGCGGCCTCGGCAGCGGCGCGGGCATCGCCGGCTGAGGCCGCCGCGGCCCGGGTCACGGCCTCGCCGCTGAGCGGATTGTGCCGCGTGAAGGTCGCGTCTTGCTGGGCGGCGTGGGTGTCACCGCCGATCAATAGGCTGAGATCCATATCGTACCCCCGTGCTTAACTATGTGATTGTTGTGAGGTGGGCGTCCGCCGTCCGACGCACGCCCGGGGTCGCGGGCCGTTCAGCGACGATAGCTTTCCAGGCCCGGCTTGATGCTCTTGTCGTCGAGGAACTGCTTGAGACCTTGCTCGCGACCGTGCTCGGGGTCGAGCTGCTGGGCCTGGTCGAGCTTGGCGTAGAGGTATTCCTCGTTCTGTTCCCAGGTCAGCTCGCGGCACATCTTGAAGCCGGTCTTGGCGGCGCGCAGGACGACGGGGTTCTTGTCGCGCAGGGTGGCGGCCAGCTTGTGGGTGGTCTCGCGCAGCTCGGCGCGGGGCACGCTCTGGTTGACCAGCCCCATGTCGGCGGCCTGCGGGCCGGTGAAGGTTTCCCCGGTCATGATGTAGTACAGCGCCTGGCGATGTCCCACGGTGTCGGCCATGGCCTTGCTGACCAGGTTGCCCGGGGGGATGCCCCAGTTGATTTCGGACAGCCCGAACACCGACTCGTCGGCGGCGATGGCCAGGTCGCAGGCGACCAGCGGCGAGAAGGCGCCGCCGAAGCACCAGCCGTTGACCATGGCGATGGTCGGCTTGGCGTAGTGACGCAGCAGTTTCCACTGCCAGGTGGAGGCGTCGCGGCGTACCTTGAGCTGAACGATTTCGGGGCTGGCGTCGATCTCGCGGAAGTACTCCTTGAGGTCCATGCCGGCGGAGAAGGACTCGCCCTCGCCGGTCAGCACGAGCACATGGGCGTCCTGGTCGAGCTCGATGGTCTCGAGCACATCGATCATTTCACGGTTGAGCGTGGGACTCATGGCGTTGCGCTTCTCGGGCCGGTTCAGGGTGACCCAGGCGATGCCGTCCTCGACGTCGACCTTCACGGTTTGCCAGCGGTTCGTGTAATCGCTCATGTCAATTTCCTGTCAAAATAGTATCAAGTAAGTTGATATTTACCCTGCCAATCATAGTGCGCTATCCTGCGTTTGCAAAGAGGAAACGCTTATGACCAAAGTGGAATCACAGGCCTCCGCCGAGTCGCGGCACGGCGACGCCGACGACGCCCCCGAGGCGGTGCGCGTCGCGTATTTGATCGGCCGGCTCGACCGCGCCCTGCGCCGCCATATCAGCGAGGCCGTGCAGCCTCTGGGCGTGACCATGCAGCAGTACACGGCGCTTTCCGTGCTGGCACGACGCAGCCCCCAGTCCAATTCGCAACTGGCCGAGAAGTCGCTGGTGTCGCCGCAGGCGGCCAACGAGATGGTCAAGGCCATGGAGACCAAGGGGCTCGTCGAGCGTCGCCCCGACCCGCACCATGGACGCATCATCCAGATCCGCATGACCGAGGCCGGACGACGCACGCTGGCCGAGTGCGATCGCACGGTCATGGCGCTCGAGGGCCACATGCTGGAGAGCCTGAGCGAGGCGCAGCGGGGAGCGTTTCAGCGTCATCTCAAATCCTCCCTCAAGTCACTGGGTGCGGGACTGGTGGATACCGACTGAGTGAGCGTGCCAGGCGACGCGGGCGCCGGACCTGGCATCCTCCTCAACGTGTATAGCGCTCGACGAGTCGTGTGGCATCGTCGTACAGCATCTGCCCGTCGAGCCCCTTCTCCTCGGCCTCGGCGATCCACTCGTCGACGACCTCCTGACCGACTGCCTGCCAGCGCGCGGTTTCCTCGCTGCCCAGGCGGGTGATCGTGCCCGGTTGCTCGCCGCTCTGAATGGCCAGAATCTGGCGATGGTCCGCCTGATCCATGATCTGACCGATCCGGTATGCCTCGCGGCCGCCGGCGTGAGCATCGATGATGGCCTGCAGGTCTTCGGGCAGGGCGTCGTACTTATCCTGATCCATGGCCACGATCATCATCGTGGTGTACAGCGCTCTGTCACCGCTGAAGATGGTGTGTTCGGTGGTGATGTCGGCCAGCCCCATGGCGGTGATGGCCTCGAAGGGAATCACCGTGCCGTCGAGAACCCCGCGTGACAGCGCTTCCAGGGCCTGCGCCACCGGCATGCCGATGGGCTCGGCGCCGAGCTTGGCGAGATAACGGTTCACCAGCCGGCTGGGGCCGCGCATCTTGAGGCCCTCGATGTCCTCGAGCGCTTCGATGCGCGTCTCCTTGGTATGCAGCGCTCCCGGGCTGTGGGTGTGCACGGCGATGGGGTAAACGCCCTCGAGTTCGTCCTGCATGTGCGTCATGGCGTATTCGTGCGCGGCCTGGCTGGTCGCGGCGCCCGAGGTCGGCAGGAAGGGCAGGTCGAAGACCTCGGCCCGGGGGAAGCGGCCGGAATTGTAGCCCAGCACGGTCCAGATGATGTCCACCTGGCCATCCTTGGCCTGGTCGTAGAGCGAGGGCGGTGTGCCACCGAGCTGCATGGAGGGGTAGAGCTCGACCGCCAGGCGCCCGTCGGACTCTTTCTCGATGGCCTCCTTCCAGGGCAGGAAGTATTCCTGATGCACGGGGGCCGACGCCGGGAAGAAGTGGTGCAGTCGCAGGGTGTACTCGGCCTCCTGGGCATGGGCCTGGCCGGCGCCCCAGGCGAGCGGTAGCGCTGCGGCGGCGGCCAGCAGGAAGCGGCGGCAAGCAAGCGTGGCGTGATGACTCATGGCGTGTTCCTCGTTGTGGTTGTTGTCGTCGTGCGATGTGTCGCGGTTGTCCATGTGGCGGTGGCGTCAGCCCACCGCGTAGAGGTCGATGAGCACGCTGTCGCGCGTGCGTTCGGCCTTGCCCAGAAAGATCGTGCGCATCAGCCAGGCGTAGGCCGGGCTGGTGGTGAAGAAACGCGGCGTGGTGAGAAAGTAATAGGACTCGGGCGCGACCGGCTCCCCGCGCTGCAGGCGTTGCATGACATCCGCCGGGCCGTGCCGGAACCCGACATTCTCGACTTCGATGCGATCGCCCGAGTCGGTTTCCAGGAAATAGCGCGCATGCAGGTCGGCGACGCCGTCGGGGCGTACGGTCTGCCAGTCGCCGCCCCCGGGCAGTACCACGCCGTCGAGCCGCTCCCCGCTGACCCGGCCACCGGTGATGGCGATGAAGCGTCGCTTGCCCCGGGCATCCTCGCCGAGCTCCAGGGGCGGGTCGACGTGAATCGCCAGGCGCGCGATGAAGGTCGATGTCGGCGGGGGCGGCAGCGGATCACGGGTCATGATGAGTCACCTCGGTCGGTAGCGTCGGTCATCGTGGCATCGGTCATCAATAAAGCAGGTAGACGAAGCCGAGCGTAATGGCCGGGAAGGCCACCAGCATCACGATGCGGATGACGTCGGCGGCCAGGAACGGCAGGATGCCCTTGAAGGTCTCGGTCAGCGGCACGTGGGGCGCCATGGAGTGAATGATGAAGATATTCAGCCCCACGGGTGGCGTGATCATGCCGACCTCGACCACCACCAGAGCCAGGATGCCGAACCAGATCGCCACGTCTGCGGCGGGCATGCCGAAGTCCATGCCCGTGACGATAGGCAGGAAGATGGGCACCGTCAGCAGAATCATCGACAGGCTGTCCATGAAGCAGCCGAGGATCAGGTAGCACAGCAGGATGCCGGCCAGCACGACCCAGGGGCTGATCTCCAGGCCCACGATCCAGCCGGCCGTGATTTGCGGCAACTGGGTCAGGGCAAGAAAGCTGTTGAACACGCTGGCCCCGAGAACGATGAAGAAGATCATCGCCGAGGTGACGGCCGTCTCGAGCAGGCAGTCGCGCAGACCGTTCCAGCGCAGTCCGCCCCGGGTGATCGCCAGGACCCCGGTGGCCGCCGCGCCGACGGCGGCGGCCTCGGTCGGCGTGAAGATGCCGGTGTAGATGCCGCCGATCACGATGATGAAGATCGCCGCGCCGGGCCAGACTTCCCACAGCGAGCGCCAGCGTTCGCCGCGCGATGCCTTGTCCTTGTTCGGCGCGCTGGCGGGAAAGAAGCGCACGTACAGGGAAATCGCCAGCATGTAGCTGAAGGCCGCGAACAGGCCCGGTACCAGGGCGGCGGCGAACATCTCGTTGATATTCTGTTCCGCCAGGATGGCGTAGATGACCAGTACCACCGAGGGAGGAATCAGAATGCCCAGCGTGCCGCCCGCCGCGAGCGCGCCGGTGGCCAGGCTCCCGCGATAGCCCTGGCGCTCCATTTCCGGCAGTGCCACTTGCGTCATGGTGGCGGCGGTGGCCAGCGACGACCCGCAGATGGCACCGAAGGCACCGCAGGCGCCGATCGTCGACATGGCGAGCCCGCCGCGCCGATGGCCCAGCCAGTCGTTGGCGGCCTGGAACATGGCCCGCGAGAGTCCGGCTCGCGCGGCGAACTGGCCCATCAGCAGGAAGAGAGGAATGATCGACAGCGTATGGCTCGAGAAATGCTCGTAGGGGAGCGTCTTCAAGCCATTCAGAATGCCCATCGGTCCAGTGATCAACATCGAACCGGCGGCGCCGACGACCAGCATCGACAGCCCGATGGGGATCCTGGCCGCCATCATGATCAGCAGCAGAACGAAACCGCCCGTGCCCAGTGTGATCGGTGACATCATGCGTCTCCCTGAGCCGGTGTGTGATGCTGAGTATCGCGCGACACCGACATGCAGGCGCGATAGAGGCAGACCAGTGTCAGCAGGGCGAAACCGAGGATGCCGCCGACGTATCCCCACCACAGTGGGATGTCCAGCAGCATGCTGGTCTCCATGTAGCGCTGCTTGTCGAGCAGGCCGTGGTAAAGACGCCAGGTCATCACGCCCGCCACGACCAGAAACAGCACTTCCGCGACGAAGGCCAGGAGACGCTGCACGCTTCGCGGCGCGCGCATGACCAGAAGGTCCACCGTGACGTGGCCGCCGCGCAGATGACAGTAGGGCAGGAACAGGAACACCGCGATGGCGGTCCCCATCTCGACCATTTCGTAATCGCCCGTGACGGGACCGATCCAGCCGAACATCGCCATGTCGCTGATCAACGGCAGGCTGGAGACCCAGCGCCCGGCGATGCTGGCCACGGTCATCAGCGACAGCATCGCGACGATCAGGCCGCCGACGATGGCGGCGAGCCGGCAGGTGGTCTCGAGACTGCGGCGCAGGCAGGTAATACTGGCGTGGGAAGTCGTCGCTAGGCTGCTCATGATGATGTCTTTTATAGGTTGTGTGGGTCGGCCAGGGCGCGAGATGACGAATGGCTTTTTAGTTGCTTTGTATAATTAATTGTCCGTGAGCCGGTGTGCAAGTCATGCCGTCGCAATTTGCCGGGAATTGCGCCTAAAGGATTAGTCGCCACCTTCTTCCGATGCATAGACCTTGCGCAGCAAGGTCAGTAACTGACGCCGCTCTATTTCACTAAGTGATTGAGTCGCCTCCAAATCGCTTTGTTCGGCCAAGTCTTTCAGGCGCCCTACCAGCGCTTCGCCGGTCTTGGTCAGGAAGATGCCGTGCGAGCGACGGTCGCGCTTGCAGCGCACTCGCATCGCCAGGCCGCGCTCCTCGAGACTGTTGATCAGACTAACGACTCGCGGGGGGTCGATGCTCAGCGTCTGGGCCAGGCTGGATTGCGTCACGCCCGGATAGCCCTCGATGACGACCAACGACGAGAACTGCGCCGGGCGGATGTCGTGCTCGCGCATGGCCTCGTCGAAGTGCTTGAAAACCTTGAGCTGGGCGCGTCGTAGTGCATAGCCGAGACGTTCCTCGAGCACCAGCCCTTCGACGGTGGTGGGGTAGGCTTCCTCGAGAGAAGGTCGCTCCGGGGAAGTGGGTTTCTTGGATGTCGTCATGAAGCTTCCTTATCCGGCGGTATAGTTAATATGAGAATCATCTGGTGGGTGCATTGTTTCCGATATCGCCAAGGATAGGCAACATCGCGGGGAGTTTGGCCTTCTTGTGCATCTAAAGTCTCATGTAGCGTATCTAGTCAAAAAAATAGTTACCCATTATAACTATATCCATTGCGTCGTTGATGAAAGAACGAATCGCTCAATAACAAGAGACATCACAGACTAATGGAGCCCCTTTCATGTCGTCCCCTTCCGGCAACCGGCCAGACGAGTCACGTTCCGTGAACGATGCGTCCCCGCAGACGCATTGGCTCTTCGGTGGCGAGGTCTCGGAGTATCCCCGTTGCGTGACCCAGCGCCTCGTGCACTGGGCCAGCGAGACGCCGTCGCGCACGTTCCTGGCCGAGCGCGAGGGGACGCATCGTGCCTGGCGGACGCTGACCTTCGGTGAGGCGATGCCGCGCGTGGCGCGTCTGGCACAGGCCCTGCTGGACCATGGCCTGTCGGTCGAGCGACCGCTGATGGTGCTCTCGGGCAATGGCATCGATCATGCGTTGCTGGCCTGCGCCGCGATGCACGTGGGCATCCCCTATGTACCGGTATCGCCCTCGTATGCGCTGTTGTCGGAGGACTTCGCCAAGTTGCGTCACGTCGTTGACCTGGTGACGCCGGGGATGATCTTCGTCGACGACGAGGCGCGTTTCGAGACGGCACTGGCGGCGGTTTGCGAGCCCGGCACGGCCTGCGTGGCGGTACGTCCGAGCCAGCGGGCACTGGCGCTGGAGGCACTGGCGGAAACGCCGGCGAGCGGCGCGGTCGACGACGCCCATGCCGGCGTGACAGCGGATAGCATCGCCAAGCTGCTGTTTACGTCGGGGTCGACGGGGATGCCCAAGGCGGTGATCAACACGCACCGCATGCTGTGCAGCAATCAGGCCATGCTCGCGCAACGCCTGGCGTTCTTGTCGCGGCGCAAGCCCGTGCTGGTGGACTGGTTGCCCTGGCACCATACCTTCGGCGGTAACACGATCCTGGGCATGACCATCCACAACGGCGGTTCGCTGTACATCGACGACGGCAATCCCACCGCCGAGGGGGTACGGCGCACGGTGGCCAACCTGCGCGAGATATCGCCGACCTTCTATTGCAACGTGCCCAAGGGGTTCGAGGCCCTGGTCGAGCATCTGCGCGACGATGACGCATTGCGCACGTCTTTCTTCCGCGACCTCGAGATGATGCACTTCGGCGGCGCCGTGCTGCCGGTGCATGTACGCGATGCGCTGGATGCCTTCGGCGAGCGTTCGCTCGGGCATCCCGTGCCCATGCTGACGGGCCTGGGCTCCACCGAGGCGTGCCTGGCGTTCTGCACCGAGGAGGCCAGCGACACGCCGGGGCTGATCGGTCGGCCCGTGCCGGGCATGTCGCTCAAGCTGGTGGCCACGGACGACAAGTGGGAGGCCCGTCTCAAGGGGCTCAATGTCACGCCGGGCTACTGGCGTGATGAGACGCGCAGCGCCGAGGCGTTCGACGACGAAGGCTACTATTGCACCGGGGACGCGATGCGTTTCGTCGATCCCGACCGCCCCGAGCGGGGGCTGATCTTCGACGGTCGGTTGAGCGAGAACTTCAAGCTCGTGACGGGCACCTGGGTCAATGTCGGCATTCTGCGTCTGCGTCTCATCGAGCACTTCGCTCCACTGGTGCAGGACGTGGTGGTGGTCGGCGAGGGGCGTGATGCCCTGGCCGGTTTCGTGGTGCTGAACGTGCCGGCATGCCGGCAGCACCTGGGCGATGCGGCACCGTCATCGCTGGGCGAATTGGCGCACGACGACACCCTGCATCAATGGTTCGCCCAGCGTCTGGCGACGCATCGCCAGGGGCAGTCGAGCTCCATGCGCCTGGAGCGCCTGTTGCTGCTGGATCGGCCGCTGTCCGTCGACCGTGGCGAGCTGACCGACAAGGGCTCTGTCAATCAGCGGCTGGTGCGCGAGCGTTATACGGAACTCGCCGAGTGCCTGTATGCCGAGCCGCCTGGGGATGCGCGCGTGATCCTGCCGGATTCGTCGGTGTCGTGACGTTTCCGCCTTGCCTCCACGCGACCGTTGTGTCACCACTCTCCAATCGAAATGGATGAAACGGTCGAGACGTGACGATGAAATCCCCTGTACGCATCCTGATGGTCGGTGAAGGGGCCATTGCCGCGATTCACATGCAGGCCCTGGGCCATGTTCCCGCCGCCCGTGTCGTGGCCGTCGCCGGTGGCGATGAGCACAATACGCGTCGCTTTGCCGAGACCTGGGGCATTGAACGTGTCTTCACCGATTATGCGCATGCACTGGAGGCATCCGGAGTCGATGCCGTGATCCTGGCGACGCCGAGCCCGTTGCATGCCCGCCAGGCAGAGCAGGCGATCGATGCCGGTAAACATGTCCTCTGCGAAATTCCCATGAGCCTGAACCTGGCGGATGCCGAGCGCATGACGGCGCGAGCCCGCGAGGCAAGCACCGTCGCCATGGTAGCCCACACACGTCGCTTCAATGCACCGCATCGCGAAATGAAGCGCCGTCTTCGGGCGGGGGAGTTCCATCTTCAGCATCTGGTGAGCGAGACGTATTTCCTGCGTCGCGAAAACCTCAACATGCAAGGCGAACCGCGCGGCTGGACGGATCATCTGTTATGGCACCATGCCTGCCATAGCGTGGATCTCTTCGCCTGGTTGCTGGACGATGACGAGCTCAGCGGGTGGGGAAGTCAAGGGCCACTGCATTCGGAACTTGGCATCGCCATGGACATGAACATCGGCCTGCGGGCGACCGACGGTACGCTGGCCACGCTGGCGCTTTCCTTCAACAATCACGGTCCCTTTGGCGGGTTTTATCGCTACATTGGCGAGGAAAATACCTTGCTGGCGTATCGTGACGAACTCAAGGACCACGAGGGAAATGTCGTGCCGCTGTCGACACCTGGATTTCACGCCCAGGATGCCGAGTTCGTGACGGCTATCATTGAGGAGCGTGCCCCGGAAGCTTCGTTTTCTTCCTGCCTTCCTACCATGCGGATTCTCGATAAGCTCTCCCATCACATGGTGTAAACCTTCTGCTTTCTATTGTCTTTCCCCTCTCCTGAAATGAAAAAGGCTGGCGAAACGCCAGCCGAAATCACGATCGATCATTGCCGTATCACTAGAACTGGAAGATGGCGCTTGCCTGCAGGCGGCTTGCGTCATCGGAATTGCCGTTGATCTGCTCGACCTCGGCATTCTGATACTCGAGACCCACGGTAAGGCGCTGGGTGACATCCCAGATGACGTTGGCAAAGGCGTAGTCGATGGTCTCGAACTGGCTGCCGTAGTTTTCGGGCATGTCCTGATCGAGCCGGGAAAAGCCGACGGAGCTGAACCAGTCATCGGTCCAGTTATGGTTCAGGGAAACACCGAAGGCACGCGTCTCGACGGCCTCGAGTTCGTTGTCGTCATTGACGTAGACATCGGGAGCATTGCGGTGCCCGGTATTGCCGGGGTTGCCCATGTAATTGCCGATGCCTTCGCCGTAGGCGGCACTACCACGCAGGCTCGTCATGGGGGTAAAGGGCAGGTTGAACTGTGCCTGCACCCCGTAGCCGGTGGTCTCGTCATCCACGGTATTGGTGATGTTGTTGGTGGAGAGCTTGCGTGCCACCCCGGAAAGAGCGAACAGGCGCTTGTATTCGTAGCGTACCGTCAAATCGGGCAACTGGCTCTCACCGTCGGCGACGCCGGCGTCGTCACGCGCGATCACCGTATCCGGGTCCTCCACGGCGAATGACAGGTTGCCCGCGCCCACCGGCTGGGTATAGCGCAACTGCGCCTGGCGCTCGAAGGCATAGCCCTTGGGATCACCCAATGCCAGGGTGCGCGTCCCGCCCACGAAACTCATGAAGTTCGTCCAGGTACGCCCGGCGAGGAAGCCGTTGAGTTCGCCGTAGGCATGACGCAGATTGAATTTCCCATCGGGGATGAAATGCCCTTCGAAATAGGTCGTCAAACGACCGTAATCGGTCATGGTGTGCGTACGGAAGTTGAGCCGCGACTCATAGGCGGTGAAATCGCTACGCCCATCAGTACGATTCGACGGGTCCATGATCGCATAGGGATCGGTGGCCTTGCCGAGGTCATAGTCGAAATCGTAGAGCATATCGAGCTTGACGTAGCCACCGAAAGCGATGTCGGTCTCGGTGCCCGGGATGTTGATGGTCGACCGATGATTCCACGGCGGGCCTACACGGCTAGGTTCGCCGGTGACAATGGGTTGTCCTGCTTCGACGACGTCAAAGGCGTGAGCGGGAGCGGTCGTCACGGCCGCCATGCCTGACACGAGTGACACGCAGAGCGCGAGTTTGGTCATCTTGAATTTTGTTATTTCGGATCGCATTTGTGAGCTGCCCTTTGTAGGAAGTTATGAGCGGTTTGCGCATGAACGAGTATGCGGTTCTCAGGCGTGGGGAAAATTAATTTTTCATCGCCTCCCCATGCATTTTTCTGATGACGTTTTAATGACCTCCCGCTGAATTGGCCCGTGAAAGAGAGAGGGCGAGAGAGGCCAGCCATGCTTGCTTGATTGCCATCTTTATTCCCCGGCTAATGATTTATTCGTTATGTTTTGTTCGCAATACGAACCTTGATTCGTCTTGCGTACATGAAAGCTGAAAAAAAAAGCCCTTCCTGTCAATGCGGAAGGGCCGTGCAATTGGTGGAGAGAAGGTAACGCTTTGTATTGAAGCGGTTTTTACACGCTTATACTTTGGTTGTGGCAGTGTTTTCGGCGATTAAATCAATGTTTCTTTAATTTCCAGGGCCTTTTGCTGAAGGCAGGGAAGGATGTGGTCGGTGAGCCGTTCGAGGGGGACCCGAGCGGAGTTGGTCGAGACGTTCATCGCACCGATCAAGCGCCCGCCTCCGCTGAAAATGGGGACGGCAAGCGACCGCAAGCCGGAGTCCAGCTCCTGGTCGACGATGCAATATCCCTGCTTTCCTGCCGTATCGATTGCCTCTTCGAGCTGATGAATATCGGTGATGCTGTGTGAGGTATGCGCGACGAGATCGCTTTCTGAAAGGATGCGTCGACGCTCTTCGATATCCAATGTGCTCAGCAGCATTCTGCCCATCGAGGTGTAGATCGTGGGCAGGCGGGTGCCCACTGCCAGGGTGATGGCCATCAGGCGATGCTTGGCGGCGGAGCGCGCCACGTAGATCACGTCCTTGCCATCGAGCACACCGAGAGACGAGGACTCGCCCGTTTCCAGCGTGACGTCTTCCAGATACTTTTGGATGGCGTTGTGGTAATTGTTCGCCGAGAGAAAGGCATATCCCAACTGGAGAGCCTTGGGCGACAGTTCGAAATATCGCTCCTGCTTGCGTACGTACCCCAGCGCATGCAGCGTCAATAAAAAGCGCCGGGCCTTGGCTCGATTCATCTGGGTCTTCGCGGCCACTTCGCTCAAGGTCATGCGAGGGTTGGCTTGATCGAAGGCCATGATGACCTCAAGGCCGCTTGCCAATGCGGCCACGAAATCCCTGTCATCCGGGGTAAGCGCTCCGTCTTGTGATGCCATGTCGCGTATTGCCTCGTTGTCGATTGTGGGGTACGTAGGGGCAATCTATCATAAAAGTTCGAAATGCGAACATTTGTTCGATAAATCGCCGTTGGAGATTCGTATGTACGACACCCTGCTTCGCCATCCTTTCATGAGTGACGAGGGGCGCGCAGCGACGCAAGCCCAGGATCTGGTCGCTGCCATGTGTACCGTCGAGGTCGCGCTGGCCACCGAGCAGGAGAGACTGGGCATCCTGCCGGGCGGAGTCGCGGCCGAGATCGAGCGAGTGCTCGCGGAGCATGTCTTCGACATGGACGCGATGGCGCACGGTACCGTGCTGGGCGGCAATGCGGCGATTCCCTTCGTCAAGCAGGCCAAGGCGGCCCTGCCCGACGAGCTCAAGGCACATTTCCACCGTGGCGCGACCAGCCAGGATATTCTCGACACCGCCTTGATGTTGCTGCTCAAGCCGCGCCTCGAGGCATGCCTCGCTCTCATGAAACGTAGTCGCAAGGCCGGTTGTGCGCTCATGCGTCGACACGCCGGCACGCCCATGGTCGGGCGTACGCTGATGCAGCAGGCGTTGCCGATCACCTTCGGGGTCAAGGTCGCGCAATGGGCGGAGAACCTGGCGCAGGCCGAACGACGACTGAGAGACGTGACCGAGACCGGGCTCTATCTGCAATTCGGTGGCGCGGTGGGCGTTCACTCGGGACTGGATGCCCAGGGGCTGGAGGTGATGGATCGCGTGGCCGAGCGGCTTGGGCTGGCGTCGCCGTTGCTGCCCTGGCATACCAATCGCCAGCCGATCCTGGCCTTGTCCGGTGCCGTCGATGCGGTGGCGGTGGGGGTCGAGAAAGTCGCCCTGGATGTCTCCCTGCTGACCCAGTCCGAGGTGGCCGAGGTCAGCGAGCCGGCGGTCCCCGGCGCGGGGGGCTCGTCGTCGATGCCGCACAAGCGCAACCCGGTGATCTGCGCCCGACTGCGGGCGGCGGCTCGTCAGATTCATGGTCAGGCCGCGACGCTCAGCCATGCCGGCGCGCAACCCCTCGAGCGTGGGCTCGGGGAGTGGCATGCCGAGTGGGCGCCGATGCTGGATGCGGTCCTGCTGATGGAGGGGGCCCTGGTATCCCTGGCCGAACTCTGGGAAGGCCTGGAGGTGCATGCCGAGACGATGCGCCGCAACCTGACGCTGATGGGCGGCGCGATCATGGCCGAGCCCGCGGCGCGCCTGCTGGGTGACATCCTGGGGGCTGACGAGGCGCAGCGCATCGCCAGGGAGGCCGCCGAGACGTCGCGCCTTGAGCGCCGCGAATATGCCGAGGTATTGCTCGCCCACCCGGCGGTGGCGGGGCGTGTCGAGGCACAGCGGCTACGTCGTTGTGTCGACCCGGGTTTATACATTGGTAGTAGCCAGGAGCAGGTCCAGCGTGCACTGGTGGTCCTGGAGTCGATGTAACCCCCTGTTTTTGAATTGATCTTCGGCACCTGGCGAGGTGGGCGACGGCATGCCGTTGCCCACCTCGCGCGTTTGACCCCCTGCGGTAATCCCGATAATTTTGTTCGTATCACAAACCAGTGTTCACTAAGCGAACAACTTGCGAGGCAATCCGCATGGCCGAATTTCTTAGCCTGCATGACGCTGTGGCGCGCTACGTCGAGGATGGCGCGACCGTGGCCATGGAAGGCTTCACCCACCTGATTCCTTTCGCCGCCGGGCATGAAGTCATTCGCCAGCGCAAGCGCGACCTGACGCTGATTCGCATGACGCCGGACCTGGTCTACGACCAATTGATCGGCGCCGGCTGCGCCAAGAAGCTGATCTTCTCGTGGGGCGGCAACCCCGGGGTGGGCTCCTTGCATCGCCTGCGCGATGCGGTGGAGAAAGGCTGGCCGCACAAGGTGGAGATCTTCGAGCACAGTCATGCGGCCATGGCCTGTGCCTTCGAGGCCGGCGCGGCGGGCCTGCCGCTGGCGGTGCTGCGCGGTTATGTGGGCAGCGAGCTGCCCAGCGTCAACGATCAGATCAAGTTCATCGAGTGCCCGTTCACCGGCGAGCGCCTCGCGGCGGTGCCTTCAGTACGCCCGGACGTGTCCTTGGTGCATGCGCAGAAGGCCGATCGCAAGGGCAATGTTCTCGTGGAGGGCATCATCGGCGTGCAGAAGGAGGCGATTCTGGCGGCGGGCAAGAGCATCGTCACCGTCGAGGAGATCGTCGACGATCTCGAGGCCGGTCCCAATGCCTGCGTGATCCCCGGCTGGGCCATCGACGCCATCGCCGTGGCCGAGAAGGGCGCCTATCCCTCCTATGCCCACGGTTACTACCCGCGCAACAACCGCTTCTACAAGGAGTGGGATACCATCGCGCGCGACCGTGACACCTTCCAGACATGGCTCGACGAGAACGTCTTCAACGCAGGGGGGCAGGCCCAATGAGTATCGAGTACACCTCCGCGGAAATGATGACCGTGACGGCGGCGAAGGCGCTGGAGAACGGCATGACGTGTTTCGTGGGCATCGGCTTGCCGTCCGAGGCCGCCAACCTGGCGCGCCTGACACATGCACCGGACGTGGTACTGATCTATGAGTCCGGCACCCTGCAGACCAAGCCGGACGTGCTGCCGCTTTCCATCGGCGACGGCGAACTTTGCGAGTCGGCGCTGACCACCGTGTCGGTGCCGGAAATGTTCCGCTACTGGTTGCAGGGCGGCAAGATCGATGTGGGCTTTCTGGGCACCGCGCAGATCGATCGCTACTGCAACCTCAACACCACGCTGATCGGCGATTATCAGGCGCCCAAGGTGCGCTTGCCCGGCGGCGGCGGGGCTCCGGAGATCGCGACCTGTGCAGGCGAAGTCTTCATCACGCTCAAGCATTCCAAGCGGACCTTTGTCGATCAGGTGGATTTCATCACTACCCTCGGCTTTGGCCGCGACGGCAAGGCGCGTGACGGGGTGCCCAATATCGGCCGTGGTCCGACTCGGGTGATCACCGACCTGTGCGTGATGAAGCCCGACCCCGAGACCCGCGAGCTGGTGGTGGTATCGCTGCATCCGGGCGTGACCGTCGAGCAGGTGCAGGACGCGACCGGCTGGGATATCCGTTTCGCCGAGCAGCTCGACACCACGCCGATGCCTTCCGCGAATGAGCTCGAAGTGCTGCGGGATCTCAAGGCGCGTACCGAACGCAAACATGCCGGCGAGGCATGAGGAGAATTCGATGAGCGATGTTTGGTTGTGTCACCCCACGCGTTCCGCCGTGGGACGTTTCGGCGGCTCGCTGGCCAGCGTCCGCCCCGACGACCTGGCGGCCACGATTTTCCGGGCCGTGCTGGCCCAGGCGCCGGACCTCGATCCGGCGGCCATCGATGAAGTGATCATGGGCTGCGCCAACCAGGCCGGCGAGGACAATCGCAACGTCGCGCGCATGTCGGCGCTGCTGGCCGGGCTGCCGACCAGCGTGCCCGGCACCACCTTGAATCGCCTGTGCGGGTCGGGCATGGATGCCGTGGGGACGGCATTTCGCGCCATCAAGGCGGGCGAGTTCGAGCTGGCGCTGGCGGGGGGCGTGGAGTCCATGTCGCGCGCCCCTTTCGTGATGGGCAAGGCCGAGACGGCATTCTCGCGCAGCCAGGCGATCGAGGACACGACCATCGGCTGGCGTTTCGTCAACCCGCTGATGAAGAACCACTACGGCGTCGAGTCGATGCCCGAGACCGCCGAGAACGTGGCCGAGCAGTTCCACGTGTCCCGCGAGGATCAGGATGCCTTCGCCGTGCGCTCGCAGCAGAAGACCGAGCGCGCCCAGCAGTCCGGGCGTCTGGCGCAGGAGATCACGCCGGTCGAGGTGCCGCGTCGCAAGCAGGAGCCCCTGATCGTCGATCGGGACGAGCATCCGCGCGCAGGCACCACGCTGGAAAAGCTGGCCAAGTTGCCCACGCCGTTTCGCGATGGCGGCAGCGTGACCGCGGGTAATGCGTCGGGCGTCAACGACGGAGCGGCGGCGATGCTGGTCGCCAGCGACGCCGCCGTCGCGCGCCATGGTCTCACCCCGATGGCGCGGATCCTGGGCATGGCCACCGCCGGCGTCGAACCCCGCATCATGGGCATGGGCCCGGTACCGGCGACGCGCAAGCTGCTCGAGCGTCTGGGTATCGGCATCGATGAGGTCGACATCATCGAGCTCAACGAAGCCTTCGCCGCCCAGGGGCTGGCATGCCTGCGCGAACTGGGCGTGGCCGATGACGATCCGCGCGTCAATCCCAATGGCGGCGCGATCGCACTGGGGCATCCGCTGGGCATGTCCGGGGCGCGGCTGCTGCTGACCGCGGCGCACGAGCTGCACGTACAGAACAAGCGTTACGCCCTTTGCACCATGTGTGTCGGCGTGGGCCAGGGCGTGGCCACTTTGATCGAACGCGTTTGAGGAGAACGGCATGGCTTTCTTGACGGTGGCGGAGCGCACGATCGCCTATCGCGATAGCGGTGAAGCCGCGCTGCCGGCGGTGCTGTTGGCACACCCGCTGGGCATGAGCCAGGACGTGTGGGAGGACGTGGTCACCGCCTTGCGTGGCCGTTTCCGCTGCGTGACCTGGGATCTGCCTGGCCATGGCGCCAGCAGTGGCCTGACCGAGGCGGTCACGCCCCGCGCGCTGGCCGAAGACGCCCTGGCCCTGGCCGACGCGCTGGACGTGACGCGTTTTCATTTCGTGGGCACCTCGATCGGCGGCGTGGTTGGTCAGCAGTTGCTGATCCAGTGTCCCGAGCGTCTCGCCGATGTCGTGCTGACCAACACCGGCGCTGTCATCGGCACTCCGGACAACTGGCATGCACGGGCCTCGCGCGTGCGCCAGGAAGGCCTGGCCGCCATGGCCGACGAGATCGTTCCGCGCTGGTTTTCCGAGGCGTTCGCGCAAGGCGATACGGCCACCTATACGGGCTGGAAGACCCAGCTTGCGCGTACCGATGGCGAGTCCTACGCGCGGCTTTGCGAGATGCTGGCCGACACCGACTTCAGCGGACAACTGCGCGGGGTCGCGGGGCCGGTGCGCTTGCTCGGGGGACGCGAGGACCTCTCCACGCCGCCCGATACCTTGAAGACGCTGGCCTCTCAGTTCGGCGATGCGCGCCTCGAGGTGCTCGAAAGCATCGCCCATGTGCCGAGCGTGGAAGTTCCCGAGGCCGTTGCCAAGCGACTGCGTACCTGGCTGGGCGACGCTCCCGCCGGGGCCGAGGGCGTGAGCTACGCGGCCGGTCTGGAAACGCGCAAGCAGGTGCTGGGCGAGGCGCATGTCGAGCGCGCCAGCGAGAACGCCACCACGCTCGATGCGCCCTTCCAGAACATGATCACGCGTCTGGCCTGGGGCGAGCTGTGGGGCAACGACGACTTGAGCCGTACCGAGCGCAGCATGATCACCCTGGCGGTGCTGGCGGCGCTTGGGCGCGACGGTGAATTGGAGTTGCACTTGAAGACGGCGCAGCGCATCGGCCTGAGCGAAGCGCAGCTGCGCCAGGCGCTGATGCATGTCGCGATCTATGCCGGTGTGCCGGCCGCCAACCATGCCTTCGCGATGGCCAAGAAACTGGGCTGGGGCAATAGCCTGTAACCCGTGCCCGGCCGGGCTCCGGTCGTCGTGGAACGGCAGTGGAATCAGGAGGCCAGCATGGCCTCCTTCGAGATAACAAGAGGAATCAACGCCATGAAACGTACGCTTACCTGCATGCTCACCCTCTCCCTGACGGCGGCTGCCGTCTCCACCGCGCAGGCGGAAACGACATTGCGCATGTCGCATTTCTGGCCGGGCGCTTCCGCCATCAACAAGCAGATCTTCGACGCCTGGGCCGAGCAGGTGGAGAAAGACTCCAACGGTGAACTCAAGGTCGAGAATTATCCCTCGCAGACCCTGAGTCAGGCCGATGAAACCTACGAAGCCGTCACCAACGGGATCGCCGATATCGGAATCACCGCGCAGGGCTACACCAATGGCCGCTTTCCGCTGAGCCAGATCGTGGAGCTGCCGGGCGTGGCATCGTCGGCGCCGGAAGGAGCCTGCGTGCTCCAGACGCTCTACGACGATGGTCAGATCGCCAGCGAATACGACGATACCCATGTGCTGTTCATGTTCACCACCGGGCCAGGGTACATTCATACCCGCGAGACGGACGTGCAGAAACCGTCGGATCTCGAAGGCCTGCGCATGCGTCGCCCCACCGCCGTGGCGGGCAATATTCTCGACAACATGGGCGCCGAGCCGGTGGGTATGCCGGCCCCGGAGATCTACACCTCCATGCAGCGCGGTGTGCTCGATGGCCTGAGCTTTCCCTGGGAAGGCATGAAGACGTTCCGGCTCAACGAGCTGGCCGAGTACCACACCCAGGTGCCGTTCTACACGCTGATCTTCGTGGCCACCATGAGCCAGAGCACCTATGACAGCCTGTCACCCGAGCAGCAAAAGGCCATCGATGAAAACTCTGGCATGAAGTGGGCCGACAACGCCGGCGAGGTCTTCGCCTCGATCGATGCGGCCGGCAAGAAGGAGGCCGAAGAGGCGGGGCACACCATCCGCGTCATCGACAATCCGCTGGAGGATTCCGCGTGGCAGAAACCACTCAAGGCGGGCATCGATAAATACCTCGGCGACCTGGAGTCGCGAGGCCTCGATCAAGCGCGTGATGTCTATTACGCCGCCCTCGAAGCACGTAAATCCTGCTCAGCCGAATAAGGCCTAGGAGAGAACGGTATGCAGCAAGGGCTCACTCGGCTCAGCCACTGGCTGGGTTACCTGTGCAGGCTCATTGCCGGCGTGGCGCTGCTGGCATTGTTGTCGGTCACCATCCTCGACGTGGGACTGCGCTATCTGGGCCGGCTGACCGGGGGCGCGGTCTCGCTGAGCGTCTCCGGCAGCGTGGAACTGGTCAGCTATCTGTTGCTGTTCTCCCTGCTCGCGGCCATGGCCGCGAGCGTCGAGAAAAGCCAGGTGGTGGTCGAAGCGCTGACCCATCGCATGAACGATGCGCTCAAGACACGCCTGCATGGCTTTTATCTGATCGGGTTCGTCGTGATGGGGTTCATTCTCTGTACGGGGCTGATCGATTCGGGCATGAGCGCGCTCGAGCATGGCGAGGTCACGCAGGACCTGCGCATTTCCATGGGACCCATCTATCTTTTTGCCGCCTTCCTGAGTGCGTTGCTCAGCTTGCGTAGCCTGCTGCATGTGCTACTGAGCGGCGTCTTCGGCCAAGAGGAGGAAACCGCTCATGGGGAGTGAAATGATTGGCGGCATCGGCCTGGCCTTGCTGCTGGTGCTGATGATGCTGCGTGTGCCGGTGGCGCTGACGATGCTCATCGTCGGGGTGGTGGGTTTCTCGCAGGTCATCAACATGGGCGCGGCCCTGTCGATGGTCAAATCCGTGCCCGTGGAAGTACTGTCCAATTACAGCTTCAGCGCGGTGCCCATGTTCATCCTCATGGGCGTGCTGGCGGCGCATTCGGGCATGGCCGGGAAGCTGTTCAATTCCACCCGCGTCATCTGTGGCGGCTGGAAAGGCGGCCTGGCCATCGCGGCGATCGGTTCTTGCGGCATCTTTTCGGCGATTTCCGGCTCCTCCCTGGCTACCGCGAGCACCATGACCCGCGTCGCGCTTCCGGAAATGGAGCGTTACGGCTACAACCGTGGCCTGGCGACAGGGGCGCTGGCCGCCGGTGGCACGCTGGGCATCATGATTCCGCCGAGCATCGCGCTGCTTATCTACGCCATCCTGACCGAGCAATCGGTGGGCGACATGTTCATGGCGGGGCTCATTCCCGGCCTGATGGGGCTTTTGTTCTATTCGCTGGCGATCACGGTGGTGATGCGACTCAAGCCGTCGTTGGCCGTGGCCGGCGAATCCACCACCTGGGGTGAGAAGGTCAAGTCCCTGGTGGGCCTGGTGCCGTTCTTCGGTGTCTTCCTGCTGCTCATCCTGGGGATCTATTTCGGTGCCTTCACGCCCACCGAGGGGGCAAGCGTCGGGGCCTTCGCCACCTTGCTGTATGCCGTGGCCAAAGGCATGCGCGCTCGGGGCTTGTGGCAGTCGGTACAGGAAACGCTGGCGCTTTCCTCGGTCGTCTTCTTCATGCTGGTCGGGGCCGAGACGCTGGGCTATTTCATCTCGGTATCGCGGATCTCCTTCACCATCAGCGATTTCCTGTTCAGCCTGGATCTCACTCCGATTGTCGTGCTGCTGTGCATCCTGCTGCTGTACTTCGTGCTCGGCATGTTCATGGACTCCATCGCCATGCTGGTGATCACCGTGCCGGTGGTGTTTCCGATCATTCAGAGCGTGGGCATCGACCCGGTCTGGTTCGGCATCGTGACGGTACTGACCGTCGAGCTGGGCTTGATCACGCCGCCGGTGGGAATGAACGTCTTCGTCATCAAGGCCATGGCTCCCCACGTGGGGTTGGGCGAGATCTTCAAGGGGGTCGCGCCCTTCATCGCCGCCGATTTCGTACGCCTGGCGCTATTGATCGCATTTCCCGTGCTCAGTCTGTTTCTCATCTGATTCCAGGAGTGGAACGCGCGAGTGGTATGAAAGGACACAAACGCTAGCCATCAACACATCATGAGGTACCAACAATGAAAACAATCTATTACGCCGCTGGCTTGACCCTTGGATTGGCCGTGATGCCTGGCCTGGCGCAGGCGGAAACCCTGCGTCTGGCACACGTCTGGCCGGGGGGATCCAAGATCGACAAGGAAATCTTCCAGGCCTGGGCCGACAGCGTGGAAGAAGCCTCGGACGGGCGCCTGGAGGTGCAGGTGTTCCCCGGTCAGACGCTCGCCAAGTCCGACGCTACCTACGAAGCCGTGGTCAACGGGATCGCCGATATCGGCGCCACGGCGCAGGGTTATACCTCGGGGCGCTTCCCTCTGACGCAGGTCGTCGAGGTGCCGGGGGTCTCCAACAGCAGCCGGCAAGGTTCCTGCGTGTTGCAGAAGCTCTATGACCAGGGCGACCTTGACCAGGAGTATTCGGACTCGCACGTGCTGTTCATGTTCACGACCGGTCCGGGTTACCTGCACGCTAAGGAAAAGCTTCTCGAAACGCCCAGCGACCTGGAAGGCATGCGGCTGCGCCGTCCCACCTCGCTGGTGGGCGACATGATGGCGGACCTTGGCGCCCAGCCCGTGGGCATGCCCGCGCCGGATATCTACACCGCCTTGCAGCGCGGCGTGATGGATGGCTTGAGTATCAACTGGGAAGGGGCCAAGACGTTCCGGGTCAACGAGCTCGTCAACTACCACACCGAAGTGCCGCTGTACGATCTGGCACTGATCGCGACGATGAACAAGGACGACTACGCCAGCCTGCCGGATGACCTGAAGAAAGTCATCGATGACCACAGCGGCATGGAATGGTCGATGAAGGCGGCCAGCGTCTACGACGAACTGATCGAGGAAGGACGCCAGGAAGCACTCGATGCGGGGGATGAAATCATCACCATCGAAAACCCGCTCGAGAACGAGGACTGGGGCCCGGTACTCAAGGATACGATCAATCGTTATGTCAGCGATCTACAGGGCAAGGGCCTGCCGGGCGCGCAGACCTACGACAATGTCATGACCCTCAAGGCGTCTTGCGACGCCTGATAGGGAGGCTCTGATCCTTCCGGAGGCGCCCTGACGCCTAGGGCGTTTCCGGCGGGACCGTCTCGTCATGATGACGGCTTGTCGCTTCGATGAGCGTGCGCCTGAACCACTCCTGCGCCGCTGAATCGTCGACCTGGCGTGACCAGTAGAGAGCGACCTCGACTGGGGGAATGTCGAACGGCAATTCCACCTGCTTGAGGTCCGCTTGCTGCGTAAAAAGGCCAGCGATCTGCTCTGGCAATATCGCCAGTAGCGACGTGCTTTCCAAAAGACGCGGCAAGGCGGAAAAGTGCGGCACCACGACACTGACCTTGCGCGTGATATCCCGTTCCTTCAGGACATCTTCGACCAGCCCATGCCCTGTCGTGGGAGAGACCTGAACGTGATCCTCACGGCTGAATGCCTCCATGCTCAATGTCTGTCCGATACGCGGATGCCGTCGGCCAAGAAGGCCGACATAACGCTCTTCGATGATGGGCCGTCGCCCCAGACTGGGCGCCTGAATATCCCGGCTGCATATGACGGCATCGACACTCTTGTTGTCGAACCATGACACGACCTTGTCGATTTCCAGTGGCACGACTTCCAGCTCGACCCTGGGCGCCAGATCGCGCATGTGGCGCAGGATGGGAGCCAGGAGCGTCGTTTCTCCCAGGTCCGTCAGGGCCAGGCGAAAACGACGTTGCGACTGCTCGGGATCGAAGTGCTGGGCGTCGCTCAAGGTCTGTTCGATCTGCGTCAAGGCCTGTCGGAACGAGGTGTAAAGACGCATGGCGCAAAAGGTGGGGGCCATGCCGTCGCGCGTTCTGGAAAAAAGCGGGTCGTCGAAAAGCTCGCGCAAGCGGGAGAGGGAATAACTGACCGAAGGTTGCGTCACATTGAGCTTATGGGCGGCGAGCGTGACACTGCCTGACTCATAAAGCGTCACGAATGTCCGTACGAGATTGAGGTCGATAGGGCGCATCCGAATAAGTCCCATTTATTTTGTTTAGAAAGAATAATGATTTGAGTGGTATTGGCAAGAAAACTATCGTTCAAGAACACGACGTTTCGAGGTGGTTATGCCAACCGTTCATTCTGCGACTTATGACTTGTTGCGGCGTCAGGGGATGACGACAGTTTTCGGAAATCCCGGCTCCAATGAGTTGCCTTTCCTCAAGAATTTTCCTGCCGATTTTCGTTATATTCTCGGTCTTCACGAAGGTGTGGTCGTCGGCATGGCGGACGGTTTCGCATTGGCCAGCGGGGCGCCGGCGCTGGTCAACCTGCATGCCGCCGCCGGCTCCGGCAATGCCATGGGCGCCTTGACCAACGCCTGGTATTCGCATTCGCCGCTGGTGCTGACCGCGGGACAGCAGGCCCGTTCGATGATCGGCGTGGAATCGATGCTGGCCAATGTCGATGCGCCGCAACTGCCCCGCCCCCTGGTCAAGTGGAGCTACGAGCCGGCGTGTCCCGAGGACGTGCCACGGGCCCTGAGCCAGGCGATCCACACGGCCTGCCTGCCGGCGCGCGGTCCGGTTTACGTGTCGATTCCCCACGATGACTGGGGGCACGCGGTCGATGACGATGCCGCGCTGCTCAGCGCCCGTCAGGTGGCGAGCGCCGCGCAACCCGCCGA
The DNA here is from genome assembly GCF_039830575.1 of Chromohalobacter sp. Taxonomy (NCBI): domain Bacteria; kingdom Pseudomonadati; phylum Pseudomonadota; class Gammaproteobacteria; order Oceanospirillales; family Halomonadaceae; genus Chromohalobacter; species Chromohalobacter sp. The sequence goes on along the minus strand of NZ_JBDOOX010000014.1, from coordinate 112,620 downwards.
GGCCCAGGTCGAGGCGCTCGCCGAGCGCCTGAACGCGGCCCGCAATCCGGTGCTGGTGCTGGGGCCGGATGTGGACGCCTATGGCGCCAATGCCCTGGCGGTGGCCTTGGCCGAGCGCCTGAATGCGCCGGCCTGGGTGGCGCCGTCGGCCTCGCGCTGTCCTTTCCCGACGCGTCATGCCTGCTTTCGTGGTGTCCTGCCGGCGGCGATCCAGGGGATTTCGGACCGCCTCGACGGTCACGATCTCATCGTCGTCATCGGTGCGCCGGTCTTCCGGTATCACCAGTACGCACCGGGGCGTTACCTGCCCGATGGCGCCGAACTGGTTCACCTGACCTGCGACATGCAGGAGGCCGCGCGGGCGCCCATGGGCGATGCCCTGGTGGGTGACATCCACGCCATGCTGGACCTGCTGGTGCCGCGTGTCCGGCAAAGCGGTCGGGCGCGTCCCGAGCCGCAAGCCGACCCCGAGCCGCAGGTCGACCCCGAGGGGATGCTGACACCGGAGACGGTGTTCGACGTCATGAACGCGATGGCGCCGGAGGACGCGATCTACGTCAAGGAATCCACCTCGACGGTCACGGCGTTTTGGGAGCGCGTGGAAATGCGCCACCCGGGCAGTTACTTCTTTCCCGCCGCCGGCGGGCTGGGCTTCGGCTTGCCGGCGGCCGTCGGCGTGCAGCTGGCCTGCCCCGAACGCCGGGTGATCGGGGTGATCGGCGACGGCTCGGCAAATTACGCCATCACCGCGCTGTGGAGCGCCGCGCAATATCGCATTCCGGTGGTCTTCGTGATCTTGAAGAACGGCACCTACGGTGCCCTGCGCTGGTTCTCCCGTCTGCTGGACGCGGAGGATTCGCCTGGTCTCGACGTGCCCGGTCTCGACTTCTGTGCCCTGGCCGAGGGCTATGGCGTCGAGGCCGAGCAGGCGGCGTCCCGGGAAGCCTTCGAGGCAGCCCTGAAAGCGGCCCTTGCCGATGATCGGCCGCGCGTGATCGAGGTGCCGACAACGACCATCGAGCCCTGAGGGCTTGGGCGTTCGACGAGCGCCATGTCAGTGAACATCCAACAATGATAACGAGGTATCACCATGAAGCACGCCATCTCCTATTGCCTGCTGGGGCTCGGCCTCACCGCCGCCACCGGCGTTCACGCCGACACCACGTTGCGCCTGGGCCATCTATGGCCGGCGCAGTCCGCCGTCAATCAGGACTTGATCAAGGCCTGGGCCGATCAGGTCACGCAAGACGCGAATGGTGCGCTCGAGGTGGAAATCTATCCCTCGCAGACACTGAGCAAGGCCAGCAGCGCCTACGAGGGCGTCGTCAACGGCGTCGCCGATATCACCGTCACGCTGCAGGGCTATACGGCGGGGCGCTTTCCGCTCACCGAGATCGTGCAGTTGCCGGGGGTATCGGCCAGTGCACCGCAAGGCGCCTGTATCCTGCAGTCGCTTTACGATGAAGGGGCGTTGGGGGACGAATACGCCGACTCCCATCTGCTGTTCCTGTTCACGACTGGTCCGGCACCGCTGCACACACGCGACACGGAGGTGCAAACGCCGGCGGATCTCGAGGGCCTGCGCATCCGCACGCCCAGCGAAGTCTCCAGCGACATGCTGGAAAGCATGGGGGCCGACCCGGTGGGCATGCCGGCACCGGACATCTACACCTCGCTGCAGCGTGGCGTGATCGATGGTCTGAGCCTTCCCTGGGAAGCCATGAAGGTCTTCCAGGTCAACGAACTGGCCAGCTATCACCTGGATATTCCCTACTACACGGGCGCCTTGATGGCGACCATGAATCGCGATGCCTACGAGGCGCTGTCGCCGGAAGCACGCGAGGCCATCGATGCCAATACCGGCATGGGCTGGGCAGAGAAGGCGGGCGAGGTCTTCTATCGACTCGATAGCGAAGGCAAGGCGCAGGCACGCGAGCAGGGCGACACCATCCACCACGTCGAGGATCCCCTGAACGATCCGCAGTGGTCAGGCCCCTTGAAGCGTGGCACCGAGCGCTACCTCGAACGCCTGGAGGAACGCGGCATCGACAACGCACGAGCGGTATACGAGCAGGCGCTGTCCCTGCGGGATGGTGCCTGCGCCCGCTGATCGTTTGGCTGGACTGCGCCGTGGCCGGTACCGCGCGGCGGCTGGTATCCTCGATGCATCGAGGCTGACCCGGGCGAGGCGCGAGATGACGGCGCACGCGCCGGGTCCGCGCCCGCCACCCGTGAGGACACTGCGATGCTGAGCGCTCGCGTCAAGCTGCGCCATTTGATGGCGTTTCAGGAGGTCGCGCGTCTGCAGAGCCTGGCCAAGGCGGCGCAGGCGCTCTCCATCACCCAGCCGGCGATGTCCAAGACGATCCGCGAGCTCGAGGAGATGCTCGACGCCACGCTGTTCGAGCGCAGCCCGCAGGGGGCCACGCTGACCGCCGCGGGACAGACGCTGCTGCGCCACGCGGGCCCGGCGCTGCGCAGCCTCGGGGAGGGCTTTCAAGCGGTTCGCGACGCGGCCCAGCACGATACCGTGGTGCGCATGGGCGCGCTGTCGACCGTCGAGGAAGGGCTGCTGCCGCTGGCGCTGCATCGCTTGCACCGCCGCGCGCCGGCCTTGCGGGTGCACGTCGTCACCGGCCCCAGCGCGTACTTGCTGTCGCGCCTGCGGGCCGGCGAGCTGGACGCGGTGGCGGGGCGCATGAGCGAAGCGCGCGAGATCCGCGGCCTGCAGTTCGAGCATCTGTACTACGAGCCGCTGGTGCTGGCCGTGCGCGTCGATCATCCCCTGCTGGCATCCAAGGTGCGGGTCGACGAGGAGCTCGGCGCTTATCCCTGGATCGTTCCGCCGACGTCGACCACCCTGCGCGATCAGGTCGAGCGCTTCTGGGTCGAGCGAGGCGGTACGCCGCCGCGCATCGCGCTGGAAACCCTGTCGTTGCCGCTGAGCCGTCGCTACGCCATGCGCAGCGATGCCGTCTGGGTGGCGCCGCTGGATGCCGTGCGTGACGACATGCACGAGGGTCGCCTGCGGCGGCTCCCCGTGCGCCTCGAATCGCGCGGCGGTTCGGTGGGCCTGTGCACCAACATCGCTCTGCCGCCCAGTGACGGTGTCGAGATCCTGCGCGAATGCCTGCACGCGAGCGTCGCCGAGCGCGCGGACAGCCCCGAGGGAACGTAATCCGGAGCCGAGATGGTTCGTGCTTTCGTCGCATAGACCTTTGGCCGATATAGCCATGGGGTTATGGGGGCGGGCAGGCATTTCAATTGGCAGCCGGGGCCCAGCGCGGACAATGAGGCATGTCATCGCGGCGTTCGCTGGCGCCGCGGTCCTTTCGATCAGGAGACTCGCATGCCTCTCAACGATAACAAGCGCTTCGTCGAGCGCGACCGTAACTGGCACCCCCCGGCCTATGCGCCGGGCTACAAGACGACGGTGGCGCGCTCTCCCAGCCAGGCCTACGTCAGTCTGCAGACGCCGAGTGTCTCGGAGCTTGCCGGCCCGGATTTCACGCGCCTGCGCATGGGCCCGCACGACAACGACCTGCTGCTCAACTTCCGCGCCGACGACGAGGCCCGGGCGGGGCTGCCCATCGGCGAACGCATCCTGCTGTTCGGACGCGTCGTCGATCAGTTCGGCAAGCCGGTGCCCAACACCCTGGTGGAAATGTGGCAGGCCAACGCCGGCGGCCGTTACCGTCACAAGAAGGATGGCTACCTGGCACCGCTCGATCCCAATTTCGGCGGCGTGGGACGCTGCCTGAGCGACGACGAGGGCTGGTACCGTTTCCGCACCATCAAGCCCGGCCCCTACCCCTGGCCCAACGACATCAACAGCTGGCGGCCGGCGCACATCCACGTCTCGGTGATGGGACCGTCGATCTCCACGCGCCTGATCACCCAGATGTACTTCGAGGGCGACCCGCTGATTCCGCTGTGCCCCATCGTGCAGACCCTGCGCGATCCCGAAGCCGTCGAGACCATGGTCGGTCGTCTCGACATGGCGCGCAGCCGCTCGATGGATTGCCTGGCCTACCGTTTCGACCTGGTCGTTCGCGGTGAACTGCAAACCTATTTCGAGAATCAGGGGTAAACCATGCAACAGCCGAATTCCCAGCCCTGCGCCGCGCTCATGCTGCGCGAAACCGCGTCGCAGACGGCCGGTCCCTATGTGCACATCGGCCTGGCCCTGGATATCGCCGGCCTGCCGCCGCGCGAGGAGGAGATCTGGAACCGTCTGGCATCGCCGCAGGCCGAAGGACAGCCCATCGAGCTGGTAGGGCGGGTCATCGACGGCAACGGCGATCTGGTGCGCGATGCCTTGCTGGAAGCCTGGCAGGCCGATGCCCAGGGACACTATCAGTGCGAGTTCGACCTGCAGGCGCCGTTCAACAGTTTCGGACGCACCGCGACCACGGTGGAAAACGATGGCGAGTGGTGCTTCCACACCATCAAGCCGGGCCAGGTCACGCGTCGCGACGGACGCATGATGGCACCGCACGTCACGCTCGCCGTGTTCGCGCGCGGCATCAACATGCAATTGCACACACGGCTGTACTTCGAGGACGAAGCCGAGGCCAACGCGGCTTGCCCGGTGCTCAATGCGGTGGAATCCCCCACGCGCCGTCAGACCTTGATCGCCAAGCGCGAAGAGAGCGAAGGCAAGGTGCGCTATCGCTTCGATATCCGGCTGCAGGGCGAAGGGGAGACGGTGTTCTTCGACTTCTGAGCCAACTGCTAGGCTAGGGACATGGTCCGATGGAGGAGAGGCTCATGTCCCTGACGCTATGGGCGGGGCGTGTCGACGTGGTGAGCGGCGACATTACCCGCCTCGATGTCGATGCCATCGTCAACGCGGCCAATCATTCCTTGATGGGCGGCGGTGGCGTGGATGGCGCCATCCATCGCGCGGCGGGACCCGCGCTCAAGCGGGCCTGCCGCGCGCTGCGCGAGACGCACTGGCCCGATGGCCTGCCGGACGGCGAGGTCGCGCTGACCGAGGGATTCGGGCTGCCGGCCCGCTATGTCATTCACACCGTGGGCCCGGTCTACGCCAAGACGCGCGATAAATCCCACCTGCTGGCCAACTGCTATCGCAATGCCGTGGCGCTGGCGGCCGAGACGGGGTGCCGACGCATTGCCTTCCCCGCGATTTCCACCGGCGTCTACGGTTACCCCTTCGACGATGCCGCCCATATCGTGATCGATACGCTGCATGACGCACTGGCGACCCATGATCTCCGGGTGACACTGTGCTTCTTCAGCGAGCGCGATTACCAAGCGTTCGCGGAAATCGCCATACGACGTGGCGTCGCCGACGCATGATGCCGGGCGGGGGATGAGCCGTCGCCGACGCCCTACAGGAATTCGGCCAGTTCTTCGCCTCCCAGGTTGCCCCCGGTCACCACCACGACGACATCGCCATGCGAGGGCAGCGTGGCGCCACCTTCGAGCAGAGCGGCCACCCCCACGGCCGCGCCGGGCTCGACGACCAGCTTGGCCTGGTAGAGCAAGTGGCGCATGGCGCGGTGGATGGCGTCCTCGTCCACCGCGACGAGCTCGGTGACGTGCCGGCGACTGAGCGGGTAGGTGTGCTCGCCGACGATGGCGGCAGCGAGACTCTTGGCGCAGCTGGCGACACCGTCGAGCCTGGCGGGGCCGCCCTGGGACCAGGCATGCGCCATGCTCGCCGCTCCGCGGGGCTCCACGCCGATCAGCGAGAGCTCGGGCCGCCACGCCGAAGATGCCACGCCGATGCCCCCGATCAGGCCGCCGCCACCGACGGGACAGAGAATCGCCTGGGCGTCCGGCGCCTGCTCGAGACTCTCGAGGCCCAGCGTGCCCTGGCCGGCGATGATGCGCGGATCGTCGTAGGGGTGCACCATCGTCAGGCCGCGCTCCTCGACCAATCGGTGCATCAAGGCCCAGGCCGCGTTGATGTCGCCGTGCAGGATGACCTCCGCGCCCAGCGCGCGACTGCCCTCCACCTTGAAGGGGCTGGCATTCTCGGGCATCACGATGGTCACGGGGACGCCTGTCCGGCGTGCCGCCCAGGCCAGCGCCAGGGCGTGGTTGCCGGCGGACACGGCGCCCAGCCCGCCGGCGAGTTCCTCGTCGCCGGCGGTGCGCAGCCAGTTCAGCGCACCGCGCGCCTTGAAGGAGCCGGTATGCTGAAATGACTCGACCTTGAGCCATACGCGCCGTCCCAGCCGCTCGGACAGCGTCGGGTCGAGCAACAGCGGTGTCGGCGCGAGGGCCTCGGCGATCCGTTCCCGCGCATGCTGGACATCACTCACTTCCATTTGATGTTGCAGCCCATGGACGGCGTCTGCTGCGCTGCCGGTGCGCGGTCGGCGAGCACCGCATCGGCGGCGGCGCGCAGGTCCTCCCCGGTGACCGGCGTCTCCTTGCTGGGGCGGCTGGCGTCGAACTGCCCTCGATAGGCCAGCCGGTGCTCGTGGTCGAAGAGAAAGAAATCCGGAGTGCAGGCCGCCTCGAAGGCGCGGGCGACATCCTGGCTTTCATCCACCAGGTAGTGAAAGGTATAGCCGCGCGCGTCGATTTCCTCGCGCATGCGCTCGGGGCTGTCGTCCGGATGGGCGTGGAAGTCGTTGCTGTTGATGGCGACCACCGTCAGCCCCCTGGCCTGATACTCGCGGGCGAAATCGGCGAAGGCATCCGCGATGTGCTTGACGAAGGGGCAGTGATTGCAGATGAACGCGACCAGGACCGGACGCCCGGCGAAATCCGCGCTGTCGACCTCCCGGCCCTCGGCATCGGGAAGCCGAAACGCCGGTAGCGGTGAGCCCAGCGCGATCATGTTGGACGGCGTCAATGACATGGGAGGACTCCTGTTGTCGGTGAGCGTCTCGCATGGAGCGGCGCCCGCGTCAGGCGCGGGCCATGTCCTCTCATTCTAGGCGTGAATGGCCGGTGATTGGCAATGCACTCATGCCCGGGCGCGGCGGACGGGCATGAGGTTGCGATGGGCGAGCAGGGCGATGAGCAGAAACAGCAGGGCGGCGATGCTGAACAGCAGTGTGAGCCCGCCAAGGTCGAAGAGCAGGGCACCGAGAAACGGGCCGCAGGCCATGCCCATGAAGCGGAAGAAGTTGTAGAGCCCCACTGCGGTGGCGCGGTGGGTGACGAAGACGCGCGTCAGCAGTGCGGTCTGGGCGGGCAGCGACAGCCCGAGCAGCAGGCCGAAGAGGCAGGTGGTCGCGATGAGCGACGCCAGCGAATGCATCGACGTCACGAGGAAAGCCATCACATCGACGGCACACAACAAGGCGGTGATCACCAGCAGGCTTTCCGTCGACAGACGTTTCTGAACACGACTGCTCAGGAAGCTTCCCAGCATCAAGGCGACGGAAAGCGGCAGGAACATCAGCCCCTTCTGGGCCACGGAGAGCGTGTAGCCCTGATCGAGTATCACCGGCAGATAGACCAGGAAATTGTAGTAAATGTAGAACTGCACGAAACCCAGAATGCCGATGGTCAGTCCCTGCCGGTCGCGCGCGATGCGTGCGTATTCGGCCATGTCGATCCTGCGCGCGGGGCCGGCAGGCTTGGTCTCCCGGAGCAATGCCAGATTGAGAATGCCGATCAGCGCCCCGGCGACGGCCAGCGCCAAAAAGACGTAATGATAATCCAGCTGGTCGGCGATGAAGCCCCCCGCCACCGGGCCGACGACGGGGCCGAGGGCGACCATCATCTGAAAGGTCCCCATGGCCTTGAGGCGTTCCTCATCCCGGAAAAGGTCGCCGATGACGGTCACGGCGACCACCGACCCCGTCGCGATGCCCACCGCCTGGAACACGCGAAAGAAGAGCAATGACGCGATGTGGTCGGCGTAGAAGCAGCCGATCGAGGCCCCGACATAGAGGGCGATGCCGGGCAGCAGCACCTTCTTGCGCCCCCAGGTGTCGGTCAGCGGACCGTAGAGAATCTGCATGAAGGCGATGATGAAGGTGAACACCGAGATGCTGGCATTGATCAGCAGTTGGCTGGTGGCCAGGGTGTCCTGCAGCTCGGGGAGAATGGGAACGTAGACGGTTTGCGTAAAAGGGCCCAGGAACGCGGCGAATGAGACGGAATACGCAATTGCCTTTTTGTGAACCATCGAACGTTCCCGGGTGGTAATGAAATAAAGCGACAGCTTATCAAGTCTCGGCAGAGGATGCGTCACCGGAACCCTGGCGGCGGGCCACCGAGTAAGTGACCTGTTGATTGCGGGTCTTCTGGAACTCCTCCAGGCTCTCGCCGCGCATGGCAGCGTAGATATGGAGATTGGACGTGCCGATGACGGCACCGAGTTTCTCCAGCAGGAAAAAGATGACGCCGTAGTGGATCATGCCCCGCCAATCGCGCTCGCGGATCAAGCGGCGTTCCTCCTCGCTGAGAGCCGCCTCGTCGAACAACGCTTCAGGGTCGGCGAGAAAGCGCTCGCGCCAGTCGGGCTCGATCAGCCGATGCAGGAAACGGTTGATGCGATAGCCCTTGCGGCTGCGCTCGAGCGTGAAGGGGTAGGTACCTTCCAGCGCCTCGATGCCGGCCAGTTGATGACGGCTGTGCTGGCGATAGCGCTCGCTCAGGTCGACGGGGTTGGGCCGCGCCTGATTCTCGAGAATCAACGTGGCGATGCCGGTCATCGACGGCAGGTAATAATCCTGGTGGCGCTTGATCACGGAGTGGGACAACGCGCCGCGCATGATCAGGTAGGTGATCACTTCCGAGCCTTCCAGGCCGCCCAGGGTGGCGAACTCCGCCTGGGTCATCTGGGTGAGCTGCTGGGGATCGTCGATCAGCAGGTCGAGGAACTGCGCATCCCACTCCGGGTTGTTGAAGCCGGCGCGTTCGCCGTGCACCTGGTGCGAAACGCCGCCGGTGGCGACGATGGCGACGTCGAGATCATCCGGGTAGCTTTCAATGGCGCGGCGCAGTGCCTGCCCCAGCTTGTAGCAACGCGCCGCGCTGGGGATCGGGAATTGCAGGACGCCCACCTGCAGGGGCACGACCTCGACCGGCCAGCCCTCCTCGAACGGCAGCAGGGCCGACATCGGCGAGAACAGCCCGTGATCGAGCGGCTTGTCCTGAAAGAACGCCATGTCGAACTCGTCGGCCATCAGGCTCTCGCCGATATGCCGCGAGAGCGCCGCGTGTCCGCCGATGGCGGGCAGGTCACGCGGTCCGCCGCCTTCGTCGGCGACCGCGTAATGGTCGTCGACCCCCAGCGCGAAGGCGGAATAGTGGTCGAAGAAAAACGACGTCACGTGGTCGTTGAAGATGTAGAAGAGCACGTCGGGGCGCTTGTCCTGCAGCCACTGCGTCATCGGCGCGAAGCTTTCGAAGATCGGTGCCCAGGCGGCCTCCTGCTGTTTTTCATGGTCGACGGCGAAGCCGATGGTCGGGGTGTGGGAAACGGCGAGTCCGCCGATGATACGTGCCATCTTCGATACCTCGTGCGAGAGCGGAAGGTCAGTCGCTGTTGTTGAGCGCGAGCAGACCGATGCCCGTGGTCATCGGGGCGTAGTAGAAGCGGTGCACTTCCTCGACGCGTTCGGTCATGGCGCCGCGCATCACGAACCACATGATGACTTCACCGCCCTCGGCGCCGGCCGCCGTCATCACTTCCTTGTGCGACAGGGCGGCAAGCTCGCGGGGTTCGTCCTGAATGCGCTGCAGCCACTGCTTGTCCCACTCTTCGTTGATGTGTCCGAAACGCTCGCCATTGAGCTGGTGCGAGAGGCCGCCGGTGCCGACCACCACGACGCGCGTGTCCTCGGGGTAGGCCTCGACGGCGCGCCGAATGGCCTCTCCCAGCTTGAAGCAGCGCTGGCCGGTGGGCAGAGGGTGCTGGATGACGTTGACCAGCAGCGGCACGACCTTGACCGGCCAGGCGGTGTCGTCGTGATCCCAGAGCAGGGGCATGGCGGTGAGGAAGCCATGGTCCAGGGCCATTTCCTGGCACAGGGTCAGGTCGAACTCGTCGGCGACCAGATGGTTGGCGAGATGCTCGGAAAAGGCGGCATCCCCGGGGAAGTCCGGCAAGGGGCGCTTGCCGTAGCCTTCGTCGGCCACTTCGTAGCTGTCGGCCACACCCAGCGCGAAGGTGGGATAGCGGTCGAGAAAGAACTCGGTGCCATGATCGTTGTAGACCAGGATGACGACATCGGCCTTGACCTCCTCGGCCAGCCAGCGCTTGACGGGCTCGTAACCGTCGAAGAGGGGCTGCCAGGCGGGATCGGCCTGTTTTTTCTGGTCGTAGGCGCGCCCGATGGAGGGCACATGGGAGGAGCCGATACCGGCGACGATCTTGCCCATCAGGTTGCTCCTGGCACGTTGCGGGTGGACATGAACTGTTCGTAGCTCTCGCCGCGCATCTGCGCGCCGATGGTGTAGAGGCCGTAGCCCAGGGTGGCGCCGAGCTTGAGGAAGAAGAACAGGTTGCCGCCGAGCTGGGTCAGGCGCAGCCAGTCACGCTCGCGAACGGCCTGTTTCTGTTCTTCCGACAGGCCGTAGCGTTCCATGTAGGCTTCTTCGTCGGCCTTGAAGGCCTCGCGGTTCTCGTCGAACTTGAGCGAGTTGCACATCTTGTTGATGGCATACCCTTGTCGCGAGAGCGCAAGGTCGAAGACATAGGTGCCGGGAATGCCCCAGCGCTCTTGTGCATCCGACATGGCGTGTTTTTCCTTTTCTATTGTGTGGTGGCTGGTGAGGTGACGCATGGCGTCAGCCATCGCGATGCATGACGAAACGTGCGTGGCGCTCGGCAAAGCGCCAGGCACCCTGATCGAGGACGCACAGGTCGTCGAATTCACCGATCATGGTGCGCCCCGCCAACGGCCAGCCGAAGTGGCCGTCCGGCGCGTGCTGGGTATCGGCGGCGAAGACTTGCACGTAGGTGCTGATCCGCGCGCGCTCGGCGCTTTCCACCTGGACACGGATGTTGCTGCAGAAATGCCGCGTGATGCGCTGTGCCGGGCGTGCCTGGTAGCTTGCCAGGATCGCGTCGCGCCCGGCGAGCGGTTCCTCGGGAGCGGTGGGCCGAAACAGCTGGCCGTCCGGCGTGAAAAGCGCCACGAGGCCGGCATAGTCCTGACGGTCGGTGGCGGCGGCGGCATCGAGGACCAGGCGGGTGCAGGCCTGTTCGATGGCCGCTCGGGCTTCGTGGGACAAGGCGGTCATGCGTGGTTTCTCCAGTGGTCGAGCGCCCGGGCGACGGCGGCGGGGCGCTCCATGGGACTCATGTGGCCGGCCTCCTCGATGACCTCGAGACGGCTGCCGGGAATCAGCCCCGCCATTTCCTCGTGGCGTTCCAGCGGACTCCAGGCATCCTGGCGTCCGCACAGCAGCAGGGTCGGGCAGGCGATGCCGGCCAGTTGCTCGGTAGCGTCCGGACGGGCCAGCAGCGCGTCGATCTGGGCGGCGAAGGTGTCGGGATCCTTGCGCTCGATCATCGCCAGGATCGCCTCGACGAGTGTTTCGTCGTCGAGCCGTTCGGGGTGCACCATGCCTTGCAGCCAGGTGCCGCCCATCGCGCGCATCCCGTCCTGGCGGGCCTTGGCCAGCAGCGCGTGACGGTTTTCGCGTTCGCGCTGGCCCGCTTCTCCCGCCGCCCGACCGCGGAAGCCGGTATCCAGCAGCGCCAGGCCCGCGAGACGCTGCGGTGCGCGTCGCTGGATCTCGAGGGCGACGCGGCCACCCATGGAATGGCCCACCGCGATGAAGCGCTCGGGCGCGTCTTGCAAGGCAATGTCGGCCATGGCACCGATGGAATCGGCCATGCCGTAGTCGGGCGTGGGCAGCGTAGGGGCGACGAGATGTTCGCGCACCTCGGTCCAGACGGCGTCGTCGCACAGCAGGCCCGGCAGCGGCAATAGCGGTACGGATGTCATGAAGCGGCTCCGTTGGAGTGGGCCGCGGTGTCGCCATTCCAGACGGCACGCGGCACATGCAAGTGGCCTTCGAAGAGCAGTCGGGCGGTGCGCAGCAGTCCCGCGCGGACGATCTCGCCGTCCGCGTCACGGGTCAACTCGACGGTGAACTCGCCGGTCGGGTGCTCGATCGACAGGCGCTGTGTCGGTCCCTCGTTCAGCACCGCCAGCCCGTCGGCCACGGTGCCCGGTACCAGGCAGCTGCTGGCCACGCTGACCGCACCGAGTACGCCGATGGCCTCGTGGCAGCGATGCGGAATGAACGAGCGCGTGGCGAGGCTGCCTCCATGCCGAGGCGCGGCGATCAGGGTCATCTTGGGCACGGTGCGTTCGCTGACGTCGCCCAGATTCATGCGCGGCCCCACCGCCAGGCGGATGCGTTCGAGGCGTTCACGCAGCGCGGTATTGGCCTCCAGGTCGGCGCAGCTTTCGTGACCGCTGACGCCGAGATCTTCGGCACGCAGCAGGACCACCGGCATGCCGTTGTCGAGACAGGTCACGTCGATGCCCTCGACGGTGTCGCGGGGGTGGTCGGTGGGCAGCAGGGCGCCACAGCTCGAGCCGGCGGTATCCTGGAATTCGACGATCAAGGGGGCGGCGCTGCCCGGCACGCCGGAAATCTGGGCGTCGCCGGCGTACGCGACGCTACCGCCGGGGGTCGGGACATGGATGATCGCCACCTGGCCGGTGTTGACCATGTGCACGCGTACCGGCGTCGTGCCGTCGCATGCCGTCACCCAGCCGCGCTCGATGGCGAAGGGGCCGACGCCGGCGAGGATGTTGCCGCAGTTCTGGCCATAGTCGACGCGCGGGGCGTCGACGACGACCTGGGCGAAAAGATAATCCACATCCACGTCGTCCCGGGTCGGGCGGTCGACGATTGCGACCTTGCTGGTCAGCGAGGTCGCCCCGCCCAGGCCGTCGATCTGACGCGCATCGGGCGAGCCCATCGCGGCGAGCAATACCGCATCGCGCCGGGCGGTGTCGCGGGGGAGGTCCTCGGCGAGGAAGTACAGCCCCTTCGAGGTGCCGCCGCGCATCTGCAGACACGGGATGCGCGTCTGGCTCATGACGAGGACTCCATGGCACGTGCCAGCGCCTGCGGGTCGTCGTAATAGGTCAGCCCCTTGTCGGCCAGTCGCTGGCGCATGTCGTAGATGTCGAGGCCCAGTTCGCCATTGGCCAGGCGCACGCGCTTGTCTTCCTCGGCGGCGGCGCGCTTGCGGCTGGCGGCGACCACGCCGTCGGCCTCGTCGCGACGCACCACGACCACGCCGTCGTCGTCGGCGACGATGATATCGCCGGGGTTGACCCACTGGCCGGCGCAGACGACGGGAATGTTCACCGAGCCCAGGGTCTCCTTGACGGTGCCCTGGGCATGCACGGCGCGCGACCAGACGGCGAAGCCCATTTCGCGCAGGATGCGAGTGTCGCGCACGCCGCCGTCGAGGACCAGGCCGCGCACGCCGCGGGCCTGCAGCGAGGTGGCCAGCAGATCGCCGAAATAGCCGTCGACGCAGGGCGAGCGCGTGGCCACCACGAGGATGTCGCCGGGCTGGCACTGCTCCACGGCGACGTGGAACATCCAGTTGTCGCCGGGCGAGACCAGCACGGTCACCGCCGAGCCGCTGATGCCGCGATCCTGCTGAATGGGGCGGATCGCGGGGTCGAGCAGTCCCTTGCGGCCCTGGGCTTCATGCACGGTGGCGACGCCCTCTTCGCCGAGGGCATCGATGTGTTCGCGCTTGGCCCGGGGAATGTCGCGTACGACGATACCGGGCGTTTCCAGCGAGGTCGTCATGCCAGATTCTCCGTGACGCGGGGAAAGATGCTTTGATAGCCCTCGGCATACTGGATGTTCTTGTTCGCGGTGATGCCGATGTTGCGCTTGGCCTGCACGCCACGCTGCAGGGCGACGCGGGTGTAGTATTCCCACAGGTGTTCCTGGCCGGCCATGCACTGAATCGCGCGGTACTTGTCGTCCCACACCTCGGTGATGTCGAGCAGCACGTCGGGGCGCCACTGGCATTGCTCCGGCTGGTGCGGCTCGAAGCAGTAGACGGGCGGGGCGCCGACGATGGTCTCGCCGGGATTGTGGCCTTCCGCCTGGGCGATGATGCGGGCTTCCTGGGCGAGGTCGGTGGCGAGCGGGTGATCGTAGTTGTAGGGATCCTTGAGCGAATGCGTGAGCACGAACTCGGGCTGCACGCGGCGATAGACCTCGACGAGCCGGAACAGCGTTTCCTTGTCGGCGCGCATGGGGTAGTCGCCGATATCGAAGAACTCGACGCTGGCCCCCAAGGCCGCGGCGGCGGCTTCGGCTTCCTCGCGGCGGGCCGCCTTGACCTTTTCCTCGCTCATGTTGCCCTGGCGCCACAGCTTGGCGGATTCGCCCCGTTCGCCGAACGACAGGCAGACGATATGCATGGCATAGCCCTGCCGGGCGTGCAGGGCGATGGCGCCACCGGCCCGCCATACGAAATCCGCCGAGTGTGCGCTGACCACCAGGCCAGCGGGAGAAGAAGACGCGACAGTCATGAGCGATAACCTACCGTTGAAGACGATGGTTTCATCCTGTCAGCTTGCCCGAAACGCGAATAATGTTTTTCGCTGGCGTCAATATGCGTTTTGCTTATGCGCCGATCCCCGCCACGGCGCGGATGGCCATGCTCCCTTTATGGCATATCGCGCGGCGCCGCCATGCGGCATGCTGGACGCAGATTCATGTCGAAGAGGTCAGCCATGACCGAACTGCATCGCGAGGCATTCGATTACGCACCCAACATGCGGCGCTTGCGTGCGGTCATCGCCGTGGCCGAGGCGGGCAGCGTGATGCGGGCGGCCGAGGCATTGCATCTGTCGCAACCCGCCGTGACACGGGCGGTGCGTGACCTGGAAAAGGAGCTCGGCCTGGCGCTGTTCGAGCGCCATCGCAGCGGCATGTTATGCACCACGGCGGGGAAGATAGTCCTGCATCGCTTCCGGCGTGCCTTGCAGCAGTTGATCGAGGCCGAGACCGCGCTGGCACGTCTGCACCCCGAGGGCAATTTCGAGCGCCTCCCGCAGCGCTTGTCGCATCGTCAGTTGACGGTGCTGGTGGCCGTCGCCGACCTGCATAACGAGCCCCTGGCGGCCAAACGCCTGGGACTGACCCAGCCGGCGGTCAGCGGCAATCTGCGCGACCTGGAACGCCTGCTGGGCATCGCGCTGTTCCTGCGCACGCAACGCGGCATGCTGGCCACCGATGGCGGTGCGGTGCTGATTCGTCATGCCAAGATGGCCTTGCGCGAGCTGTCCCTGGTCAGCGATGACCTCTCCGCCTGGCAGGGCGAGGTGCGGGGTCGCGTGGTGATCGGTACCTTGCCGCTTTCCAGCTCGCTACTGGTGCCGCATGCCGTGGATGCCTTGTTGCGTGAATTGCCGGGCCTGAACGTGACGATCATCGAGGGCACCTACGACGCCCTGTTCGAGTCGCTGCGTCATGGCGAGATCGATATCCTCATCGGTGCGCTGCGCCAGGCGGGTACCAGCGAGGACACGCATCAGCAGCGTCTCTTCCATGATCGCCTCGCCGTCGCGGCACGCCACGGTCATCCCCTGATGAAGCACGCCGCGCTGCAATTGAGCGATCTGCTCGATGCGCAATGGATCGCCCCCCGGCAGGGCACGCCGGCGCGCGTGAGTTTCGAGCAGGAGTTTCGCAGTGCCGGCCTGCAACCGCCTTCGGTCGTGGTGGAGTCCGGCAATCTCAGCACGATTCGCACCCTGCTGCTCGACAGCGACCGCGTGACGCTGGTCTCGCCCCATCAGGTGTTCTTCGAAGTCCAGAGCGGCCAGCTGGCGCTGCTTCCCATCAAGCTGACGGGCACGCTCCGCCCGATCGGCATCACCACACGTGCCGACGACTCCCCGACCCAGGCCTTGAAAGTCCTCAAGGACATCTTGCTGACGCTTGGGGAGCGCATGGCCGACCCCTCCTCGTCTACCCGGGCGTGACCGGGATAGCAAAAACGTATACCCAAGCACGCGATTTGAATTTGTTGCCGTGACTGAGGGCCGGGTACGGTGCTTTCAGGCTCCGTTTCTTTATGCATCCTCGTGGGAAACCGGAGAATAAAATAAGACGAAAGTTTAATAAAAGTCGGGAGACGCCGGAATGAAAACGTTAAAAAGCCGTGCCCTATTAACCCTGACCGCTGGCGTGGCACTGGCCGCCAATGCCGGCGTGAGCGCCGCTGAAACCTTGAAGCTTGCACACTTCGTATCGCCGGCACATGTCGTCAACAGTGCCGTCGTTTATCCCCTCAAGGAGGGTGTCGAGAAGCAGACGAACGGAGAGCTGGAAATCAAGGTTTATCCGGGAGGCGAGCTGGGTTCCGGCCCCACGGAACAATACCCGCGCGTGCTGCAAGGGGTGGCGGACATCGTCTGGGGATTGCCGGGGTACACCTCGTCGCAATTCAAGAAATCGATGGTCGTGGAAATGCCCGGTGCCATTCCCGACGACATGCATGGCTACGACATGCTCTGGAATGCCTATGAAGGCCAGTTGAAGAGTGAGTTTCCCGGCACCAAGCCGCTGGCGCTCTGGGTCAGCGAGCCGAACATTTTCATCATGAAAGATGAAGAAATCCGCACGCCCGAAGATCTCGAAGGACTCAAGATTCGTGTCTCGGGAGAAATGACGGCGGCACTGATCGATGCCTACGGCGGCACGCCCGTGCAAATGCCCGCCGGCGAGATTTACAACTCGCTGCAAACCGGTCTCATCGATGGCCTGGTGACCGGCGCCAGTGCCGTCAACGACTTCAAGCTCGATGAAGTGGCCAATGTCTATTCGGTGGGAGCTCCCCTGGGCCACATCATGTTTTATCTGGCCATGAACCAGAACAAATACGACAGCCTTTCCGCCGAATTCCAGCAAGCCATCGACGACAACAGTGGCGAAAAACTCTCCCGCAGCGGAGAACAAGGCTGGAATGCGCGTGCCAACGAAACCCTGAAGGCCATTCGCGAGGATGCCGACAACGAGGTGATCGAGCTTGACCCGGAAGAAATCGCCGCGTTCGAGCGCATTGCTGATGACTTCCGCGAGCAGCGTCTGGCGGAAAAGGGCACCAATGACGTGCTAGACGCCATGCGTGGGGAGTGAATTCCCGATGAGTCGCTTTCGCACGCGGGTGACCCGCACGCTGGATGGGCTGGTGAACCTGTCCAGCATCCTCGGCACCCTGGCGCTGATCTTTGCAGTATCGGTGACCTTGATCGATGTCACGGGGCGCCTGTTCGGCGCCCCCTTGCCGGGCGGTCAGGACCTGTCGCAAATGACCATGGTCATCATCGTGTTCGGTGGCATGGCCCTCTGTGACCGGCAGGGCGGCAACATCGCCGTGGATATCTTCGAAGACAAGTTTCCCGCGCGGATGAATCGTTGGCTGGATATGGCGGGCTGGGTCCTGGGGTGTGCCATCTTCACGGCGATCGGCTACACGATGCTCGGCGCGGCGGAAATGTCGAAGCTGCTCAACCTGAGCACCAACATCATCGCGATCCCCAAGGCACCGTTCCAATACATCGTGGCGTTCTTTGCCTTCTTGACGGCACTTTCCATGCTGGCGCGCATCGTTTCGACGTCATTGACGTCATCCCACCGGCACGCGTCTTTGCAAAAGGAAGAGGACTTATGAGTACCGAGCTGGTGGGTGCCCTGGGCATCCTGGCGCTGTTGGCGCTTCTGGTACTGCGAATTCCCGTGGCCTTCGCGATCTTCGTGGTGGGCTTCGGGGGAATCACCGTGCTCGACAGCCTCAATTCCGCCTTGAGCCTGTTGGCCAGCGAAACCTTTACCATCGCCTCGAACGCCGAGCTGATCGTCATTCCCTTGTTCATCTTGATGGGCAATATCGCCACCGAGGCGGGCATGAGCCGCAAGCTTTATGATGCTGCCTATGCGCTCATCGGCTCGGTGCGGGGCGGTCTGGCGTCGGCCACGGTGGTGGGGTGTGCCGGCTTCGCCGCGCTCTGCGGCTCCTCCGTGGCGTCGGCACTGACCATGGGACGCGTCTCGCTGAGCGAGATGGAGCGTTTCAACTACAGCGCCAAGCTGTCCACGGGCTCGGTGGCGGCCGGGGGGACGCTGGGGATCCTCATTCCTCCTTCCACCGGCTTCGTGATCTACGCCATCTTGACGCAGCAGTCCATCGGCCGCCTGTTCCTGGCGGGCGTGTTGCCCGGGATCATGCTGTGTCTGCTGTTCGTGCTCCTGATCATGCTGCTGGCCACCATCAAGCCGGTTCTCGCGCCCTCCGGTCCCAAGACGTCATGGCGCGAGAAGCAGCAGGGGCTGCTGGGCGCGATGCCGATCCTGATCATCATCCTGCTGACGATCGGCGGCATTTACTCGGGCATCTTCTCTCCCGTGGAAGCCGCCGCCGTGGGCGCCGGCCTGACGATCCTGTTCGGTGCCGCCATGCGCAAGCTGACCCTGGCTTCCTTCTGGCGGGCGGCACAAAGCTCCATCACCACCACGGCGACCGTGATGCTGATTCTGATCGCCGCGCACATGCTCAACCCCTTTCTGGCCTTGAGCCATATCCCGCAGGCCCTGGGCGATTTCCTGATGGCCCTGGATATCGGGCCGTATGGCGTCCTGCTGTTGATACTGGCCTGCTACCTGGTGCTGGGCTGCTTCCTGGAAGGGTTCGCGATGCTGGTGCTGACCATGCCGATCTTCTTCCCGGTCATCACCCAGTTGGGTTTCGATCCCATCTGGTTCGGCGTGCTGGTGGTACTGACACTGGAAATGGGGCTCATCAGCCCGCCGGTGGGCGTGAACGTCTTCATCGTCAAGTCCGTGGCACCCAACGTGCCGCTGCGCGACATCTTCAAGGGTGTCATGCCGTTCTGGCTGGTGATGATCGCGGCCATCGGGCTGTTGATCGTCTTTCCCGATATCGTGCTGTTTCTTCCCGATACGATGATGGACTAGGTGCCATGCGTCAGGTGGGCGCCGGTCCCGCTATGCCGATACCGGGTGCGGTATCGGCCCATTCTCAGCAGGAGAGGTCGAAGATGGCTAATAATCGTGGTGTCGTCTATACCGGGCCCGGCAAGGTCGAGGTTCAGGACATTGCTTACCCCAAGATGCAAGCGCCCAGTGGCAAGGCCATTGAACATGGGGTGATCCTCAAGGTGGTTTCCACCAATATCTGCGGTTCCGACCAGCACATGGTGCGTGGCCGCACGACGGCGCCGGCGGGCATGGTGCTGGGTCACGAGATCACCGGCGAGGTCATCGAGAAGGGCAAGGACGTCGAGTTTCTCGACATCGGGGACCTGGTCTCGGTGCCGTTCAACGTCGCGTGCGGCCGCTGCCGGACCTGCAAGGAAGGCCACACCGGGCTGTGTCTGCACGTCAACGACGAGCGTGCCGGCGGGGCGTACGGCTACGTCGACATGGGCGGCTGGGTCGGTGGCCAGGCGCACTATGTCATGGTGCCGTATGCCGACTTCAACTTGCTCAAGTTTCCGGATCGCGATCAGGCGATGGACAGGATCCGCGACCTGACGATGTTGAGCGATATCCTGCCGACCGGCTTCCATGGTGCCTTGAATGCCAAGGTAGGCGCGGGCTCGACGGTCTATGTGGCAGGGGCCGGCCCGGTCGGGCTTGCCGCGGCGGCATCGGCGCACCTGCTGGGGGCCGCGGTGGTCATGATCGGGGACTTCAACCAGCAGCGCCTGGAACACGCCCGCAAGATGGGCTTCGAACCCATCGACTTGAGCCGTCACGATCGCCTGGGCGAGATGATCGCCGCCGTGGTGGGCGAACCGAAGGTCGACAGTGCCATCGACGCCGTGGGCTTCGAGGCCGTGGGCCATGGCGGCAAGGAACAGCCGGCGGTGGTGCTCAACCAGATGATGGAAGTGACCCGCGAAGCCGGCTCGATCGGCATCCCCGGGCTCTATGTCACCGAGGATCCCGGTGCCGCCGAGAAAGCGGCCCAGAGCGGCAATCTCAGCCTGCGCTTCGGCCTGGGCTGGGCCAAGGGACATTCCTTCCATACCGGGCAGACGCCGGTGGTGCAATACAATCGCCAGTTGATGCAGGCGATCCTGCACGGGCGACTCAATATCGCCGAGATCGTCAACGCCCAGGTCATTTCCCTGGAAGATGCACCGCAGGGCTATCAGCAGTTCGACTCCGGCGTGGCCAGCAAATTCGTGCTGGATCCGCATGGGCTGCTTGGCGCGGCGTGACGATGCCGATCTGAAAATCGCCAGGGTGAATACGAAAAGGACTGGGTAGCGGCTACCCAGTCCTTTCGGCGACGCTCGGCAATAGATGGTGTTTTGCCGACGAGGTGATGTGTCAACCGCGCTCCGACATCGCCAGGCGGTGCATGATTCGCCGGGCCATCAGGCCGGGTTTGTCGGGCGCGAAGCTCAACTCGAATTGCTGGGCTTCGTTGTCGGTCAGCACGACGTCCATGATCCATTCCAGCGCTTCCACGTCCTCGTAATAGGCTTGCATGCTGGCCTCGTACATGAAGGCATCGATGTCGGTGTCGTCGATGCCATAGTCGCGAGAATTGAACCACCAGTAGTGGATGGAATGGTTGGACTCGGGCGTGAAGCAATGCGTGATGTAGTAGCCATAAACCGAGGGCTTTCCGGGCTCCGGCTGTGGATCGAAGATCCTGGCGTGGGCCATGTGAACGGCAGGAGAGACGAAGCGTGCCTCGGAGGTGCGGTCGACGTTCTTGTGCATGATATCGGCCGGTTTTCCGTAAATGCCCGGAGGCGGCGCGTTGTCCAGTCGACGATGAATCAGCACCTGATCGCCCTCGGTGGTGGCGTTCATGCTGGCCCGCGCGTACTCGGGGGTGCCCACCGTGCCTGGATGCAGGAAGGGAAAGTGGGTCTGGTCGATGAGGTTTTCATGCATCGAGACATAGTCGGCCTTGATATGAAAGTCGCCGGTCACGCTGCCCCACTCGGAGGAGGCCAGCCAGGGCAGTTCGGGAATCAGTGCCTCGTCGGCGAGGTTGGCATCGCCCATCCAGATCCAGGTCAACGGGCCGCGGTCGGCGATGGGGTAGGTCTGCACGCAGGCATTGGCGGGCACATGGGAGATCGCGGGCAGGTGCGCGCAAAGCCCGTCGGGCTCGAATTGCATGCCGTGATACCCGCACACCAGCCGGTCGCCCTCCACGTGGCCCTTCGCCAGCGGAAAGGCACGGTGAGGGCAGCGGTTGTGCATGGCCACCGGGCGGCCGTCCCGGGTGCGATACATGACGACGTCCGTATCGAGCAGGCGGCGTGAGATGGGCGTGCGACCCACTTCGTCGCGCCGTGCGCACACATACCAGCAGTTGCGAATCAAGGGCGTGGCATGGTTGGCGAACTGGCCCTCTCCCTCCATGGGCATGGCGTCGAAAATGGCTTCTTCATCGAGCGGTATCGCTTGATTGGCATGGGGCATGACGATGGCCTCCTTTATTGCTTTTTGTCATCTAGAGATCGAGCTCGATCGACGTCGAGCGAGGACGGGAGCAGCACAGGGCGATTTGCCGGTTGCCGCGTTTCTGGTCGGCAGAGAGAAAGCGGTCGCGATGGTCGATATCGCCTTCGACGTTGCTGACCGGCGTGATGCACAGACCGCATTCTCCGCGCCGACAGTCCGAGAAGGTCTCGACACCGGCCGTTTCGAGTGCCTCCAGCAGGGTGTGGCCGGGCGAGACGTGAACGCTCGTCCCCCGGGTATGCACCGTGACGGCTTGATCTTCTTCCTTGTGGGCGGGGTTGAAGACTTCATGACGCACGCGCGCCGCCGGCCATCCCAGCCGTCGTGCCGCCTGGCGGGTGCCCTCGATCAACGCCGGGGGGCCGCATACGTACGCCGTGGTATCGGCGGGCTGACGGGCGAGCAATGCCTCAAGGTCCGGTCGGCCACGGGATGATGTCGCGTCGTGCACGGTGACGGCGTCGCCGCCCAACGCCTCGACGTCCTCGACATAGGCCATGGCGGCACGGCTGCGGCCGATGTAGAGCATGCGAACCTCGCGACGGCGCATCACGCAGGCGCGCAGCATGGGCAGAATCGCGGTGATGCCGATACCGCCCGCGATGAGTAGAACGGGGCCTTCATCGGCGGTCAGCCGAAAGGGGCTGAGGGCGGGGGATACCAGCACAGAGGTGCCCGGGGTGACATGCCGATGGATGTAATCGGACCCTCGGCGGCGGTTCTCGCGCTGTACGGCAATGCGCCAGAAAGGCTCGTGGGAACTGGTGAGGTCGAGTGGACCGACAAGCGAATAATGCCGCAAGAATCGTCCATCCTTGCCGCCAAAGCGAAGCTCGACATGCGCACCGGCACGGGGGGCGGGCAACGCGGTTCCATCGGCCTTGCCCAGCGTGATTTCGCAGATGCGCTCGGTCAGCGGTCGACGCTCGAGAACCACTGCGGCTTGATGTTGGCCATGCATGTTGTTGCCTCTTTTGGCTGCCGATCCACGTCGTCTTTCTTGACGTTAGGGGAAAAAGGAGAGGGCGTCTCATGCGGAAATGAAATAGCGCTTTGCATCTTTGATATAGTCAACATCGGCTGCCAAGAGTCTTGATAATGTCGCATGACACGGTATCGCCAGGTCTTTCCCTTCGTGAAATTCGTGCCATCCTGGCGGTGGCCGAGCAGCGGGGGTTTTCATCGGCTGCGCGAAGACTGAACATCAGCCAAAGCAGTCTGTCGCGTACCATTCATCGGGCCGAATCAGTACTGGCAATCCGCCTGTTTCAGCGCGGCTGGGGCGGGGCGGAACCGACGCCGGAAGGGGAAATCGTCCGCCAGCATTGCACGCAGGTGATGGCCGAGTTGCTGCACGAGCGTGATGCGTTGATGGCGGCGGGGTTGACCCGATTGCCGCTGCCGCTGGATTTGCGCTGGCGCGATCTGGCATGCGTGGCGGCGGTAGTGCACTCGGGCAAGACGACAACGGCGGCCAAGTGGTTGCGGACGTCCCAGTCGAGCGTCAGCCGTACTCTGGGCGCCATCTCGGTCAGGCTGGGGAGCCCGTTGTTCCAGCGCTCGGGAGAGGGACTGCGTGCCGAGCCTCTGGCGGAGAGGCTCGTGGCGTTGCGCGATCGCATGTGCGCCCGGATGCAACCGCTGCAGGAGCGCCTGGGACATCTGGCCGGCGAGGTGACGGGGCGCCTGGCGGTGGGAATGACACCGTTCTGCGAGCAGGAACGCGTTGCCCAGGCCTTCGGCAACTTGCTGGTGGCGTATCCTCAACTGCGCCTGTCGGCCGTGACCGGCAGCTACGTCATGCTGACGGATGCCCTGCGCCGCGGGGAAATCGACCTGGTTGTCGGCTTGTTGCGCGAACTCGGGGAGGACGATGAGCTGGCCGAGCTGCCGCTGGCGGAAGAGGCCATTACGGTGCTGGCACGCTCGGATCACCCTTGCGCCGTGCGATCCGTGTCGATGGAAGATCTGGCACGTCAAACCTGGATCGTGGCGCCGGCGGGGACGCCGATACGGGCCTATTTCGAGCGGCTTTTCCTGGGCATGGGGAAGACGCCGCCGGTGCAGACCTGCGAGATCGTGACCTTCCATCTCGCTGAAAGCATGGTACGCGAGAGTCAGAGCCTGGCGTTATTGCTGTATTCGCCGCGCAAGGTACGCGAACTGCCGCCGGGGCTCGTGCGCGTGCCGGTGACGTTGCCGGACAACCGGCGACACATCGGCGTGACCTATCGGCGCGACGCGGGGCTGAGCTTCACGCAGCGGCAGTTCATCGATGGCCTGGCCAAACGGTTCGCGTCCGATGACGACGCCGAGGGGAATGCACCCTAGGGACGCATGACAGGAAACCGCATGGGGTTTCCTGCCATCCGTGGCGCGTTCTTCACGACCTTCACGGCGTTTACGTCAGGACGCCTCGCTCACGGTCGAGCGTTCACGACCCTCAGGCGCCGACGGCCAGTTTCAGGATGCCGGCCGTGTCGAGATCATCGGGCAGTCTATCGCCGGCCCAGGCCACGAACTGGTCGGGACGCACGAGAATGAGCGATGCGCCGTAGTCGGCCGTTTCATCCTCCTTTCCCGGGGCAGCGCTTTCGATGACCGTCAAGGGAATATGCAATCGGGCCGCGTCCTCGGCCAAACGTGCCGCGGCGCTGGCTTGTCCGAGTGCGATCAGCGAGAACCCCGGGCCGAGCCGGTCGTGGGTCGTGCCACCTTCGGGAAGCGCCCGTGGCGCGAGGTGATACCCCGGCCGGGCGGTGAAGCTATGTGCTCCCTTCGCGCTGGCGGCGCCGTCCCGAGGGCCGGCCACGATGCGAGATCCACGGTAGTTGGGCTGGAAGTCGCCGACTTCGTTGACTGCGCCACGCGCACGAGCGGACCAGACGGCCTCGAAGGCGGCCGGGTCCGTGGCCGGATCATGGCTGGCCAGAAACTCGCGGTCGGTCTCGATGGACTTCTCGATGAAGTCCTTGGCGGTGGACCAGAAGACCGGCCGGCGCTCGGCATCGTAGGACGACAGCAGCTCGGGGCCGCCCCAGCCCTGGAGGCGCGCGGTGAGTTTCCAGCCGAGGTTGCGGGCATCCTCGAAGCCGGTGTTGATGCCGTAACCGCCATAGGGAGGATGGTTATGCGCCGCGTCCCCGGCGATGAAGGTGCGCCCACTGCCGTAACTGTCGGCGATGGCAACGCGACAATCCCAGAATCCACGATGACGGATATGCATGTCGATGGATTGGCCGACGGCGCGTTCGACGTACCCCTGGAAGTCGAAGGTCTCCGGATCTTCGCCGTCGGGCACCGGCGCATGGAAGAAAAACTCGCCTTCCAGGTCGACGCGCCCGAAGAACAGCCAGTAGCCCTGGAGATCCGGGTGCAGGACATTGAAAAAGCTCTTGCCGGGATGCTTGTCCAGCAGGGCGCGATGCAGCGTATCGGACTGGAAGACCAGCAGGACCATCAAGCGGTCGTGGTCGAAGACGGTCTGGGTCAGGCCGGCGGATTCGCGTACCACCGAGCGGCTGCCATCCGCGCCGACCGCATAGGCGGCGCGGAACGTCGCCTCCGTACCGTCGGTGCGGTCGTGAACCATGACGCTCACGCCTTCCGCATCCTCGCGAACATCACGGACTTCCCGGCGGGTCAGCAGCGTCACGCTGTCCAGAGAGGCCGCCCGGGCGCGCAGGACGTCCTCGGTGGCATATTGCGGTAGCCGCTCGTTGTCGGCGCCGTAATAGGCGTGGACGAGTTCGCGCTTCATCCAGTCGTAATGATAGTCCCCCAGCAGCGTGCCGTAGCTGGTCAATCCGCCGATCCCGAAACCGGCCGGCACGGTGCGGGCCGCGCGCAGTTCGGACTCAGCGCCCCAGGCGCGAAAATGCTCCATCGTTCGTTGCGTCAGGTTCTGTCCCTTGGGCACTCGCTGCGGCGACGGATGTTTTTCGATCACCAGAACGTCGATGCCGCGCTGGCCCAGCTCGATTGCCAGCCCCATGCCGACGGGGCCGCCCCCTGAAATGATGACATCCGCATCTTGTTGATTTTTCATCGGTCTTTAACTTCCTCTTGTGGGGGGAGGTGGGTGTGGTCCGTGCCGGTATGTCGGGACTGTCGCAGCGTCACGGTGATGCTGTTGGCGGCGGCGGGCACGGCCTGCGTGATCAGGGTGCGCAACTCATGGGGACAGTCTTCCTGGCGCATGGTCATGCACAGCGCACCGGCGGGTTCTGCGGCTTCGTCGAAGATCGGCGAAGCGACGCCGACCACACCGGGAGTGACCTCGCCGAACGCGATGGCGTAGCCGTTGCGCCGCACCGAACGCAGCGCCGAGGCTTGCTCGGCGATATAGGCCTTGCGGGCGTCTTCGGGTCCCTCGGGCGCGAAGGATTCGATGATCTTGCGTGCCTTGCGGGATTGCAGGTGGGCGAGGATCGTGCGTGCGATGGCCCCACGGTTCATGGGCATGACGCGACCGCGGGGGTAGCTGCTGAGCGGGGCTTCAAGCGACGTCTCAGAGTGCATGCAGAGGAGCCGGTTGCGGTACCAGCGCACGAGAAAGGCGGTACAGGCGTACTGCTCGGTCAGTTGTGCGACGACGGGGCGTCCGATGGCGACAAGACGGTCGGATAACCGCAGGAGGTGATCCATCTCGACGACCTTGGGGCCGAGCGTATAGATGCCATGCCCGTTGGAGGCGAGCATGCCGGCATCGGTGAGGACCTTGAGATAGCGGTACAGCGTCGGACGTGGATAACCGAGCTCGGTCATCATGTCGTCCGACGACCACTCCGGCCGTGTTTCGGTGAAAATGTCGAGGATCGACATCAGCCGCGTAAGGCTTGATGAGGAGCTTCCTTCGGCCACCAATCAACTCCTTCCAGATAGACTCGAGATCAACCGAGTGCGAAATATGAGAATCACGCCTGCGCAGATGGCCAGCAGATTGACCAGATGGCCACCCCAGCCCAGCGAGAACGGTAATATTCCCGCCAGCGCAATCATACCCAGAAGCACGCGCTCCACGATGCCCAGGGACCGGGTCAGATAGCCGTAGATGGCGCCGGTCGCGAACCAGACGCCCACCAGCGCCCCGAGGAGTTGCCATGCGATATCGATGGGCGCGGCCTGCATGACCAGCCCCGGCTCGAACACCATGACGAATGGGATCAGGTAAGCCACCCAGCCCATGCGGAATGCCTGCCAGCCGGTCTTCATCGCTTCGGCGCCGGCCATGGTCGCGGCGGTGAAGCTGGCCAGGGCGACGGGGGGCGTGATCATCGAGAGCATCCCGAAATAGAGCAGGAACATGTGTGCGGCAATGGGGTCTATGCCGGCCTGCACGAGGGCGGGGCCGATGAGACTGGCCAACAGCACGTAGACCCCGACGGTGGGCATCCCCATGCCCAGCACGACACTGACGAGCGCCGCGATAAGTAGCAGCAAAAGCAGGCTACCTTCTGCCATCGCCACCAGGTCCAGCGTCAGGGAAAACGCCAGGCCCGAGATGTTCAGGACGCCAATGACCATCCCGGCGGCGGCCGCGATGACGACGATCTCGATCATGCCCTTGCCCGCGTCGGGAAAGGCGCGCAGCAGGTCGCCTAGGTGACTGCGCTTGCCACGGTAGGGCAAGACCAACGCCAGCACGGCCAAGGCCAGGGCAGCTGCGAGCGCGGCGAGTTCCGGCCGCCAGTTCAGGCCGAAGAGGCCGAAGATGAGGATCACGAACGGGGCGACGAACTGCCAGCCATCCGCCAGCACGCGTCGCAGCGGACGAATTTCCACGTCTTCGGGCAGGGACATGCCGTTCGCGGCGGCGTGAGCATCGATGTAGAAGAAGATCGCCAGGTAGTAGAGCAAGGAAGGGATCACCGCCGCCAGGATCACCGTGGCGAAAGAAATCTGCAGGAACTCTGCCATCAGGAAGGCGGCCGCCCCCATGATCGGAGGGGCCAGTTGCCCGCCGGTGGACGCCAGGGCTTCGATGGCAGCGGCCATGTGGGGTTTGTATCCCGCCCGGCGCATCAGTGGCAGCGTGACACCGCCCGAGGCCGCGACATTGGCGACGGCACTGCCCGAGACGCTGCCGAAGAGAAAGGACGAGACCACCGCTATCTTCGCGGCCCCGCCGCGCGAACGTCCGACCAGGGCCAGGGCCAGGTCGTTGAAGAATGCGCTGCCACCGGAGCTGACGAGAAGTTGGCCCAGGAAGATGAACGAAAAGACCATGCTGGCCGTGACCATCAACGGCAAGCCGATCAGGCCGTTGGTATCCATGACCACATAGATCGCGAGCCTGTCCCACAGGATCTGACGCGTCATTCCGAAGGGCAGCAGGTAGCCGACGAGGCCGTAGGCGAGGAACAGGGCCACGATGATGGTCAGCCCCGGTCCGGTCAGCCGGCGCACGGCTTCGATTGTCAGCAAGCCGATGATGAGGCTGACGATCAGGCCGTCCACGGGCCGGTAGACCAGTTCGTTGACGATCGTGGGATAGCTCAGGGCGATATAGCCCGCGGCACAAAATCCCGCCAGCGCCAGGGCTGGATCGAGGAGACGCAGCCGCCCGGTGAAACGGGGGGCCACGAGAAAGGTCATGCCGAGCGCGAAGGCCAGGATCGCGGCCAGATACTGTTCGGTATATAGGCTGAACCCAAGCCGCTGGGGAATATCCAGAGCTTGAAGAATGGCGCAGAGGGTCATGATCGTGGCCAGCGTCATCGTCAGCAGGCCATAGGGAGCAGGTTGTCGGGGAGTGCCTGGAGACGAGAGGGGCATGGCTGTCATCCATCAATCTGAATAGTGGCGAAATCCGGGCGGCGAGCGCGGAGATGGACGCGCCTTCCGCGGGCCCGTCGCCGCGCCCGCGGGGCGCGTGTCTTAGTCGTTGTCGTTCAGTACGCTGAGCGCGCCGGGGTGGTAGGGCACGCCGATATCGACATGCATCGCCTTGGGATCCATGCTCCGAAACGCGCTGAAGGAGTCGACAAGCGCCTGCTTGTTGTCACGCAGGGTCGTGACGATGCGCGCCACCGTCTCGTCGGGCACATGAGCGCCCACGACCAGCATGTAGTCATAGGCCATGACCGGCATGGGCGCGTCGATGCCCGTCAGCCCTTCGCGTGGCTCGAGGGTCTCCACATAGGCTTGCGGGACGACCTCCTGCAGGCGGGCTTCCGCCTCGTCGTCTCCCGGCAGGGGCAGAAAGCGGACGCCGCCCGTGGAAGCGTCGACCTCGGTCACCTTGCCGGAGCCGGCGGCAAAGAAGGCGCCGTCGGCCCGACCGGCCACGAAAGCCTCCGCGCCACGTATGATGTTGGGCACCATGACCTGTTCGATGTCGGAGGGGCCGATGCCGCCTGCGGCGAGTATCGCGTCCAGCACGCGATTCATCGTGGCCTGACTGGTGAAGCCATAGGTCACGGCGTGCCCGGCCAGGTCGGCGACCGTCTGCATGTCGCTGTCGTCGCGCACGAAGACTCCCACCCTGAACGGATAGAGACGCGCGGCCGGCGCGATGTTTTCCAGGGCGTGGCCTTCGAAGTAGCCATGACCCGAGACCGCGTCGCTGACCTCGATGGCATTGGCAATGCCGAGGTCGAGCTCTCCCATGTCGATCAAAGGCAGATAGGCGCTGGTGCCTGCACTGGGCTGCACCAGCGCGTCCATGCCGTTGTCCGAGAGCACGCGTGCAATGGCGGCGCCCATGGAATATCCACTGGTGCCCTGACCCATCGTGCCGATGCCGAGTTGCTGTGCCTGTGTCGCCGAGGCGAACAGGAGAAGCGCCGCAAAAGCGACAGTTTTTGTTGTGAGATGGCTCATGTTGCCTCCTAAGACCTTCGCGAACGGCTTGTTGTCATGCTAGGGAACTGGATTATGTAATAATCTCGTATTTTGAGACATTATCCCTTTGTTTATGCGACCAAGCGGTAACGTGTCAGGCGGGAGGGCATCGGACGCGACCATCCGGCCGTTGTCGGCGCATGGTCGCGATACCCTCCGGTACGTGCCGGCGGGGCTGCCGCTCGAGGGCCAGGGAGGGTGTCGTCACGTGCACGGCGGCACGCTCCGCGTTCGTCGCGCTCGCGGGGCATCGTGCGGGAAACGCTTGAGAGCGGCGGTGTCCCGCGGGCATCGGAACACCGCCAGAAGGGAGGGGCGGGGCTTACAGGTCCAGCACCAGCGTCTTGCTCTTGGCGCGAGAGCAGCACGGCGTGAACTGGTCGTTGGCGGCCCGTTCGTCGTCGTCGAGGTAGAGATCGCGATGGTCCGGTTCGCCCTCGAGGACTCGCGTCAGACAGGTGCCGCAGACCCCCTGTTCGCACGACACCATGATGTCGATGCCGTTCTCGCTCAATACCTCGTAGACGCTCTTGTCCTTGGGCACCGAGAAGGTCGCGCCACTGCTGGCGATCTTCACCTCGAAGCTTTCATCGTCCTCGGACGTCGTCTCCACACCGCTGAAATACTCGGTATGCAGCTGCGACGATGGCCAGCCCTGGGCCTTGCAGGTCGACATGACGTGGTCGATGTAGCCGCTCGGGCCGCAGACGTAGATATGCGTCTCGTCGTTCGGTTCACCGGCGACGGCCGCGACATCCAGCTTGCCGGCTTCCGGCGCATCGTCGTAATAGAAATGCACTCGATCGGCATAGGCCGACTGCGCGAGCCGGTCGACGAAGGCCATGCGCTCGCGCGAGCGGGCGCAATAATGCATCTCGAATTGGGCCTGGGTGTGCGACAGGCGTTCGGCCATGCACAGGATCGGCGTGACGCCGATGCCGCCGGCGAACAGGACCGAACGCTTGGCGGGCTCGAGGGGGAAGTGGTTCTTGGGGGCGCTGATCTGCAGCAGATCGCCCTCCTCGATCTCGTCGTGCATGGCGACCGAGCCACCGCGAGAACTGGGCTCGCGCAGGACGGCGATGAAGTAGCGATCGCGTTCTTCCGGATGACCGCACAACGAGTATTGGCGAATCACGCCTTCCTTGACGCGCACATCGATATGCGCGCCGGCACTGAAGGCGGGCAGGGGGCGCCCGTGAGGATCGG
The DNA here is from genome assembly GCF_039830575.1 of Chromohalobacter sp. Classification (NCBI taxonomy): domain Bacteria; kingdom Pseudomonadati; phylum Pseudomonadota; class Gammaproteobacteria; order Oceanospirillales; family Halomonadaceae; genus Chromohalobacter; species Chromohalobacter sp. The sequence goes on along the minus strand of NZ_JBDOOX010000014.1, from coordinate 82,107 downwards.
ACAGCTCGTAACTGACGATATCCTCGGCTTCCTGGCGTTTCTGGGTGACTCTGACGAACAGAGACAGCGTACTATCGTTCATGGGATGACCTACTGCCGGGTGAACGGCGAACCGGGAAAGGATCGGCGCGCGCCGATCCTTCGTTGTGCAAGATCCATCAACTGGCGGTGGCGGCCTGCTGCGGCTGCGCGTTTTCGGCTTCCGCCTTGAGGATGCGGTCGATGACCCGTCGCGCCTGGACGCCCCCGCCGTCGATGTTGAGCATCAGCAGACGGCGGTCGGGATAGCGGAGCAGGTTGCGCTGCTGGGATTCGAGCATCTCCAGGTCTTCGGCGAAGATCTTGCCCTGGCCCTCGCGGATCTGCTCGGTCAGCGCCTCGTCCTGCGGATTGAAGTTGCGGGCCATGCCCCAGAAGTACCAGATCGAGGTCTCGGTTTCCGGCGTGATGAAATCCACCACGATGCTCGACGCCTTGGCATCGGCCGGCGCGTCGTAGCCTCCCTTGCCGGCGTGCGCGACGCCCACTTCGATCAGGATGTGGCTGGGCGGCGTGAAGCGACAGATCTGCCAGCGATCCACGGGGACGTCGTCGGCGAGGTTGTTGCCGCGCAATGCGGATTGCCAGAACGGCGGCGCGGGAATGTTCTCCATGTGCCGGATGGTCAGCACCTCGTCGCCGTTGACCTTGGTTTCCGGCGCGGCTTCCTCGATCTCGGGCTGACCGATGCTGGACGCATGCACGTAGGTCTCATGGGTCAGGTCCATGAGGTTGTCGATCATCAGGCGGTAATCGCAGTTGATGTGATAAAGCCCGCCGCCATAGGCCCACTCGGGATCGTTGGCCCAGTGCAGCTCGGGGATCTGGTCCGGGTCGGCCTGCTCGGCATCGTCGGGCCAGACCCAGATGAAGCCGTGACGTTCGACGACGGGATACGCATGAATGCTGGGGAAGCCGCGCACGCGCTGGCCCGGCATGCTGGAGCACTTGCCGTCACAGCCCATTTCGAGGCCGTGGTAGCCGCATACCAGTTGACCGTCACGCACGAAACCCAGCGACAAGGGCGCGCCGCGATGAGGGCAGAAGTCTTCGACGGCGGCGACCTGGCCGCCCTCGGCACGGAAAAAGACGATTTGTTCGTTGCAGATCGTGCGGCCGAGCGGTTTTTCTTCGATCTCGTCCGGCGTGCAGGCCACGTACCAAGTGTTCTTGGGGAACATGGTAATCTCCTCATGATGAATAGGGATTATTATTCTTTGGATCCAAAGTAAAGATTTTAAGGCCTCCCAGCGTCAAGTTAGCCTTTAGTTGGATCCAAAAATGGGAGCATCGACAGGAGCGCGTAGATGCCGGAAAAATCGGAAAAAAATGGTCGCCTCAATGTCATCGCCAGTTTGCGCAAGCTCATCAGCGAAGGAGTCTACGCGCCCGGCGAGCGCCTCAAGGAGCTGCATGTCGCCGAACGGCTCCAGGTATCGCGCATGCCGGTGCGGCTGGCCTTCCGCACGCTCGAGCAGGAGGGGCTGCTGCAGAAGACCGGGACCCGCGGCTATGTCGTGCGTCAGTTCTCCGAAGAGGACGTGCTCTGTGCGGTGGAGGTGCGCGGGGCCCTGGAGGGGCTGGCGGCGCGCCGTCTGGCCGAACAGGGCGTGCCGCAGGAGGTCGAGGCCCAGTTGCGCGATTGCCTGTCACGGGGCGAGGCGCTGCTGGAAAAGGGGTATCTCGTCAAGGCGGATATCGAGCTCTGGGCCACCCTCAACCAAGAGTTTCATCGTGCCATCGTCGGTGCCACCGGCAGCCGTGTGATCCACGATGCAATCGCGCGCAACGACCATCTGCCCTTCGCCTCGGCCGATTCGATCATCATCGATGACGCGGCGCTGGATCGCGAATACGGCAAGTTGCGCATGGCACATGCCCAGCACCAGCTCGTGTTCCAGGCGCTATCGCGCGGCGAGGGAGCCCGGGCGGAGATGCTGATGCGCGAGCATGCCTACATCGGGCTGCGGTACGGCACGCTGTTCGGGCTGGGCGGCGTGGGGCAAGCGCCGAACGCGACATGAGGTCTTTGGATCCAAAGCGGCTGCGGGGCCGCTGTCGTCAGCCTCATGCCTGACGCTGGCGGAATTCCTTCGGGGAACAGGCGACATGGCGTTTGAAGAAGCGCGTGAAATAGGCCGGCTCCTTGAAGCCGAGCCGTTCGGCGACCTGGCCGATGGTCATGTTGGTATAGGTCAGGTGGCGCTTGGCCTCGAGGAGGACGCGTTCGTGCAGCAGCTGCTGGGCGCTGCGGCCGGCGAGGCGTTGGCAGACCGCACTGAGATGCGCGCTGCTGATGCCCAGGCGTTCGGCGAACTCGGGGATACTGGGCTGTTGATGGTAGTGGGCTTCGATGAGCTGCTGAAAGCGGGCCAGATGCGCCTCGCCCCGCTCATGCTGGCGTGACGCGGGACGCGCCTGGCGTCGGGTCGCGCGCCGTGAAGCGAGCACCAGCAAGCTGTTGAGCAAGGCTTCGAGCAAGGCGTCGCGCCCTTCGGCGGGATGGCGGTACTCGGCATCGAGCTGTTCGACGAGCGTGGCGATGGGGGCGCGTTCCGGCTGGTCGGCAAGCGGGTAAAACGCCGCGCGTGCCAGGATCTGCCCCTGGGGATGCAGGGTGTCGGCGATATGCCGCGCCAGCGGCATGGCCAGCGTCACGATATGCCCGTCGACATCGCGCGAGAAGCGAAAGGCGTGCACCGTCATGGCCGGCACCACGATTAGCAGCGGCCCCGTCAGACGCTGCGCACCCTCCTCGAAGGTCAGGTTCACGTCGCCGTGCGCGATATGCAACACATGCACGAGATCGGCGTGGCGGTGCGGCCGTATATGCCAATCGTGCAGTCGGCTGCGCTCGGCGATGGACTCGCAATGCAGCAGGTCGGGGGTCGGCCATTGGTGCGTTTCGCCATACAGCTGAAAGACGGGAATGGTGCGATTGGGCGATGCCGACATGGCAATCTCCTGTGCGACGAAAGTCGAGGCTTCGACCAAAGTTACGGCCGGATCTTGGGAAAGTATAAATTCATGCGGGGATTTTGTCTTATTCGCGGGTTTCCATCGGTGAAAAATGCAACTCGATGACTGGCCGTGCTGCCAGACCCGAATAAGAGGAGATTGCCATGAAAACCCAAGTCGCGATCATCGGTGCCGGCCCCTCCGGACTGCTGCTGGGGCAGTTGCTGCAACGCGCGGGGATCGACAACGTCATCCTCGAGCGGCGCAGCGGCGAATACGTCTTGAGCCGCATCCGTGCCGGCGTACTGGAGCAGGGCATGGTCGATCTGTTGCGCGAAGCCGGTGTCGACCGCCGCATGGATGCCGAGGGCCTGCCGCACGACGGCGTCGAGCTGGCCTTCGACAACCGTCGGGTGCGTATCGACCTCGCGGCGTTGACCGGCGGCAAGCAGGTCATGGTCTACGGGCAGACCGAGGTGACTCGGGATCTGATGGAGGCACGCGCCGCCGAGGGCGGCCAGACGCTCTATGAAGTGGACAAGGTGCAGCCCCACGATCTGGAAACCGACGCCCCGTACATCACCTTCGAGCACAACGGCGAAACGCAGCGGCTCGACTGCGACTATGTCGCCGGCTGCGATGGATATCATGGCGTCTCGCGCCAGTCGATTCCCGCCGACCGGCTGAAGACGTTCGAGCGGGTGTATCCCTTCGGCTGGCTGGGGCTGCTCTCCGACACGCCGCCGGTCTCCGACGAGTTGATCTATGCGCGCCACGAGCGGGGCTTCGCACTTTGCAGCATGCGTTCCCAGACCCGCAGCCGCTACTACGTGCAGGTGCCGCTGGACGAGAAGGTCGAGGACTGGTCCGATGCGCGCTTCTGGGAGGAACTCAAGCGCCGCCTGCCCGAGGACGTCGCGGCCAATCTGGTGACCGGTCCCTCGCTCGAGAAGAGCATCGCGCCGTTGCGCAGCTTCGTGGCCGAGCCGATGCAGCACGGGCGGCTGTTCCTGGTCGGCGATGCCGCGCACATCGTGCCGCCGACCGGCGCCAAGGGGCTCAACCTGGCGGCCAGCGACGTCAACACGCTGTATCGCCTGATGGTCAAGGTCTATCACGAGGGCCGCACCGACCTGGTGCCGCGTTATTCGCAGACCTGTCTCAAGCGTGTCTGGAAGGCCGAGCGGTTTTCCTGGTGGATGACCTCGATCCTCCACAAGTTTTCCGAGGACGAGGATTTCGGCGCCCGCATGCAACAAGCCGAGCTGGACTATGTCACCGGCTCCGAGGCAGGCCTGACGACCATCGCCGAGAACTACGTCGGCTTGCCCTATGAGCCCCTGGAGTCCTAGGCCATGGAGTCGCCGCGGGGTATCAAGTTGATTGATCATTACTATTAGTCTGCGTATTAATTATCCGGCTAGGCTCGCATGACCACGACGCGGCCCGACGAGGCGCGTCTTCGCATGACGATTGAGGTGAGATACATGACACAAGCACCGCTGTTTGCCGATCAGGATGCCCAGCCGATCGCGGGACGCTGGCGCCAGGGAAGTGCCGAGCGCCGCCTGACCGTGACCAATCCATATTCCGGGGAAACGCTGCTCGATCTGGCGATGGCCGACCGGCATGACCTGGACGATGCCTACCGCCATGCGCAGGCGGCCCAGGCCGAATGGGCGGCACTGGGACCGAACGCGCGTGGCGATGTCATGCGGCGCGCGGTGGCGATCTTCGACGAGCGCCGTGACGAGATCATCGACTGGATCATTCGCGAGTCGGGCAGTACGCGGATCAAGGCGCAGATCGAGTGGAACGCGGCACGGGCGATCACCCAGGAAGCGGCGAGCATGCCGACCCGGGCCCACGGGCGCATCCTGCCGTCTGACATTCCCGGCAAGGAAAGTCGTGTCTATCGGTCACCGCTGGGCGTGGTGGGCGTGATCAGCCCGTGGAACTTCCCGCTCAACCTGAGCGCTCGCTCGGTGTCGCCGGCACTGGCGCTGGGCAACGCGGTGGTCGTCAAGCCTGCCAGTGACACACCGGTGACCGGCGGGCTGCTGCTGGCACGCATCTTCGAAGAGGCGGGGCTGCCGCCGGGCGTATTGAGCGTCGTCGTCGGTGCCGGTTCCGAGATCGGCGATGCCTTCGTCGAGCACCCCGTGCCTTCGTTGATCACCTTCACCGGCTCCACCCCCGTGGGGCTGAATATCGGTCGCCTGGCGAGCGGCGGCAAGCACCTCAAGCACGTCGCCCTGGAACTCGGCGGCAACAGTCCCTTCGTGGTGCTGGCGGATGCCGATGTCGAGCAGGCGGTCGATGCGGCGGTGGCCGGCAAGTTCCTCCATCAGGGCCAGATCTGCATGGCGATCAATCGCATCATCGTCGAAGAACCGCTGCGTGACGCCTTCACTGCCCGCTTCGTCGAACGCGTCAAGGCATTGCGCCTGGGCGACCCCGCCGACCCCGAAACCGCTGTCGGGCCGATCATCAACGCCAAGCAGCTCGAGGGGCTCCAGACCAAGATCGCCAAGGCGCATGCCGAGGGCGCCACCTTGCTGACCGGGGGCGACCCCGAGGGCAATGTCTTGCCGCCGCACGTGTTCGGCGATGTCACGGCGGACATGGAGCTGGCCGACGAGGAGATTTTCGGGCCGCTGGTGGGCATTCAATCCGCGCGTGACGAAGCGCATGCGCTGGAGCTGGCCAACCGCACCGAGTTCGGTCTGTCGAGTGCGGTCTTCACGGGCAACCTGGAACGCGGCGTGCGTTTTGCGCAGGGCATCAAGGCGGGCATGACCCATGTCAACGACATCCCCGTCAACGACGAGCCGCATGCGCCGTTCGGCGGCGAAAAGAACTCCGGCCTGGGCCGCTTCAACGGCGACTGGGCGATCGACGAATTCACCACGGAGCACTGGATCACGCTGCAGCATGAGCCGCGCCAGTATCCGTTCTAACCCGCAGTCGGGAACGATACCCGGGCCGAGGCATGGCCCGGGGACGTTCACCGCAACGTCGTGAGGAGCTTTCCATGCAAATCAAAGCGGCCGTGACGCGAGACAAGGGCGGGCCCTTCTCGGTGGAGACCCTGACCTTGACCGAGCCGGGGGCCAGCGAGTTGCGCCTGCGCATCGTGGCCACCGGGGTGTGCCACACGGATGCCGTCGCCCGGGACCTGGAACTGACGCCGTTTCCCGTCGTTCTGGGGCACGAGGGCGCCGGGGTGGTGGAAGCCGTGGGGAGCGAGGTCACGGCGTTCGCGCCGGGGGACCATGTCGTGCTGTCGTTTGCCCATTGCGGCGCATGCGAGCATTGCCTGACCGGTCACCCTACCGTGTGCATGCGCATGAACGAGTTGAATTTCGGCGGGCGTGCCGAGAACGGGACCTGCTACCTGCATCGAGGTGACGAAGCGGTGTCCACCTTCTTCGGGCAGTCTTCGTTCGGGTCCCATGCGGTGGTGCATGAGCGCAACGCGGTCAAGGTGGATCCGGACCTCGACCTGGGCTTGCTGGCCCCCTTGGGCTGTGGCGTTCAGACCGGGAGCGGCACGGTTCTCAATCGCCTCAAGCCTGCGTCCGGCAGCAGCCTGGTGGTCTACGGCTGTGGCGCGGTGGGGTTGAGCGCCGTCATGGCGGCCCGTATCGCCGGCTGCGCACGGATCATCGCCGTCGACGTGCACGACAATCGCTTGTCGCTCGCCAGGGAGCTGGGGGCCACGCATGTCTTCAACGGCCGCCAGGTGGACGTGGTAGAGGAGATTCGTGCCGTGACCGGCGCGGGGGCGCACTACGCCGTCGAAACGACCGGCGTGCCGCAGGTGGTGCGCCAGGGGCTGCATGCGTTGCGCCCGCTGGGCCAGCTGGCCATCGTGGGGGTGACGCCGGAGGTCACGCTGGATGTGCACAATGACCTGATGGCGGAAGGCAAGACCATGCTGGGCGTGATCGAGGGCGACTCGGTGCCCAAGGTGTTCATCCCCCAGCTCATCGACTACTACCGCCAGGGGCAATTCCCGTTCGACAAGCTGGTGACGTTTTACGAGTTCGACGCCCTGGAAGAGGCATTCGCGGATTCCAAGTCCGGCAGGACCATCAAGCCGGTGGTGCGTATGAATCCATAGATTCATACGCTTCTTGCCGAAGATGAAAAACGCCTACGACGCGTGAATGTCGCGTTAGCCGAATAGCTTCTTGAGCGTATGCGGCTGGCTGCGCAAATACTGCTTCGGGGCATGTACGGTAGCGCCGAGCTTGGCGGCGGCGTGCCACGGCCAGCGCGGATCGTAGAGCATGCCGCGGGCCAGCGCGACGGCGTCCGCTTCGCCACCGAAGACGATGCCTTCTGCCTGTTCCGGTTCGGTGATCAGGCCAACAGCAATCACCGGCATGGCGACTTCCTGCTTCATGCGGCGAGCGAACGGTACCTGATAGTTGGGGCCGACGTTCAAGGTCTGGCGTGGGTCCAGGCCACCACCGGAGCAGTCGATGAAGCTGCAGCCGCGGGCATCGAGAGCCTTGGCCAACTCGACGCTTTGCTCCAGATTCCAGCCGCCTTCGACCCAATCGCTTCCGGAGATACGGATACCCACAGGCTTGTCGTCCGGGAAGACCGAACGCACGGCATCGAAGATTTCCAGCACGATCCGCATGCGGTTTTCCAGACTGCCGCCGTACTCGTCATCGCGCTGGTTCGAAAGCGGCGACAAGAACTCGTGCAGCAAATAGCCATGTGCTGCGTGCAGTTCGATCAGCTCGAAACCCAGACGCTCGGCGCGCTTGGCCGAGGCGACGAAGTTCGCCTTGAGCTGCTCGATATCATCTAGGCTCATCGCCTGTGGCGGACGCTGCCCGTCCTGATACGCCACGGCGGAAGGCGCCACGGTCTGCCAGCCACCCTCTTCCAGGCTTAGCTGAGCCCCGCCTTCCCAAGGTGCCTGACAGGAGGCTTTGCGTCCGGCATGGCCCAACTGGATGCCGACCGGCATCGGCGAGTGGGCACGAACGGACTCGAGTACACGTGCCATCGCCTGCTCGTTGTCGTCCGAATAGAGCCCCACGTCACCAGAGGTGATGCGTCCTTCCGGCGCGACGGCGGAGGCCTCGACGATCAAGAGTCCTGCTCCGGAGAGGGCGAGATGCCCCAGATGAATCTTGTGCCAGTCGGTCATGCTGCCGTTTTCGTCGGCGGAGTATTGGCACATCGGTGAAATGACGATGCGATTGGGCAATTCGAGCCGGCCGAGCGTGAGCGGCGAGAACAGCTTAGGGGATGCCATTGAAACGTTCCTGAAGGGAATGATGGCAACAATGTAGCGTGCTAATAATTTCTTGGCAATGGCTATCTGCGCCGTCGCTTGGGCGAAAGCATTCGCACGCGGGCTTTAGAACGAGGCGTCTTTTCTATCTCGCTCGGCGACGGCGCCGCGTTGTTCATGGTGCTGCGCGATGAGGGCTCGGCTGGCGAGGTGATCCAGGCGAATACCGGCAAGGAGAGACGCCAGTAGATGGCGCTGAGACGCAGCGCCAGGATCACCAGGATAGGCAGCGCGATAGTGGCGTAGGGGTGGATAGGGTGCGTGTACAGGGTGACGTATGCCGTGGCGCCTGCGATGGAGGCAGTCGCATAGATTTCCTGGCGCAGCACCATGGGGACCCGCCGTGCGAGGACATCGCGCAGCATGCCGCCCGCGACACCGGTGAGGAGTCCCATCAAGACAGCGACGGTACCTCCATGGCCCAGCGCCAATGCCTTGTGAGCGCCGATGATGGTGAAGATGGCGAGCCCGAAGGCATCGAGTACGGGCAGGACGATGCGCGATAACCGGTGAATGTAATGAAAGCCGACGATCGATGACACGACGGTGATGATGATCACCCATAGATAGGTGGGGTCGGTGACCCAGAACACCGGGCGAATGCCCAGTAACAGATCGCGCAGGGTACCGCCGCCGATGCCTGTCATCGCGGCCAGCACCAGCATGCCGAACGGATCCATCCTCGAGCGGCAGGCAATGATCACGCCCGACAGCGCAAAGACGATCACGCCCGCCAGGTCCAGCCAGTAAATCCATTCTGCCACTCCAAGACTCCTCTGCTAGTTGGTTCAGGCGACGCTTCCGTCTGTCATCGTAAGACAGATGCGTCATGGTCACCTATCGGTTGGCACCGTTTCCGGTCCGACATCGGTAGTTCATATCGAGTCATGGACACGTCTTTTCAGGGGTATCGGCCGCTGCGTCGGTTCTCGACCAGCACCTCGAGGATGGCATTGGCCTCCTGCATGACCGGCGAAGGCGGCTCGCCGCGGCGGCGGCTGCAAATGATCGGCGTGGTGATGTGCTTCTCGGCGAGTGACACATAGACGATGTTGTCGCGCTTGAGCCGGCCGACCTGCTCGGGGACCAGGGTGATCCCCAGGTCCGAGGCCACCAGGCCGAGTGCCGTCTGCAGCTCGTTGGCCTCCTGGGCCACGCTGATCTTGAGCCCGCGGCGCCGGAACAGGCCCAGCGTGACGTCGGCAAGGCTCGGTCTGGGCGATGCCGGAAACAGGATCAGCGGGTATCTGGCCAGCTCGGCCAGGGTCGGCTGGGTGTTTTCCAAGGGGTGTCCGGCCGGCAGCGCGGCGATGAATGGCTCCTCGAACAGAACCTCCTGCTCCACGTCCGGATCGTCGATCTGCAGGCGGCCGAAACCGATGTCGATGCGTCCGGCCTTGAGCGCCTGAATCTGTTGCACCGTGGTCAGCTCGACCAGCGACAGCTCGACATTATCCTTTTGTCTCAAACCGCGTACCAGCAGCGGCAGTTGGCCATAGAACAGCGAAGGGACGAAACCTATCCCGAACATCAACAGGTTACTGCGCGCAATGCGCCGGGTAGCCGTGATTGTCGTGTCGAGCTTTTCCAGTACCTGCAAGGTATGCTCATAGAAGAACTGGCCCGCCGTGGTCAGGGTCAGCCCGCGTCGACTCCTCTCGAACAGCGTAACGCCAATTTCGTCTTCCAACTGCTTGATTTGCCTTGTCAAAGGCGGCTGGGCCATGTGTAGGCGCTGCGCCGCCCGGGTCAGGTTCAGCTCATCGGCCACGACGCAGAAATAGCGCAAGTGACGCAGCTCCATGATACCTCCTGGGTATGGCAGGACACCCAAACGATATTGGTTTCCCCTCCGGCGCGCAATCAAACTGCCTTCAATCCATCACAGGGCGCTATTCGGGAGCCACGCATGTCCGCCGTGATCGACACCATCGAAACCCATCTGGTCGACTTGCCGACCATCCGGCCGCACAAGCTGTCGATGACTACCATGGCCTGCCAGACATTGGTCATCGTGCGCATGCGCCACTCCGATGGCATCGAGGGGCTGGGCGAAGGCACCACCATCGGTGGGCTGAGCTACGGCCCGGAAAGCCCGGAAAGCATCAAGCGCAACATCGATACCTACCTGACACCGCTGCTCGTCGGCCAGCCGTCGGCCAATATCAATCTGCTGCGGACACGCATGAGCCGCCATGTGCGCGGCAATGCCATCGCCAAGTCGGCGCTGGAAACTGCGCTGCTCGATGCCCAGGGCAAGCGCCTGGGACTCTCCGTGGCCGCGTTGCTCGGCGGGGCGCAGCGCGAGCACTTGCCCGTACTGTGGACCCTGGCCAGCGGCGATACCTGCAAGGACATCGACGAAGCCTTCCAGCGCCTCGACGACCGTCGCCACTGCGATTTCAAGCTCAAGATCGGCGCCAATGCCGTCGACGACGACGTGCGTCACGTAGCGGCCATCAAGGCGGCCCTGGGTGACCGCGCCAGCGTTCGCGTCGACGTCAATCAGGCTTGGGACGAGGCCACGGCCGTACGCGGTATCGCCGCCCTGCAAGACGCTGGCATCGAGCTGATCGAGCAGGCCATTCCGGCGCGGGAGTTCGCCGGCCTGGTTCGCCTGTCGCAGCGCTTCCAGGTGCCAATGCTCGCCGACGAGGCAATCCAGGACGCACGTGACGCTTTCACGCTGGCCGCGGACGGCTTCAGCGGTGCCTATGCCTTGAAGATTGCCAAGTCCGGAGGGCCGTGCGGAGCGCTCGAGCTGGCGCATGTAGCTCAGTCGGCGGGTATCGGCCTCTACGGCGGCACCATGCTCGAAGGCACGCTCGGCACCGCCGCCTCGCTGCATGCCTGGGCGACCCTCGACACCCTGACCTGGGGCACCGAGATGTTCGGCCCGCTGCTGCTCCAGGACGACATCGTTGCCGAGCCGCTGCGTTACCACGAGTTCGGGGCCGAGCTGCCCAAGGGGCCGGGGCTGGGCATCACCCTCGATGAAGACAAGCTGAGCCATTACCGCCGCAAGGACGGCTGAGGCTCGAGGCCAATCATCCACTCGGGAGACCGATCATGCTGTTTCACGTCGAAATGACCGTCAAGCTGCCCCCCGACATGCCGGCCGAGAAGGCCGCCGACATCAAGGCGACCGAGAAGGCCTATTCCCAGGATCTGCAGCGCCAGGGCAAATGGCGCCACCTGTGGCGGGTCGCTGGCAGCTACGCCAACGTCAGTGTCTTCGATGTCGAGGACAACGCCGAACTCCAGGAAATCATCAGTGGCTTGCCGCTGTTCCCTTACATGGATATCCGCGTCAAGCCGCTATGCCGCCACCCGTCGTCCGTACGCGATGGGGATGTCTGAACGAGAGCGAGACCTTGCAGGCCCCAGGTACATCTAGCCACGCCAGTTCATAGACGACCAATGACTACAACAAGTGAGGTAACGACCATGACCGTCAAGATTTACGATACCCGCGAAGTTCAGGAATTTTTGAATACCGTCAGTGGTTTCGAGCAAGCCGGTGGCAATGCGCGCGCCAAGCAGATCATGCATCGCCTGCTGTCCGATGTGTACCAACTGATGGATGACTTCGACGTCACGCCCGAGGAGTTCTGGTCCACCGTCAGCCTGTTGAATGAACTGGGCAAGGCCGGCCAGTTCGGTTTGCTGGCGCCGGGACTGGGCTTCGATCACTACTTGGACATGCGCATGGATGCGGCTGACGAGCAGGCCGGCCTGAGTGGCGGTACGCCGCGCACCATCGAAGGGCCCTTGTACGTGGCCGGTGCTCCCGTCAGTGAGGGCGAGGCACGCATGGATGATGGCACGGATACCGACGCCGAGATCATGTGGCTGACCGGGCTGGTCCGCGATACCGACGGCAACCCGATCCCTGACGCCCAGGTCGAGATATGGCACGCCGATTCCAAGGGCAACTACTCCTTCTTCGATCCGTCCCAGTCGGACTACAACCTGCGCCGGACCATCATGGTCGACGCGGAAGGGCGCTACCGGGTGCGCAGCATCATTCCTTCCGGTTATGGCGTACCTCCGGAAAGCCCAACCGACCAGGTGCTGTCGGCCTTGGGCCGCCATGGCCAGCGCCCGGCGCATATTCACTTTTTCATCTCTGCGCCGGGGTACCGTCATCTGACTACCCAGATCAATCTGGCCGGCGACCCCTACACTTTCGATGATTTCGCCTTCGCCACCCGTGAAGAGCTGGTAGTCGAGGCTCAGCGCATCGAGGACGCAACCGAGGCCGAAAAGCGTGGCCTGGATGGGCCGTTCACCGAAGTGATCTTCGATGTCGAACTGGCCAGGACGTCCGATCCCGACCTGCAGAGCCGTCACAAGCGTCCGCGTGCCCTCGAGGAAGACGTTGAGGCACGGGCACAGAAGGCCGTGGCCGAGGCCTGATTCCGGCACATTCCTGACGAATACTGATCACCGCTGACTTCCCCTCGTCCCGTCGATGGGGCGGGTCACCCGGGCCTGATGCCGAGAGAGATGGGGAAGCAGCGGCGACCAAGACACCATGAGGAGCATGATCATGACCACTCAGCTTGATCGTCTCGAGGAGCGGGTTCGCGGCGCCGTCGTCGATGACCCCGAGAGCGGCATCTTCCGTTGCCACCGCAGCATGTTTACCGACCCGGCCTTCTTCGAGCTGGAAATGAAGCATATCTTCGAAGGCAACTGGCTGTTCCTTGCCCACGAGAGTCAGATTCCTGAGCCGGGCGACTACATGACCGTCACCATGGGCCGCCAGCCGGTAATCATCACCCGCGACAAGCAGGGCGAATTGCACGCGCTGATCAATGCCTGCGCCCACCGCGGCGCCACGCTGTGCCGCAAGAAGCGTGGCAACAAGGGCACCTTCACCTGCCCGTTCCATGGTTGGACCTTCAAGAACGACGGCAAGCTGCTCAAGGCCAAGAACGAGAAGACCGGCGCGTATCCGGAAGGCTTCAAGCAGGACGGTTCGCACGACCTCAAGCGCATCGCGCGCTTCGAGAATTATCGCGGCTTCCTGTTCGGTAGCCTGAGCGCGGACGTCCAGCCCCTCACCGAACATCTGGGCGAGACCACCAAGGTCATCGACAACATCGTCGATCAGGCCCCGGAAGGCCTCGAGGTCCTGCGCGGCACGTCTTCCTATACGTTCAGCGGCAACTGGAAGCTGGGCGCCGAGAATGGTGCCGACGGCTACCACGTCAGCACGGTGCACTGGAACTATTCATCGACCATGGAGCGGCGCAACTACGACGCCGGCGGCACCAAGGCAGTGGATGCCAATGGCTGGTCGAAGAGCCTGGGCGGCTTCTACTCCTACGAGAACGGCCACATGATGCTGTGGACGCGCCTGCTAAACCCCGAGGTGCGCCCGGTCTATTCACAGAAGGAGTGGCTGGAAAAGGAGTTCGGTGAAGCGCGGGCCGATTCCATCGTCAACCAGACCCGCAATCTTTGCCTGTATCCCAACGTCTACCTGATGGACCAGTTCTCCACCCAGATTCGCGTCATCCGCCCGCTGGCCGTGGACAAGAGCGAAGTCACCATCTACTGCTTCGCGCCCAAGGGCGAATCCGCCGATAGCCGTGCGCTGCGTATTCGCCAGTACGAGGACTTCTTCAACGTCAGCGGCATGGGCACCCCGGATGATCTGGAAGAGTTCCGTGCCTGTCAGAGCGGCTATGCCGGCCTGGATGCCGAGTGGAACGATCTCTCCCGTGGCGCCAAACAATGGATCGAAGGCGCCGACGACAATGCCAAGGCGATCGACATGAAACCGTTGCTCAGTGGCGCATCACCGGAGGATGAAGGCCTGTACGTGATGCATCACAAGCATTGGGTCGCCGAGATGCTGCGTGCCATCGACAAGGAACGCAGCCAGTTCATCGCCACCGAGTCCGCTTGAGCACCGTAGCGACAGAAGAGGAGAGCATCGCCATGAGCATGAACTTTCTGGATATCCAGGCCTTCGTCCATCGGGAAGCGCGCCTGCTCGACGACCGCGAATGGGATGAGTGGCTGACCTGCTACAGCAAGAACGTGGTGTTCTGGATGCCGGCCTGGGACGACGACGACCGGTTGACCGAGGACCCGCAGAGCGAGATCTCGCTGATCTACTATCCCAATCGCGAGGGGCTCGAGGACCGCGTCTACCGCATCAAGACCGAGCGCTCCGGGGCGACCAGCATCCCCGAGCCGCGCACCACCCACCAGGTCTCCAACCTGGAGGTGCTTTCGCAGGAGGGCGATACGGTGGAGCTGCGCTTCAACTGGCACACCCTGAGTCACCGTTACCAGCAGACCAATCAGTTCTTCGGCACCTCTTTCTACACGCTGGATGTATCGGGCGAGGCGCCGCTGATCACCCGTAAAAAGGTGGTCCTGAACAACGATTACATCCACCAGGTCATCGACGTCTATCACATCTGATGGCGTCATCTGGAACGGGTGAGGAGAACGACCATGAGTTATACCATCGCGCTCAACTTCGAAGACGGGGTCACCCGTTTCATCGGCTGCAAGGAAGGCGAGACCGTCCTCGATGCCGCTTACCGGCAGAAGGTCAACCTGCCCATGGATTGCTCCGACGGCGTCTGTGGTACCTGCAAAGGGCACTGTGAGCAGGGTGCTTTCGATCTGGGCGACGAGTATCTGGATGAGGCGCTGTCCGACGAGGAGGCCGCCGAAGGTCAGGTGCTGACCTGCCAGATGGTGCCTTCGACCGACTGCGTCATTCAGGTGCCGGTGGCCTCGAGCTTGTGCAAGGCGGCGGTCGGCAAGGTCGAGGGTACCGTGGCCGAGGTCGAGCAGCTCTCCGAGGACAGCATCGAGCTGGCCATCGATCTGGATGAAGGGTCTGAGATGACCTTCCTGCCCGGCCAGTACATCCATATCGGCGTGCCGGGCACCGAGGCGCATCGCTCCTACTCCTTCAGCTCGCGGCCGGGCGAATCGCGGGCCACCTTCCTGATTCGCAATGTGCCGGAAGGACTTATGAGCGGCTATCTTACCGAGCGCTGCAAGCCGGGCGAGCGCCTCGAACTGACCGGGCCGATGGGTAGCTTCTACCTACGCGAGATGACGCGTCCGGTATTGATGCTGGCCGGCGGCACCGGCCTGGCACCGTTCCTTTCCATGCTCGAACAGTTGGCCCGGACGCAGGAGGAGGGGCAGGGCGGCACTCGCTCGGGCTGCGCGCAGCCGATTCACCTGATCTACGGCGTCAACAAGGACGATCACCTGGTCAAGACCGATGCCCTGGACGCCCTCCAGGCGCGGCTGCCGAACTTCTCCTACGCCACCGTGGTGGTCGACGAGGGCAGCGACCATCCGCGCAAGGGCTACGTTACTCACCACATGGACGCCGAAGTGCTGCACGACGGCGATGTCGACGTCTATCTGTGCGGTCCACCGCCGATGGTCGACGCCGTACTCAAGCACTTCGACGAGCAGGGCATCGCACCCCAGAACTTCCACTACGAGAAGTTCACACCCAATCAGGCAACCGGGGAGGCCGCATGAGTCGCCAACGTTTCCAGGATCGGGTGATGGTGATTACCGGCGCCGCCCAAGGTATCGGCCGTCGCGTCGCCGAGCAGGCGGCCGCGGAGGGCGCTCGCCTGGCGCTGGTCGATCGCGCCGAGATCGTGCAGGAGCTGGCCGCCGAGCTGACCGAGCAGGGCGTCGAAGCCATCGCCCTGCTGGCCGATCTGGAGAGCTTCGAGGGGGCCGAGGGCGCTATGCGCGAGACCTTGGCGCACTTCGGTCGCATCGACATCCTGATCAACAACGTGGGCGGGGCAATCAATTTCAAGCCATTCACCGAGTTCACCGCCGCCGAGATCTCTGCCGAGGTCACCCGCTCGCTGATGCCGACGCTTTGGTGCTGCCGGGCGGCGCTGCCGGCCATGGTCGAGCAGGGCGGCGGCGTGATCGTCAACGTCTCCTCCGCGGCGACCCGCGGCATTCATCGCATTCCGTACTCGGCGGCCAAGGGCGGGGTCAACGCCATGACCGCCTCGCTGGCTTTCGAGTACGCCGAGCACGGCATCCGCGTGGTGGCCACGGCCCCCGGCGGCACCGAGGCGCCGCCGCGGCGCGTCTCCCGGGGCACCCCGGCGCCGCGCAACGAGACCGAGCAGGCCTGGTTCCAGGCGCATATCGACCAGACCAGGCAGAGCTGCCTGTTCGGCCGCTACGGCACCCTGGACGAGATGGCCGCGCCGATCCTGTTCATGGCATCAAGCGAGGCCAGCTACATCACCGGCAGTGTATTGCCGGTGGCCGGGGGAGACCTCGGTTAGGCCTCGCTGAACAGGCCTGCGCTCGGTGACTTTTCCGTCAAGGCCAACCAGCTAACGCCAGCAAAACCGAACGCCGCCCATGCGGGGCGGCGCCGGGAAGCCCCTGATATCAATGACAACAACATCCGGAGCACAGCATGAAACACATCGAGAAGGGGGTCAGCCTGCGGCACGCGCCGGCTGATTTCATCCGCGACCTCAACGTCGACAACGCCAGTGCGGGCGTCGTGGCCGGCATCTTCGGCCTCAGCGCCGGCGTGATCCATATCAGTGCCGGCACCGCCGCAGGCCTCGATCCCCACTTCATCATGATCTGGGTCATCAGCTACCTGCTGATCAACGGCCTGTTCGGGCTCTTCATGCCCGCCTACTATCGGCTGCCGTTGCCGATGGCCAACTCCATCCCCGGGGCGCTACTGTTCGCCGCCATCATCCCGGTGGTGGGGCTGGAGGCGGCCCTCGGCGCGACCCTGATCGCCGGGGCCATCTCGCTGGTGGCGGGACTCGCCGGGGTCATGGGCATTGTCATGAAGCTGATCCCCATGCCGATCGTCATGGGCATGGTTGGCGGCATCCTGCTCAAGTTCGGCCTCAACATGGTCGCGCCGCTGGAGAATGCCTTGGTACCAGCGGTGATCATGATCTTGGCGTTCTTCCTGTCGGCGCGTTTCCTGCGTCGTGTGCCGCCGCTGATCGTGGCCATGCTGGCCGGTATCGCCTACATGGCCTATTCGGGCGTCGACTTCTCCGGCGTCGAGTTCTCGGTGACCTTCCCCGAATTTATCGTCCCCGAGTTCACCCTGGAGGCTTTCCTGGCCTACGGCCTGCCGCTGGCGCTGATCTTGGTGGGCATGGAGACCCCCGCCGGCGTGGGCCTGGTCAAGGGCATGGGTTACAAGGAAGTGCCGGCCAATGCCATCACCGCCGTGGGTGGCTTCGGCACCATGATCTCGGCCTTCTTCAACCTGCACAGCACCTGTATCGCCGCGCCGATGACCGGCATCTGCTCGTCGCCCGAGGCCGGCAAGCCGGACAAGCGCTGGGTGGCGGCGGTGATCACCGGGGCCATCTTCGTGGTGGGCGCGCCCTTCTATGGCTACGTGGTCAGCCTGATCGAGGCCATGCCGGGCTATTTCATCGCCATCGTCGCCGGCCTGGCGCTGCTCAAGGTGATCACCTCGGCCATGCACATGACCTTCTCCGGCAAGCACGAGATGGGCGGGCTGTTCTCCTTCTTGATCGCCGCCTCCGGGCTGCAGATCCTGGACATCGGCGCCTCTTTTTGGGCCTTGGTGCTGGGCGTTTTCATTTCACTGGTCTTCGAGACCAGGGACTTCGAGTTCATTCGTCGGGCCGCTCACGAGTCCAGCGCCTGACATCAGGCCAGCTTCGCGCTCCCTCATCCATCGTTGGCCCGTGATTGCTTGGCAGTACGGGTCCTTTTTCTCCTGCGGTGGCGTCAGCTTGGCGTCTCCGCTCCGATCATGCCAAGGAACTCGACATGCGACGCTTCAATGATTGGTCGATTCCCGCCATGACCGCCGGCTTCGTGGCGGTGCTGGTCTCCTACGCCGGGCCGCTGGCCATCTTTTTCCAGGCCGCCCAGAGCGCCGATATCTCACCGGCGATGATGTCCTCCTGGGTTTGGGCGATCTCCATGGGGGCCGCCGTGTCCGGTATCGGCCTCAGTCTTTGGCTGCGCGTGCCGGTAGTGACGGCCTGGTCGGCGCCGGGTACGGCGCTGCTGGTGACACTGTTTCCCGAGCTGTCGCTCGGTGAGGCGGTGGGCGCCTATCTCACCGCGGCGGCGGTGATCTTCATTGTCGGCGTGAGCGGCTCCTTCGATCGCATCATCCAGTTGATCCCGCCCGGCATCGCCAGTGCCATGATGGCGGGTATCCTGTTCCAGTTCGGGGTCGGTGTCTTCGAGTCGCTGGCCACGGTGCCGGCGCTGGTGATCGGCATGCTGCTGGCCTACCTGGTGTTCAAGCGCCTGACGCCGCGCTACTGCCTGGTGTTTCTGCTGGTCATCGGCGTCGGCCTGGCGGTGGCTCTGGAAGACGCGAGCCTCGAGGGCGTGACGCTATCGCTGGCCTCGCCGATCTTCATTGCTCCCGAATGGACCTGGCAGGGCACGCTCGGTCTGGCGATCCCGCTGGTGCTGGTCAGCCTGACCGGGCAGTTCCTGCCGGGCATGGCGATCCTGCGCACCTCCGGCTACGACACACCGGCCCGGCCGATCGTCACCGTGGCCAGCCTGACGTCGCTGGCCACCGCCTGCTTCGGCGGCATCACCACGGTGATCGCGGCTATCACCGCGGCGATCTGCACCGGCGAGGAGGCGCACCCGGATCGTGACAAGCGCTATGTGGCAGGGGTCGCCAACGGCATCTTCTACCTGATCGGCGGCACCTTCGCCGGCACCATCGTACTGCTGTTCACCTCGCTGCCCGGCGAGTTCGTGGCGGTGCTGGCCGGCCTGGCGCTGATCGGCGCCATCGCCAGCAACGTCAGCGCTTTCGCCGCCCACAAGGAGCACCTGGAGGCCTCGGTGATCACCTTCCTGGCCACCGCCTCGGGCGTGAGCTTCCTGGGGCTCGGCTCGGCCTTCTGGGGCGTGGTGGTCGGCGCCATCGCCTACAATGTCCTGCATCGCCGTTACACCGCACGGCACGAGACGGAGCGGGCGTCCGACGGCGTTCGCTGAGCGCCAAGAGAGCCACGCCGGATCGCCGGACCTGCACGAACTCCCCCGAATTGCCGCGTTATGTCCGTGATCGGGTGCTGCTAGTGGGCGATGTCGCCCACGCCATGTTGCCCCACCAGGGTGCCGGGTCCGGCCGGGCGCTGGAGGATGACTATGTGCTGGCCAGCCTGCTGAGCGAACCGGCCTGCGATCGCGACGACGTTGCCGAGGTGTTGGCGTATCGGGTGTGCTTGGCACGGCTGGCGCACCAGGGATACCTACGATATCGTATGTAAAGGGCCGGGTGTGCGTGCCTGCAAGTGGCGGGCGGTCAGCCGGTGGTCATGCAATGAATCCAGGGAGTCGGTCGACATGCAGGCAGGATATCGATACGCGGCGTTGGCCGTGGCGCTACCAATGCTGGCGGTGGCAACGCCCAGCCAGGCACAGGACAGCGGCTGGCAAGGGAGTCTGGGGGCGGGGGCGATCCATGCTCCCGATTATCTGGGAAGCGATGACTACGAAACGTCCGTATGGCCGTCGGTTGACCTGACCTATGGCGATAGCCTGTATATCAACGCGCGCGATGGCGTGGGCTGGAACGTCATCAATCGGGATGGCTGGCGGGTATCGCCGTTTCTCGGTTACACCTTCGGACGCGACAACGACGATGACCTGCATCGTCTCGATGAAGTCGACGGCGGAGTCACGGCGGGCCTGCGGGCCGAATACACCGAGGGCCATTGGCAGTACAGCGCGGCCGTGGAAACGCCGCTGAGCGGTGACGTGGATGGCTACCATGTCAGCGCCAAGGCGCACTGGCGCTCGCGCTTGACCCAGCGGCTTTCCGTTTCGCTGGGCCCGAACGTCGCCTATGGAAGCGACGCCTGGACCGAGGACATGTTCGGCATTTCCGCGCGGGAGAGCCGGCGTTCCGGGCTGGATGCGTACTCGCCGAGCGAGGGCTATTTCCGCTTCGGTGCCGATGCCAGTGCCAGTTATTATCTCACGCGGACGTGGTCCGTCACGGGCCTGGTCGGCGTGTCGCGCCTGACCGGCGACGCCAAGGACAGTCCCATCGTCGACGAGATTGGTGATGCGACCCAGGCCTACGTGGGCGGATTCATCAACTACAACTTCTAGGCACGGTTCAGTCGGTATCGTCCAGCAGGCAGTTGGCAGAAAGTGCCTGACGTCGGGAGCGCTCCAGGTGCAGAAATTAGACCAAGGTCCAAAGACCAAGGTATAATGTCTGGATATCCACCGACACAGGCACGTTATCCATGACGATTTCGACTGCGCGACCGACTCTGCTCAAGCGTTTTGGCAAGCATGCAGGCCGTGTGCTGGGAATGATGACCGAGAGCGCCTATCGCGGCTTTCAGGCACGCACGTCCAGCGCCTATATCTGAAGGGCCCGGCTCAGCAGAGCCCCGGTCGCGCCATGGCCGGCCTTGCCCATGACGTGACATCGCGGTCGCCGAACAAAAAAGCGCCCCCACCCATATCGGGCGGGGGCGCTTGCGTTGGGTGCGTTCACGCTCCGCTTATTCGGCGATGTAGACCGTGCGCACGTTGAGGAAGGCGCCGAAGCCGTATTCGCTCTGCTCGCGACCGTAACCGCTTTCCTTGACGCCACCGAACGGAAGCTCGGCGAAGGGCGTGGTGGGGCGATTGACGAAGCTCATGCCGACCTCGAGACGGCGCGCGACCTGTTCGGCGCGCTTCACGTCCTGGCCGACCACGGTGCCGCCCAGACCGTAGCGGCAGTTGTTGGCCAGCTCGATGGCGTGCTCGGCGTCATCGGCGACGATGACCGACGCCACCGGACCGAACAGCTCCTCGTCGAAGGCCGGATTGCCGGGCGCGACGTTGGTCAGCACCGTGGGCGCATACCAGGCGCCGGGACGGTCGAGCACCTCGCCGCCGGTCTCGAGCTGCGCACCGTGCTTGATCGCCCGCTGCACCTGGTCGTGCAGGTCGTCGCGCAGGTCCTTGCGCGACATGGGGCCGATTTCGGTGTCGCCGTCCATGGGATCGCCGATACGCATCTTCTGCACGCGGTCGATGAGCTTTTCGGTGAAGCGCTCCAGCATCGGGCGTTCCACGATCAGGCGCTTGGATGCCGCGCAGCTTTGCCCGGTATTGTCGAAGCGGCCGTCCACGGCCAGCTCCACCGCCTTGTCGACGTCGGCATCGTCGAGCACGATCAGCGGGTCGATACCGCCGAGTTCGAGCACGCTGGGCTTGATGGCCTCGCCGGCGATCTTGGCCACGGCACGGCCGGCGTCTTCACTGCCGGTGAGCGTGACGCCGCATACCAGCGGGTCGTGGATGATGCCCTCGACCTTGTCGGAGCCGATCGGCAGCCAGGTGAAGGTCCCTTCCTTGAAGCCCGCATCGTGAAACAGCTTGGTGATGAACTTGGCGCAGCCCGGGACGTTGGAGGCATGCTTGAGCAGGCAGACGTTGCCACCCGCCAGGTTGGGCGCAGCGAAGCGTACCACCTGATAGAGCGGGTAGTTCCACGGCATCACGCCGAGCACGGCGCCCATCGGGTCGTGAACGATTTCGGCCTTTTGAGCGCCTTCCACCTGACGTGGCTGGGGTTTGAGCAGGGATTCCAGATTGTCGGCGTAGAAGCGGACGATGGCCGAGGAAATCTGTGTCTCGGCAATCCCCTGATGGAAGGGCTTGCCCATCTCGTGGGCGATGATCTCGGCCATTTCGCGCTGATGCTGGTCGATCAAGTCGGCCAGTGCCGTCAGCCGGCGCTGGCGGTCTGCCACCGGCAAATGGCGGAATTCGGCATAGCCCTCGCGGGCCTGATTCATCTTGTCGGCCAATCCGGCGTCGTCGAGCATCTCGTGCTCGCCGAGTACCTGATCATTGGCGGGGTTGACGGCGGTGAGAGTCTTGCGGCTCATGTCATCCTCCTTAACGGGGTCGTCGGTGACGAGTCTTCCTGAGGTAGCCGTTCCTGCTGGCCTCATACCCTTTCTTGCGATGACCGCGACGAGAATCAAGGGGGCGCCGCAACCCATCGAGTCGCGGCGCCCCTGAGCGAGTGCCGAGCCCGGCACACCGGATGGCGACACGACCGTCCGAGTCATGTCGCCGGGCGGGTCAATCGAGCAAGGCGAGCGCCGTGTCCACCACATTCTCGACGGTGAAGCCGAAGTGGCGGAACAGGTCCTCGGCCTTGCCCGACTCGCCATAGCCGGACATGCCGATGATGCGTCCCTGCGGCCCCACATACTTGCGCCAATAATCCGGATGCGAGGCTTCGATGGCGAGGCGGCGCGTGACCGCGGCCGGCAGCACCGTTTCCTGGTAGTCGGCGCTTTGCGCATCGAACTCGCTGGTGCATGGCATCGAGACGACACGCACGCGACGCCCCTGGCCGTCGAGTTCGGCGGCCGCTTCCATGGCCAGGCCGACTTCCGAGCCGGTGGCGATGAGGATCAGCTCGGGCGTGCCCTCGCAATCGTCGAGCACGTAGCCGCCGCGTTCGACATGGGCGAGCTGAGCGACATCGCGCTGCTGACCGGGAAGCGACTGACGCGAGAACACCAGGGCCGTGGGGCCGGTCTGTCGCTTGAGCGCGGCGAGCCATGCCACGGCGGTCTCGGTCGCATCGCAGGGCCGCCAGGTGGCCAGGTTCGGCGTGATGCGCAAGGCGTTGAGCTGCTCGATGGGCTGGTGAGTGGGGCCGTCCTCGCCCAGGCCGATCGAGTCGTGGGTATAGACGAAGATCACCTGCCGCCGGGCGAGGGCCGCCATGCGCACGGCGTTGTGCATGTATTCCATGAACGTCAGGAAGGTGGCTCCGTAGGGAATGAAGCCGCCATGCATGCTGATGCCGTTCATGATGGCGCCCATGGCGAACTCGCGGACCCCGTAATGCAGGTAGTTGCCGTCGGGCGCCTGGGCCGAGATGGCGCGAGCGCCATCCCAGATCGTCAGGTTGGAAGGTGCGAGATCGGCGCTGCCGCCCAGCAGTTCCGGCAGGCGTGGTCCCAGGTGGTTGAGCACGCCGAGCGAGGCCTTGCGTGACGCCAGCGTATCGCAGGCGTGCTGGGCGTTCTCGATCAGAGCGCTGCCGCCCAGGTCGCCCGGCAGCTCGCCGCGCCAGCGGCGTTCGAGCGCTTCGGCCAGCTCCGGATAGGCCTCGGCGTATTGCGCGAATCGTTGCCGCCATTGCGCTTCCGCGCCGCGGCCGGCTTCGGCGGCGTTCCAGCCCGCATAGACCTCCTCGGGGACGTGGAACGGCGGATGTGGCCATCCAAGGTGCTGGCGTGCGGCGGCGACTTCCTCTTCTCCCAGGGCCGCGCCATGACAGGCCTCGGTGCCTTGCTTGCTGGGTGCACCGAAGCCGATGACCGTCTTGCAGATGATCAGGGTGGGGCGCTGCGTGTCCCGCCTGGCGGCAATGATGGCGTCTTCGATGGCGGCGGGATCGTGGCCGTCCACATCGGCGATCACCTGCCAGCCGTAGGCCTCGAAGCGCTTGGCGGTGTCGTCGCTGAACCATCCCGCGACCTCGCCGTCGATGGAGATGCCATTGTCGTCGTAGAACACCGTCAGCTTGCCGAGGCCCTGGGTGCCGGCCAGCGAGCATGCCTCGTGGCTGATGCCTTCCATCAGGCAGCCGTCGCCGACGAAACACCAGGTGCGGTGATCGACGATGTCGTGGCCGGGACGATTGTATTGCGCGGCCAGGGTGCGTTCGGCGAGTGCCATGCCCACGGCGTTGGCCAGCCCCTGACCCAGCGGTCCGGTAGTGGTCTCGACGCCCGGGGTGTAGCCCAGTTCCGGATGCCCGGGCGTGCGCGAGTGGAGCTGGCGGAAGGCCTTGAGGTCCTCGATGGCCAGATCGTAGCCACTGAGATGCAACAACGAATACAGCAGCATCGAACCGTGGCCGTTGGAGAGCACGAAGCGGTCACGGTCGGGCCAGGTCGGGTTGTCGGGGTTGTGCTTGAGATGGTCGCACCACAGTACCTGGGCGATATCGGCCATGCCCATCGGGGCGCCCGGGTGGCCGGAATTGGCGGCCTGCACGGCATCCATCGAAAGGGCGCGAATGGCATTGGCCAGCGTGAAGCGGGAAGGCATCGTGATCTCCTCCGTGAGCGGGTTCAGCCGGTCAGACGATCGGCAATGAGGTCCTCGAGACAAGCCTGGTCGTCGGCGAAGCGTCGAATGCCTTCGGCCAGCTTGTCGATGGCCATGGGGTCTTGATTGTGTCGCCAGCGAAAAGTGCTTTCGTCGAGTGCTGGCGCAGGCCGGGCCGGTGGTCGACGAAAACGGACCTGGGCATCGATGCCGCCCTCGCGCGCGTCGAGCGTCTCCAGCAGGGCCGGAGAAATCGTCAAGCGGGGGCAGCCCGCGAGCGCCAGGACTTGCTCGGGCGTACGGAAACTGGCGCCCATGACCACGGTGTCGTATCCGCCTTGGTCGGCACGCTCGCATACCTGGCGCACGAACTGGACCCCGGGATCGTCGTCGGGACCGAAGGTCTGTCCGGTTTCCTTCTGGTACCAGTCGGTGACACGCCCCACGAAGGGCGAGACCAGAAACACGCCGGCGTCGAAACAGGCCTGCGCCTGCGCTTCACTGAAGAGTAGCGTCAGATTGCACTGAATTCCTTCGCCTTCGAGCACTTCGGCGGCACGGATGCCTTCCCAGGTCGAGGCAAGCTTGATCAGGACGCGGTCGCGGCCGACCCCCAGGGCATCGTAGCGCTCCACCAGTTCGTGGGCCTTGCGGATGCTGGCCTGGGTGTCGAACGAGTACTTGGCGGCGACCTCGGTGGAGACTCGCCCGGGAATGCGTTGCGCGATTTCACTGCCGATGCCCACCGAGAGCCGGTCGACGATGCGTTCCAGCTGGTCGGCGTCATGCCGACCTTCGCGGCGCGCTTCGTCGAGCACCTCGTCGATCAGGGGCTGATAGTCAGGCAATTCGAATGCCTTGAGGATCAGCGAAGGATTGGTGGTGGCGTCGACGGGCCGGTAGCGCTCGATGGCGGCGGGATCGCCGGTGTCGGCGACCACCAGGGATTGCGCCTTGAGTGAGTCGAGTTGTGAAACCATGATGAGCTCCGCCGCTGGATGCGGGCGATGGCGCCCACGACGGCAGAACAGCGCCGTGGGCCGGGAAATGGAAGGAGGTGCGAACGGCCGTGATCGGCGGTCAGGCGGCGGCCTTTTCCAGGCGACGCTCGGTGCTGTCGGCCAAGCGGGTCAGCAGCAGACAGCAGGAGACCGCGCCGGCATCCAGGTGCCCGCGCGAGCGTTCCCCGAGGCGTGCGGCGCGGCCGATCTTGGCTTCCAGCTCGAGGGTCGAGTCGCAACCACGTTGCGCGCCGTGGCGCAGCGCCTGCAGTGCCTGGGGGAAATCCTCCCCGGCATCCAGAGCATGGCGGTAGCCGTCGATGGCGGGTACCAGGGTGTCGAGCAGGCACTTGTCGCCCACGCTGGCGTCACTGATCTGCTCGAGCGACTGGCGCCCCTCGGCCAGCATGTCACCGAAGTCCTTGGCGTCGATGGCGTCCTTGTCCTTGACCGCCTTGGCCATGCCCATGAAGAGACTGCCGTATAGCGGCCCCATGGACCCGCCGATCGAGCCCATCAGGGTCGTGGCGAGCGTGCCCAGCGCCTTGGAAAGCGACAGCGACTGACCGGCGATCGATTCGCCGCAGAGCCGGAACCCCTTGGCCATGTTGATGCCATGGTCGCCGTCGCCGATCGCACCGTCGACTTCGCTGAGATAGTTGCGGTTCTCGACGATGACCTCGACCAGCTCCTCGAGAATTTCCTTGCCGTGGGTCGCATCCAGAAATTGCATGTGGGTCTCCCTTGATAGCGGTCAACGCTGCGTGATGGCGAGCGAACGCGCCGGGGCATCCAGCAGCGGTTTGAGTTCATCGTCGAGCTTCATCAGCGTGAGCGTGGCGCCCATCATTTCCAGCGAGGTGAAATAGTTGCCGATATCGGTGCGGTAAACCTTCACCCCGGCGGCCTCCAGCCGGTCGGCGACATGGGCGTAGAGCAGGTTGAGCTCCATCACCGGCGTGGCGCCGAGCCCGGAGACCAGCACCGCGACCTCGCTGCCGGCGAAGTCCTGGTCGGCGAGCACGGGATCGCACATGGCCGAGGCAATGGCGTCGGCGCTGGTCAGCGGCGCGACTTCGATGCCCGGTTCGCCGTGATGGCCGATCCCGAGTTCCATGTGCCCGGGCTCGATGGAGAAGTTGGGCTTGCCGTTGGCGGGAATGGTGCAGCTGCTCAACCCCACGCCGATGCTCGAGCAGGCGTCGACGGCTTTCTGCGCGAGCCGTATCACCTCGTCGAGGCTATCGCCGCGCGCCGCCGCCGCGCCGCCGATTTTCCACATCATGACCTCGCCGGCGACGCCGCGCCGTTTGTCACGCTGCGTGGCCGGGGCCGAGGCAACGTCGTCACGGGCGATCACCGTCTTGACGTCGATGTCCTCCAGCTCGGCCATTTGCCTGGCCATCTTCACATTCATGTTGTCGCCGGCGTAGTTGCCATACAGGCAGGCGACGCCCTGGCCGCGGTTCGCGACACGAAAGGCCTCGAGAAAGGCATCCGCGGTGGGAGAGGAAAAGATTTCGCCGACGGCCACCGCATCGCACAGCCCGTCGCCCACATACCCCAAGAACGCCGGCTCGTGCCCCGAGCCACCGCCGGTCACGACGCCGACCTTGTCGCCGGTGTGGCCAGCGTACTTGAGAACACGCGGGTGGTCGGTGGGAGCGAGTAACGTCGGGGAGGCGCGCAAGTAACCCTTGAGCGCATCGTCCACGACATTGTCGGGGTCATTGATGATGCGTTGCATGGCGTATTCCTCTTGTTCGTTGTGGCCTTTGTTGTGGCTGTTGCGGCCGTCGGCGCCGGGCCGGGCTTCGACGGGCTGGCGGTCACGTCATGGATAGGACTGTATAGAATGATCTTTAACTGATCAGATGTTTAGGCTTGTGGCCTGAGCCTGTCAAGCCGCGTCGGCGCTCAGGTTGTGAGACTTTGGTCGTGACATATGCGAGAAATGTGTTTTTATCCGCATAAGGTATTGATTTTTTGTTTGTTATTCCGGATCTGCGCTTTTTCGTGCAGGACGTTGTCATGGCGCCAAGGCTGACAGAGGTCACGATATAATTTTACAAATGTTCGTTAGGTGATATTTTGAACATGTCGTGATCGATTCAAGCGGATGATCGATCGCAGGTGGGAGGATTCGTTAGGGAGACGAGACATGTCAGATTCACGCACGGCCGGTCACACGGCCCCGGTGCGCGTTGCCCTGGGGGGTGACGAGGCCGCCTACGAGCTCAAGGCGTTGCTGATCGAGCACGTCCGAGCGCTGGGACATGAGGCGGTGGACTTCGGCACCTATGATGCCGAGCCGGTGCTGTACCCGGATGTAGCGGTCAAGGTGGCACGTGCCATCGAGGCGGGAGAGGTCGAACGCGGGGTGCTGGTGTGTGGTACCGGCATCGGGGTGGCGATTTCGGCCAACAAGGTGCGTGGCATTCGTGCCGCCCAGGCGCACGATACCTATTCGGCCGCCAAGGCGCGCTCGAGCAACGATGCGCAGATCGTGACGCTGGGCGCTCGCGTGGTGGGCCCTGAGCTGGCCAAGACCATTGTCACGACGTTCCTGGCGACCGAGTTCGCCGGCGGTGGCTCGCGCGAGAAAGTGGCGCGCATCCTGGCCTACGAGCGCGAAACCTTTCGTGACCCGCCGCGCGTCTGATCGCCGAGAGCGCGCTTGTTCGCTGTGGTATCTTGTGCGCATCGTTCGAGCGGATCGCGTGAGGAGCAGTCATGAGTGAACGTGCCGAGAGCGCCGATGTTGCGCTGATGACCGAAATCGCCACGTTGTATTACGTGGAGGGGGAGACCCAGGAGGCCATCGCCAACCGGCTGGGCATTTCGCGCGTCAAGGCCGGGCGCCTGTTGAAGCGCGCGCATGCCGAGGGCATCGTCGACGTACGCGTGCGCCAGCACCCGGCGGTGAGCGCCGAGCTCGAACAGGCGCTGATCCGGCGTTTCGGCATCAAGCGGGCGTTGATCGCGCTCGATCACGCCGATCCGGATACCCAGCGTTCCGGCGTGGCCAGCCTGGTGGCGGATCATCTCTCTCGTTCGCTGCACGATGGTTCGATCGTGGCGGTGGGCATGGGACGCAATGTAGGGGCCGTGGCCGATAACGTGTTCGAACAGGGGGAGCGCAAATGCTCGTTCGTTTGCGCGATCGGCGGATCCCTGCGCGCCGGGGAGTACATGAATCCCGATCATATCTGTCGCCGACTGGCGATGAAGTACGGCGGGGAAAGCGAGACGCTGTATGCGCCGGCGCTCGTGCAGAATCCGGCGCTGCGCGACTCGATGTATGAAAACCCCACCGTGCGCCAGACCCTGGACCGCGCGCGGCGGGCGGATGTCGCCTTGATCGGCGTGGGCGACCTCAGCGAGGACAGCAACATGGTGCGCATGGGCTGGTTCACGCCGCAGGAAATCGCCGAGGCACGCCTGTCGGGCACGGTGGGCGACATGATGGGGTATGACTTCATCGACATGCATGGCCGCCCCTCGGAAACGCCGATGCAGGGGCGGGTCATCGGCCTGACCATCACCGATCTGGCGCGAATTCCCGATGTCGTGGCCATCGCCAGCGAGAATACCAAGGCGGCGGGGATTCTCGGCGCCCTGCGTACGGGCGTCATCGATACCTTGGCCACTAGCGTCACCAACGCTCACACCATCCTGCGCCTGGACGAGGCGACGACCTCTCAGGCGTCTTGAGGCATTCGTCGCATGACAGGGAGAGAGTTTGATCACATGAACATGAATTTGTTCATGTGATCGTCTTTGCTATGGGTAATCATGGCGCCAGATCATGGGTCATTTTTACTGCCTTTTCTTTTTTCCTTTTTATTTTCAGTTACTTGTACGGCAATCCTAAAGTATAAGACGAAAACCTCGCCGAGTTCATTGACCTGGCTATACTGAAAAGCGTTAATTCATTTGAGCAACACAAGATCAAATGATACAGAACACGCAAGCTCAGTGGAGGCCGTCATGAACGATACGCTCACCCCGTCCCCCGATATCCCGCAGACGATGCGCGCGATCGTCGCGTATGCGCCGGAGGACTATCGTCTCGAAGAAGTCGCGGTACCCGAGATTGGCGAAAAGGAGATTCTGATCAAGGTCGAGGCCTGCGGGATCTGCGCCGGTGATCTCAAGGCGTACGAGGGGGCGCCGAGCTTCTGGGGCGACGAGACGCAGCCGCCGTACATCAAGGCGCCCATGATCCCGGGCCACGAGTTCGTCGGCCATGTCGTCAAGCTGGGGCCTGGCGTCAAGGGATTCGACATCGGCGACCGCGTGATCTCCGAGCAGATCGTGCCGTGCTGGGACTGCCGTTTCTGCCATCGCGGCCAGTACTGGATGTGCGAAAAGCATGACGTCTACGGCTTCCAGAACAACGTCAACGGCGGCATGGCCGAGTACATGAAGTTTCCCCGAGAGGCCATCAACCACAAGCTGCCGGAAAACGTTCCGGTGGAGAACATCGTGCTGACCGAGCCGTTCTCCTGCTCGATGCATGCGGTGGAGCGGGCACAGATTCAACTGGGCGACGTGGTGGTCCTCTCCGGCGCCGGCACCCTGGGGCTGGGAATGATCGGTCCCGCCAAGAAGTCCGGCCCTGCCAAGCTGGTGGTGCTGGATCTGCACGGCGAGCGCCTGGAGCTGGCCCGCAAGTTCGGGGCCGATGTGGTGCTCAACCCCAGCGAGGAAGACGTGGTCCAGATCGTCAAGGACATGACCGACGGCTATGGCTGCGACATCTACATCGAGGCCACCGGCGCGCCCAAGTCCGTGGAGCAGGGGTTGGCGATGCTGCGCAAGCTGGGACGTTTCGTGGAGTTCAGCGTGTTCAAGGATCCGGTCACCGTGGACTGGAGCATCATCAGCGATCGCAAGGAACTGGACGTGCTCGGTGCGCACCTGGGGCCGTACTGCTATCCGCACGTGATCGAGGGCATCGAGAGCGGCGATTTCCCCACCGACGGGGTGGTGACCCACAAGCTGCCGCTGGAGGATTTCCACAAGGGCATCGAGCTGATGAGGCACGACAGCAGCGCGCTCAAGGTCATCCTCGTGCCCGGCGCCTGATGTCAGAGCCCGGGCGCCGGGACCTGCATCTCTTTTGACCATTCACCAACGAGACCTCAGGGGCGCGCACCATGAATACACGTACCGCCGCCATGTCCGCCAAGCCATCGCGCAAGGGGCGCGGCAGCATCCTGATGGCAGGTGCCGTGGTAGTTCTGCTTGCCGTCATGGCATGGGATACCAAGGTCATGCCGATCGAGGCGGATGCCGAGGGCGAAGGCTCGAAGCTGGCGCAATTCGCCGAGGAGACGTTCCCGGAAATTCGTGACGATGTCGAGGCACGTGCCGTCGGCGTCGGCGAGCTGGCGAGTGCTCTCGACGAAGATCGCAGTGCCGCCGGCGAGCGGTACGGCGTACCGGCGGGCATCGGGCCCATCATTCCGGTGACCGTCTCCGGCGTCGTGGGTGAGGGCAGTTCGGGGACCTATGTCATCGAAACCGACGCGGCGCCGGGCGATCTGACGATTCGCGTTCAGACGGGGCCCGCCATCAATGGCACGGTCTTGCGCGATGCCACGGGCGAGATCGAGTTCGGGCAATTCAAGAACCAGATCGAATATCAGAACGCCGGCGCGGCGCTGAACGATGCCATGAAGGCCCAGGTGCTGGCGGGGCTGGACCGGGAAGCACTCGAGGGGAAAAACGTCACCGTGACGGGCGTTTTCCAGTTGATCAATCCCGCTAACTGGCTCATCACGCCGGTTGCGTTTGACGTTCAATGAGCCGGGGTGAGCGATGAACGAACGAGCCGCATCTCAGGACGAACGCGTCGGAAGGGTGATCCTGTCGGCACGTAATGTTGCCAAGTCCTTCGGCAATGTTCAGGCGCTGAAGCACGTCGATTTCGACATCCACTACGGGCAGGTCACCACGCTCTTCGGCGAAAACGGAGCGGGCAAGTCGACCCTGATGAAAATCCTCTCGGGGGTCATCAGGCCGTCGTCCGGAGACATTCTGCTCGAGGGCGAGCCGGTCAGCTTCTCCTCGACCACGGACGCGCAGCGCCTGGGGGTGTCGATCATTCACCAGGAGCTGAGCCTGGCACCCAACCTGAGCGTTCGCGACAACATCTTCATGGGGCGCGAGCTGCGCGGTGCCACGGGGATCGATTATGCGGAGGAGGAGCGTCAGGCGCGACGCTTGATGGAGGAGCTGGACGAACCCATCGATCCGCTGACGCTGGTGGAGGATCTGCGCCTCGGGCAGCAGCAGATCGTCGAAATCGCCCGCGCGCTGTCCGTGAATTCACGCATTCTGATCATGGACGAACCGACCTCGGCATTGAGCGCTTCCGAGGTCGAGGTGCTGTTTCGGGTCATCCGAGACCTCAAGAGCCGGGGCGTCTCCATCGTCTACATTTCCCACCATCTCGAAGAAGCGCTGCTCATTACCGATCACGCCGTGGTGTTGCGCGATGGGGCGATGACGGCCTATGCCCGCCGCGAGGACATCGACCTGGAATGGATCGTGCGCAACATGGTGGGCGAGAACTTTGACCTCGGCTCGCCGCCGGGCGGTTATGCCATGGGCGAGGTCATGCTTTCCCTCGAGGGCGTGTCGGTGCCCGACGCCACCGTGCCCGGGCGCCACGTGGTCGATGACCTGTCGCTGGCGGTGCGCGCCGGGGAAATCGTGTGCATCTACGGGCTGATGGGAGCGGGACGCACGGAACTGCTGGAAAGCGTCGCCGGGCGCGGCGAGATGAGCGCGGGGCGTGTGTGTCTGCACGGCGAGGACATTTCGCGGCTGAGTATCGCGGAGCGCATCGCCAAGGGGCTGGTGCTGGTACCCGAGGATCGGCAGCGCGATGGCCTGGTGCAGACGATGTCGGTGGGCGAGAACCTGTCGCTCGCCAGCATCGGGGCCTTTACCAAGGGGTTGGTGACGTCGCGTCGTCGCGAACGCCATGTCGTCGAGGCCTCGATCGAGAACGTGCATATCAAGGCCGATGGTGCGGAAGCGGCCATCGGCTCCTTGTCCGGCGGGAACCAGCAGAAGGTCGTGATCGGCAAGATGCTGGCGACCCGGCCCCAGGTGGTGCTGCTCGACGAGCCGAGCCGGGGGATCGACATCGGTGCCAAGGCCGAAGTGTTCAAGTTGCTCAGCGAGGGCGCCGCTCGGGAAGGGCTGGCCGTGGTGTTTTCGACCTCTGAGGTCGGTGAATGCCTGAGCATTGCACACCGCATCGTGGTGATGAGTCGCGGTCGCATCGCGGCGGAGTTCGGTGCCGATGCCAGCAAGGAAGACATCATGGCGGCCTCGGGCGAAGCCGTGGTCGCTTGATCCATTCATGTCGCGGAGTTCCCAACAATGTCCAATATGAACCAAACCGCTTCCAGCTCGCGTTCGCAAGGCGGCGGACGTCGTTTCGACGTGGCGCGCATGCTGCTGGAGGGGCGCGCTTTCTTCGCCTTGATCGCGATCATCGTCATCTTCTCGCTGTTGTCGCCTGTCTACTTTTCGACCAGCAACTTTCTGACCATGTCGTCGCACGTCGCCATCTTCGGGTTGCTGTCGCTGGGGATGTTGCTGGTGATCCTGACGGGGGGCATCGATCTGTCCGTGGGGTCCACGCTTGGCCTGGCGGGCGTGTTCGCGGGATTTCTGATGCAGGGCGTCTCGTTCGAAGTCTTTGGCGTGGTGGTGTATCCGCCCGTCTGGGTGGTGGTCGTGCTGACGTGTGGCCTGGGGGCCCTGGTCGGAGCGATCAACGGCGTTCTCATCGCCTATTTCAAGGTGCCGGCGTTCGTGGCGACCTTGGGGCTCTTGTACGTGGCCCGTGGCGTTGCGCTGCTGATGACCGATGGCCTGACCTACAACAACCTCGGTGGGAGCGAGGCGCTGGGCAATACCGGGTTCGATTGGCTGGGGTTCAATCGGCTGTTCGGCATCCCGGTCGGCGTGTTGATCCTGGCGGCCGTGGCGATCGCCTGCCTGTTGCTGCTGTCGCGCACGCCGTTCGGGCGCTGGGTGTATTCCACCGGCGGCAACGCGCGGGCCGCCGAGCTTTCCGGGGTGCCGGTCAAGCGCGTGCAGGTCTCGGTGTATGTGCTGTCCGGCATCTGCGCGGCGATCGCCGGCCTGGTGCTGTCCTCGCAGTTGACCTCGGCGGGGCCGACGGCCGGCACGACCTATGAGCTCACCGCGATCGCGGGGGTGGTCATCGGTGGTGCGGCACTCACCGGTGGTCGCGGCAATGTGCGCGGCACCCTGCTGGGCGCCTTCGTGATCGGGTTTCTCTCCGACGGGCTGGTGATCATCGGGGTTTCGTCGTACTGGCAGACCGTGTTCACCGGGGCGGTCATCATTCTCGCGGTTCTGCTCAACAGCATTCAGTACAGCGGTCGGAAGAACAGCAAGCCCGCTTCCGATGGCAAGCCGACTTCGCCGCAACCGGAAGGCGCCAGCGAGCGCTCGCCGGCCACGGGAAGCACTACCGGCAAAGCCGGTGCACAATCATAAGAGTAAAGGTGGTCCACTATGTTCATGAAAGGAAAACGCCTGCTTATCGCGGCTCTGGCCGTGGGTGTTCCGCTTCTGGCGAGCGGTGCCTCGGCGCAGGATAAAGGGCTGATGTCGATTATCGTCAATGATACGTCGAACCCTTACTGGTTCACCGAAGGCAAGATTGCCGAAGAGACGGCCGAGAAGCTGGGCTATGAAGCCGACGTGAGCTCCCACAAGGGGGACACCAATACCGAGAGCCGACAGATCGACACGGCCATCACCAACCAGGCCGAGGCGATCATCCTCGACCCGGCCAATGCCGACGGTTCCATCGGCGCGGTACGCAAGGCCGTGGAAGCGGGCATCCCGGTCTTCATCATCAACGCGGAAATCAACCAGCAAGGGCTGGCCGAGGCGCAGCTCGTGTCGAACAACGCACAGGGCGCCGCGCTGGGGGCACAGCAGTGGATCAAGAGCGTGGGCGACTCGGCACGCTACGTCGAGCTCAAGGGCGCTCCGTCGGACAACAATGCCGCCACGCGCTCCAACGGTTATGAAACCGTGCTCAGCCAGTATCCCGGTCTCGAAAAGGTGGGTTCCGACGTGGCCAACTGGGATCGGACCCAAGGGTTCAACAAGACGCAGAGCATGTTGCAGGCCAACCCGGACATCGATGGCGTGATCAGCGGCAACGATGAAATGGCGCTGGGGGCGATCTCGGCGTTGAAGGAGGCCGGCAAGCTCGACGATGTGGTCGTGGGTGGTTTCGATGGCTCGCCCGATGCGGTCGAAGCCGTGAAGGCCGGCGAGATGGACTATACCGTGCTGCAGCCGGTGGCCATCTTCTCGGAGATGGCGGTCCGCATGGCCGACAAGTACGTCACCACCGGCGAGACCGGGGTGGACGGCGAGAAGCAGCTGTTCGATTGCTTCCTCATCACCTCGGACAATGTCGACGACTACACCGACCCGTTCGTCCTCGAGCAGTAAGTCCCGCCCGGGGCCTGGCTCGAGCCGAGCCAGGCCCCGCTCCCGCCTGACAAGTCCCGAGAGCGCCATCCGGCGCTCTCGGTGTCGTCATGCAGCCACCGTTTACGCGACCTTCGGGTTCAGCTCGCCGCTTGCGTAGCGTTCGAACATGCGCTCGAGCCCTGAGGAGTTCGCAGGCACCAGCAACAGGAAGGTGTCCACGGTGGATATACCGGTCAAGTAAATGAGGAAACGCTCAATCCGCAGTAGGCACGAGCCAGGGCTGCTGTGATTGGCGTTATTGTTCGTAGCTGACCTGCCCCCGGTGCCTGACCTCACGGCGACTGCTCTGAGACAGAGCAGCGGCTGGCGTCCTGACCCGGTCCGCCGACAGCCTGGATCCAGTCCATTCATCGTATCTTTTGTTGCGTGTTCGACGGCGAGTTCTTGTGTGCCAGTCTTTGTGCGAGGCGAATTTTATTATCGCGCTAAAGAAATTTTGATTTTATTTGGTTTAGAAACAATGACAAGTCTTGTTCTGCGCCTATTTTTTAAGACGTTTGTCTTATATGAGATACATTGCTATTTGAATATGCCTCATCTAGTTTCAGCGTCAGGGAGTCAATTCATATGATCAATTAGCCATAACAATACGACAAGGAGTGGCTCATGGATGTATCGTCCAGCGCGTTGGCCCGAGAAGAGTCGGTCCCGGAAAAATCCTCGTTTCTGTATCGGGGGATGCGCCTGCCTTTTTTACTCATCGTCATCTGCTTTGCCGCCTGGGGGTTGGCGGGCAACCTGACGGATCCGCTAGTCTCCGTTTTCGGCTCGGTCTTCTCGATGAGCGCTCTGCAGGCCTCGCTGGTTCAGTTTGCATATTACGGCGCCTATTTCGCTCTGGCGGTCCCGGCGGCCTGGATCAATTCGCATCTCGGTTACAAGGGCGGCGTGTTGATCGGGCTGCTGCTGGCGGCCACCGGGGGGATTCTGTTCTTGCCCGCTTCGCAGATGATGACCTACTCCATGTTCCTGGTGGCACTGTTCACCCTGGCAGCGGGACTGTCGATCCTGGAGACGTCCGCCAATCCCTACGTGATGGCGATGGGGCCGCGCCATAACGCCACTCGGCGGTTGAATTTCGCCCAATCCTTCAATCCAGTGGGATCCAATCTGGGTGTGCTGCTGGCCGCCATTTTCATTCTTCCTAATGTCAATCCGGCAACCGCCGAGCAGCGTGCCTCACTGACGCAAGAGGCATTGGCCGAAATGCAATCGGCGGAATTGCAGGCGGTCATGGGCCCCTACCTCACGCTTGCTCTGGTCTACGTGGTGATCGCGATCGCCATCGCGATGGTCAGGGTGCCGCGGTACGAGCCTCTGCTGGCGGATCGCAAGCGCGACGGAAACATGCAGCCGGGCAGTCGCCTGGGACGGTTGGTGCGCAATCGTCGCTATGCCTTCGGAGTCGTGGCCCAGTTCTTCAACGTAGCCGCCCAGACGTGCACCTGGACGTTCACCATCCATTACGTGATCCAGACGCTGGGTGTCAGCGACAGCGTGGCCGGGTATTGGCTACAAGCCTCACTACTGGTCTTTCTAGTCTCGCGCTTCGTCATGGTGGGCGTCATGGGACGGGTGGATCCCCGCAAGCTGATGACGTGGATGTGTGTAATCGGTGTCGTGCTGTCGCTGGTGGCGGTGTTGAGCGGGAACCTGCTCGGTGCGGTGGCCGTCGTGTCGCTGAGTGCATGCATCTCGCTGCTCTTTCCGACCATCTACGGCATCTCGCTCGAGGGGCTGGGGCAAGACACCAAGTACGGCGCCGCCGGGCTGGTGATGGCGATCGTCGGTGGTGCGCTTATGCCGTTGGTTCAGGGGTGGGTGATCGATATCACCTCGGCACGCATCAGCTATGTGGTGGTGGCGCTGTGTTTCGCGGTGATCGCGGCCTTCGGCGTCTATGTCCAGAAGCATCCGCGCGTGGGAGAGGCCAGTGACGGCGACCTCGCCTAAGACGCATTGCCTGAGGCGTCCCGCAGTACCACGGCGACTTGGGAGAGGTGTGACTGCATGGCGGCATGGGCATCCCGGGGGTCGCCGGCAATCACGGCATTGAGGATGGCTTGATGCTCCTGGTGGGTGATGGCGAGACGGCCGCTGCGATGAATGGACTGCCACAGCCGCATCCGCAGGGTGGGGCGTGAGAGCGCCTCGAGCAGCGCGATCAGCACGGAGTTGCGGGAGATGCGCGCCAGGGTGAGGTGGAATGTCAGGTCGGCGGCCATGGCGGATTCGTGATCGAGTGCGCGGATGGCCGGCTCGGCGTCGTCGAGGATGGCCTGCAGACGCTCGATGTCCTCGTCGGTGCGACGCATCGCCGCCACGGCGGCAGCTTCGACCTCCAGGGCCTGGCGTACGCCGTGCAGGTCTCGGGACGACTTCCCCGCCTGGATGCCGGCCCAGAACTCCAAGGGCTTCAGCAGCAGCCCCGGGTCGAGCGAAGTGACGGTGGTGCCTGAACCCTGGCGGGTCTCGAGGATACCCATGGCGACCAGAGCCCTGACGCCTTCGCGAAGCGAGCTGCGCGAGACGCCAAAGCGGGTGGCGAGGATCGACTCGACGGGAAGCCGGTCGCCCGAGGAGATCTCGCCGGAGACGATCATCTCCTGGATGCCCTGAATGACCACTTCGTGTTGGGAGGGGCGGCGCTGATCGCTGTCGGACGGCGAAAGGGGCGGCATGCAATGGGTCTCCGGCTCGGGGTCGCGGGTAACCATTCTATCGGAATTGTCGCTGGCACCTTAATACATCTGATTAATCAGGAGGGCATGACGTGCCTGTCATCACCACCATCGAACTGGTAGATCTACGTTTCCCAACCTCCGAGAGCAACGCCGGCTCCGACGCGGTGAACAAGGACGCCGACTATTCCGCGGCCTATCTCAGGCTGGCAACCGATGACAGCACACTTTATGGCTGCGGGTTTACCTTCACCATCGGGCGCGGCAACGAGATCTGCCTTCAGGCCATGGAGGTCCTGGCCGCTAAGCTCGTCGGTCGGGACGTGGCCCAGGTGTGCCGGGCGCCGGGAACAGTCTACCGGGAGCTCGCCGAGGATTCGCAGTTGCGCTGGCTGGGCCCCGACAAGGGGGTCGTGCATCTGGCCCGGGCGGCGGTGATGAACGCCGTTTGGGACCTGGCTGCCCGCCATGCGGAGGTGCCGCTGTGGCGGCTGATCTGTGAGATGGACCCGGAGGTGCTCGTCGAGCAGTTGGATCTAAGCTATCTCGGCGATGTGCTGAGCGCCGGGGAGGCGGTGGCGATGCTCGAGGAGCAGCGGCCCTTCCACCAGGCGCGAATCGCCGAACTGAGCGAACAAGGGTTTCCCTGCTATACCACATCGCCTGGGTGGCTGGGCTACTCGGACGACAAGCTTGCCCGGCTCTGCCGAGAGGCCATGGACGAGGGCTACCAGCACATCAAGCTTAAGGTCGGTGGCGATCCCGCTGATGACGAGCGCCGGTTGGGTATCGCGCGCTCGGTGATCGGCCCCGACAAGATGTTGATGATCGACGCCAATCAGATCTGGGAAGTCCCCGAGGCGATCGAGCGCGTCGAGGCCCTGGCGCACCATGGCCTGCTGTGGATCGAGGAGCCGACCAGCCCGGACGACGTGCTGGGGCATCGACGTATCGCCGACAGTGTTCGGCAGCGGGGGATCGGGGTTGCCACCGGCGAGCACGGTATGAATCGGGTGCTATTCAAGCAGTTGCTGCAGGCGGACGCGGTGGACTTCGTACAGATCGACTCGTGCCGGCTCGCCAGTATCAACGAGATCATCCCGGTGCTGCTGATGGCGA
Organism: Chromohalobacter sp.; assembly: GCF_039830575.1. Taxonomy (NCBI): domain Bacteria; kingdom Pseudomonadati; phylum Pseudomonadota; class Gammaproteobacteria; order Oceanospirillales; family Halomonadaceae; genus Chromohalobacter; species Chromohalobacter sp. The sequence goes on along the minus strand of NZ_JBDOOX010000014.1, from coordinate 43,297 downwards.
AGAAGTCTGGCAAGCCCGTCTGCCCGCATGCTGGCGGGGTCGGGCTATGCGAGCTGGTCAGTCATCTGGTGATGATCGATCATATCGCGGTATCGGGCCCTGTGGCGGGGCGCGTGGCCGAATTCGTCGATCATCTCCACGAGCACTTCGTGGACCCCTGCCACGTCAGTCAGGGCGCCTATGTCTTGCCGACTCGCCCAGGATATGCGGCAGAGATCAAGGCCGAGACGCTGGCCGCCTGGGCATGGCCGGACGGTACTGAATGGGTCAAGCGTCGACAGGTGATGACGGCATGATCAACGGACCACTGCTGCATCCGCCTCTTTTGCATGCTCTCGCCGCCGCGGGGCACGGCGCCAAGATACTCGTCGCCGATGCGCTCTACCCGCACTCCACGGGGGCGCCGGCTACCGCTTCCCGAGTGTATCTCAATCTCTGCGAGGGGATGGTGCCCGCCCAGGCGGTGATGGATGCGGTGTCGCAGTCCGTCGCCGTGGAGGCCATCACCTTCATGGCCACGGCCGAAGGCAAGGCCTCGGAGACCGTCGTCGATTGCCAGCAACGCCTGGCCGGGCATCGCCACGGCAACGGCCAGACGATCGCCTGGTCTGGGCTCGAGCGTTGGGCATTCTACGACGCCTGCCGTGCGCCGGACGTGTGCTTGCTGATCGCCACCGGCGAGCGCCGCCCCTACTCCAACTTCCTGCTGACGATAGGCGTGCCCTGATGATCGATACTCATCTCCATGTCTGGGATACCGCCGCGGTGCGAATCCCCTGGTTGAACGATGCGGGTCTGCCCGCCAAGGCGGTGATTCCCGACCGCCAGGACAGACGCTTCGTGCTGGTCGAAGCCGATGCCACCGACCCCGCCGAGGAGGCCGACTGGCTGATCGGTGTCGCTGACGCTACGCCCAGTGTCCACGGGGTCGTGGTCAGCGTCCCGCTGGAAAAGCCGCTGGTCTCGGAGTGGCTGGAGCGCGTCGCCGACATACCTCAAGTGGTCGGGGTCAGGCGCCTGCTGCAGGACCGTGATCTGTTCGATTCGATAACCTTTCTCGACGGTTTGAAACGGCTGGCCGCCTGTGGACTGCCCTTCGATGCCTGCGTCAGGGATTACGAGTTGCCGCGCCTGCTGACACTGATCGAGCAGGTGCCGGAGTTGACGGTGGTGCTCGATCACATGGGCAAGCCCGATGTGCGCGATGCGGCGGCTCGTGACCGATGGGCGCGTAACCTGGCGCGTCTTGCCGAGCGCGACGCGGTGTACTGCAAGCTCTCCGGACTGCCGGCTGAGTGCCGGGATGCCGACGAACTAGAATGCTGTGCTGCCGACATTCTCGACGTCGCTATTGGTACCTTCGGCGTCGAGCGTTGCCTGATCGGCAGCGACCACCCCGTCAGCCAGGACCCCTCGGACTGGTGTGATCGGGTACTCGCGCGCTTGCCCGCTGCTCAGCACTCCGCCGTCGCAGTGAACAACGCAATGAATGTCTACCAGAGGAGGTAACGCACGATGACCGCATCGACCCTCTCGCGACACCTTCCCGCCAAGCTTCAGCGAGCCTTTGCAGGGCTGGGAGTCGGAACGGCACAGTTCGGTAACATGGGCCGGGTGACCCCCGAACGGGACTGCCTGGACGCCGTCGACACCGCCTGGGAGCTCGGGCTGCGCTTTTTCGATACGGCGCCTCACTACGGACTCGGGGTTTCCGAGCAGCGCCTGGGCAAGGCTCTGCGAGGACGATCTCCGGAGGACTACGTCATCTCGACCAAAGTGGGGCGTCTGCTGGCGCCCAATCCCTCGCCCCAGGGCAGTGACGAGGTCAATGGCTTCCATGTGGCCGACGAGCTGATGCGCGTGCGTGACTACACCGCCGAGGGGGTGAGGCAGAGCCTGACGGCCTCGCTCGAGCGCCTCGGCATGACGTCCGTGGACATTCTCTGGATCCACGACCCCGAAGAGCCCTCGGACCGTTTCGAGGAAGCATTGGCGGGCGCGGTGCCTGAACTCGACCGATTGCGCGAGCAGGGGGTGATCTCGGCCTGGGGAGTGGGGTCCAAGGATGCCGCCATGCTCAAGCGGTTCGTCGATCAGGCCTCGCCCGACCTGATCATGCTGGCGGGGCGCTACACCCTGCTGGAGCAGGAGCAGGTGGGACTGATGTCGACCTGTCTGGAACGCAACGTCGGAGTCGTAGCCGTAGGCGTGTTCAATTCGGGCCTGCTGGCGCGGGACGAGCCTCCCGCCGACGCCTGGTACGAGTATGGTCAGGCGCCCCAGTCCGTCATCGCGCGTGCCCGTGAGCTCGCTGCGGTAGCGCACGCCCACGCGGTCTCCCTGCCGGCGGCGGCACTGGCCTTCCCGTGGCGGCACCCTGCCGTGGTCAATGTCATGGCCGGCATGCGCTCACCCGAGCAGGTGACGCGAAATCATGCACTGGCTTCGAGCAATATTCCCGATGCTTTCTGGGGGGAACTGAAGGCCCGAGGCCTGTTGGAGGAGACCTCATGAAGCTGTTGCGCTGCGCCCGGGATGTTTTAAGCAGTAATAGAGCGTGTCCGCACGAAGTCACAAAACCGCGAAGGCAAAGGCTCCGCGGTTTTGGCTACAGTGGCCTAATTCATAGGCGTGTTTAGTTCACCTTGGGGGCCAGCTCGCCGCTTGCGTAGCGTTCGAACATGCGCTCGAGGTCGATCGGGGCGATCTTGCTGGCCTGGCCGGCGGTACCGAAGGCTTCGAAGCGCGCGATGCACACGTCGCGCATGGCGGCGACGCTCGCCTTGAGGAACTTGCGCGGATCGAATTCGCTGGGGTTTTCGGCCAAAAAGCGGCGCACCGCGCCGGTGGAGGCCAGGCGCAGGTCGGTGTCGATGTTGACCTTGCGCACCCCGTGCTTGATGCCTTCGACGATTTCTTCCACCGGCACGCCGTAGGTTTCGGGAATCTCGCCGCCATGGGCGTTGATGACTTCCAGCCATTCCTGCGGCACGGAGCTGGAGCCGTGCATCACCAGGTGGGTGTCGGGGATGCGGGCGTGAATTTCCTTGATGCGCTGGATGGAGAGGATGTCACCGGTCGGCGGCCGCGTGAACTTGTAGGCGCCGTGGCTGGTGCCGATGGCAATGGCCAGGGCGTCGACCTGGGTGGCGGCGACGAACTGGGCGGCTTCCTCGGGGTCGGTCAGCAGTTGGCTGTGATCCAGCGTGCCTTCGGCGCCGACGCCGTCTTCCTCGCCGGCCTGGCCGGTTTCCAGCGAGCCCAGGCAACCCAGCTCGCCTTCCACCGAGACACCACAGGCGTGCGCCATTTCCACCGCGCGACGGGTGACGTCGACGTTGTAGGCGTAGTCGGCGGGCGTCTTGCCGTCCTCCTTGAGCGAGCCGTCCATCATCACCGACGAGAAGCCGAGCTGGATGGATCGCTGGCACACGCCGGGGCTGGTGCCATGGTCCTGGTGCATGACCACCGGGATATGCGGAAATTCTTCCACGGCGGCCTGGATCAGGTGACGCAGGAAGGGCGCACCGGCGTACTTGCGGGCGCCCGCGGAGGCCTGCACGATCACCGGCGAGTCGGTGCGGTCCGCGGCTTCCATGATGGCGCGCATCTGTTCCAGGTTGTTGACGTTGAACGCGGGAACGCCGTAGGCGTGTTCGGCGGCGTGGTCGAGCAGTTGACGCAGGCTGATCAGAGCCATGGGGAGTGTGATTCCTCTGAAAGTACAAGGCGGCCCGCAGGCCGCCGCTCGTGGCATGGTGGTTGGAGTCGTTCGGGTTACCGGGAAGCGGCTTCGAGGGCCGCCACGGCCGGCAGTTGCTTGCCTTCCACGTATTCGAGGAAGGCGCCGCCGCCGGTGGAAATGTAGGAGACGTCGTCGGCGACGCCGTACTTGTCGATGGCTGCCAGGGTGTCGCCGCCACCGGCGATGGAAAACGCCGCGCTGGCCGCGATGGCGCGCGAGAGGGTCTCGGTGCCCTTGCCGAACTGGTCGATCTCGAACACGCCGACGGGGCCGTTCCACAGGATGGTGCCGGCGTTCTCGAGCAGTGCGGCCAGGCGCCCGGCGGTGTCCGGACCGATGTCGAGAATCATCTCGTCGTCACCGACCTGGTCGACCGGTTTCACCGTGGCCTCGGCCTGTTCGGAGAACTCGGTGGCGACCACCACATCGGTGGGCAGCGGGATGTCGACCTTGGCCATGAGGGCCTTGGCCTGATCGATCAGGTCGGCCTCATGGAGCGACTTGCCGACGTTGTAGCCCGCCGCGGCGATGAAGGTATTGGCGATGCCGCCGCCGACGATCAACTGGTCGCACTTCTCGGCGAGCGCGGTGAGCACGTCGAGCTTGGTGGACACCTTGGAGCCGCCGACGATGGCCAGCATCGGGCGCGCTGGCGTGGCCAGGGCCTTTTCCAGGGCGTCGAGCTCGCCCGCCAACAGGGGGCCCGCACATGCGGTGGGGGCGTAGCGGGCCACGCCGTGGGTCGAGGCCTGCGCGCGATGGGCGGTACCGAAGGCGTCCATCACGTAGACGTCGCAGAGTGCGGCATAGGCCTTGGACAACGCTTCGTCGTCCTTCTTCTCGCCCTTGTTGTAGCGCACGTTCTCGAGCAGGACGACGTCGCCGTCGGCGATGTCCACATGACCGTCGAGGTAGTCCTTCTCCAGGCGGACTTCGCGTCCCAGCAGCTGGCCCAGGCGCGCTGCCACCGGTGCCAGCGAGAACTCGTCGGCGGAATCGCCCTCGGTGGGACGCCCCAGGTGGCTCATCAGCATGACCCGGGCGCCGGCGTCGAGCGCGGCCTGGATGGTCGGCAGGCAGGCGCGCAGGCGCGCGTCGCTGGTGACCTGGTCGCCCTTGATGGGCACGTTGAGGTCTTCACGAATCAATACACGTTTTCCGGCGAGATCCAGATCGGTCATCTTGCGCACGTTCATGGGCGTGTTCCTCACTTGAATGACGGAGTATCAGACGGCAACGGCGACACGCGGGACGGCGCATGCGTCGAGGCTGCGGACGAGGTCTCGGCGCCGGCGAGCGCCAGCCAGCGCAGGCTGACGTCGAGCATGCGGTTGGCGAAGCCCCATTCGTTGTCGAACCAGCACAGCATCTTGATCAGGTGGCCGCCGGCCACGCGGGTCTGGGTGGCGTCCACGATACCCGAGCGCGGATCGTGGTTGAAGTCGACCGATGCCACCGGCTCCTGGGTGTGACCGAGCAAGCCACCGAGCCGTTCGTGGCTGGCGGCTTGCAGCAGCGCATTGACGTCAGCGGCGGTCGTGGCCCGGCGCACCGAGAGCGCCATGTCCATGGCCGAGACGTTGATGGTCGGCACGCGCACGTGCAGACATTCGAAGCGCCCCGCCAGATGCGGCATGAGGCGTTCGATGCCGCGTGCCAGCCCGGTATCGACGGGGATGATCGACTGCATGGCCGAACGCGTCAGCCGCAGGTCGGTCTTGTGATAGGCATCGATCACCGGCTGGTCGTTCATTGCCGAGTGAATGGTGGTGGTCACGCCATGCTCGAGCCCCAAGGCCTCGTCGATCACCGTCAGCAGCGGCACCAGACAATTGGTGGTGCAGGACGCGGCGGAGACGATGCGCATGTCGGCGCGCAGCTCCGCGTCGTTGATGCCATGCACGATGGTGGCGTCGACATCGGCCTCGGCGGGTTGCGAGAAGAGCAGTCGTTGCGCCCCGGCAGCGAGGTGCTGTTCCGCAGTGGCGCGGTCCTTGAAGCTGCCGGAGCATTCCAGCACCAGGTCTATGCCCAGTTCATCCCAGGGCAGGCGTGCAGGGTCCGGCTCGCACAGCACGCGGATGGCGTGACCGTCGATGTACAACTGGCCGTCGCGGGCGTCCACCTGGCCGGGAAAACGGCCGTGGGTGGTGTCGTAGCGCGTCAGGTAGGCGATGGTATCGAGATCCGAGAGCTCGTTGATGGCCACGATCTCCAGCGCGGTTTCCCGGCGCTCGATCAGGGCACGCAGCACGCTCTGGCCGATGCGGCCGTAACCATTGATGGCGATGCGATAGGACATGGGAAGACGCTCGGGAAACCCGGTTCGACGGTAAAGCGCCGATATTAGCGCAGTTACGCCCCGCTTGCCCAAGGCCGTGTGCCGTCCGAGCGGCATGACACGATTCAGCTCAAGACATCGGACATTTCAAAGCGAAGAGAGAAGAGGCGGCCCCTTCGGGATCAGGCCATGAGGTGCCACATCAAGGGTAACCACAGGGCCGTGAACACCCCGGTCAGGCTCATGCCCAGCGAGGCGAAGGCGCCGGCGGTGGGGCCGATCTCGAAGGCACGCACGGTACCGATGGCATGCCCGTTGATGCCCAGTGCGAAGCCGATGACGCGCTCGTCCTCGAGCCGCCAGCCGCGAGCCATGAAGGTGATGCCGAGCGTGGCCATCACCCCGGTGATCAGCAGGGCTCCCATGAGCAGCGATACCGAGCCGCCGAGCTCTTGCGTGATGCCCATGGCGATGGGCGCGGTGACCGATTTGGGCGCCAGCGAGGCCAGGATTCGAGGCGGTGCGTCCAGCAGCCAGGCGATGCCCACCGCGTAACCGGCCGCGAGCATGGCGGCGGGCGGCAGGGTGAGCGCGATCGGCTTCCACAGCGCCCGAATGTGATGCACCTGCTGATAGAGCGGCACGCCCAGGGCCACAGTGGCGGGGCCCAGCAGCCAGGTCAGCCATTCCACGCCCTGTCGATATCCCGCATAGTCCAGCGGCAGCAGCGCCAGCCACAGGGCGAGCAGGCACGAGGCCAGCAGAATCGGCGGACACCAGGCAGGGGAGCGCAGCCAGGCGAACAGGCGCAGACCGGCGAAATAGGCCGCCAGGGTCAGGACGATGGCGGTTTCCGTGCGCTGGGGAAGCTCGCCGGCCAGAGACTCGAGACGAAGTAAAAGCTCACTCATGGGCATTGTCCCGCGTATCGGGGACTAGGCGACGCATCAGCCAGAGCGTGGTCCACGAACTGAGCAGCGTGCCCGCGATCAAGGCGATGAAAATCGTCGGCCATTGTCCGGCGAATTCGCCCGCCTGAAAGAAGATGCCCACCACGCCGGGCATGATGAGCAGGGCCAGCATGCCGATCAACGGCTGGCTGGCGGCGGTCAGGCCGTGCCCCGGCCGGCGACACAGCAGCAGCCATGAGGTGAGCAGTAACATACCCGCCACGCCGCTGGAGAGCGGGAGAGCGAATGTCCTGACGACGATGTCGCCGAGCAGCAGGAATGCCGCCAGGCCGAGAAAACCACGCAGGATGGAGAGCATGCGCATGGGCCCTTGCATGAAGGTGTCGGAGCTTGATGCGTATCATACCAGAGCGTGACGTGCCCCTCGGGCGTCACCTTTGCGATTACGCGGCGCGCGTGAATTGCTATGCTCCACAGGCATGTGCCAGCCTGACGACCGCGTCGGCTGCCACGCCGTGCGCATTGCCAGGCTTGGATGACAGGGAGGAAGCTATATGACCGATATCGCAGGGCTCCTGGGAGCCGAAGCGGAAACACTGCTGGAGCACCGGTGCCAGACGTTTCGCAAGGAAGACCTGTATCTGCCGGGGCCGGACTTCATCGACCGGGTGATGGCGGAGAGCGACCGCAGCCCGCATGTGCTGCGCAACATGCAGACGCTGTTCAATCACGGCCGTCTGGCCGGCACCGGCTATGTCAGCATCCTGCCGGTGGATCAGGGCATCGAGCACTCCGCCGGGGCATCGTTCGCGCCCAACCCTCAGTATTTCGACCCCAAGAACATCGTCGAGCTGGCCATCGAGGGCGGCTGCAACTGCGTGGCCTCGACGCTGGGCGTGCTGTCCTCGGTGGCGCGCCGCTATGCGCACAAGATTCCCTTCATGCTCAAGCTCAATCACAACGAGACGCTGACCTATCCGGCGATCTACGACCAGACGCTGTTCGCGCAGGTTGAGCAGGCGCATGACATGGGCTGCGTGGCGGTGGGGGCGACCATCTACTTCGGTTCGCCCGAGAGCCGGCGCCAGATTCAGGAAATCAGCGAAGCCTTCGAGCGCGCCCATGAACTGGGCATGGTCACCGTGCTGTGGTCCTATCTGCGCAATCCGGCATTCAAGCACGAGGGCACGGACTACCATGTCGCCTCGGACTTGACCGGCCAGGCGATCCACATGGCGGCGACCCTCAAGGCGGATATCGTCAAGCAGAAGTTGCCGGAGAACAACGGCGGCTATCGTGCGGTCGGCTTCGGGCATACCCACGACAAAGTCTACGACGAGCTGACCAGCGACAATCCCGTGGATCTGGCTCGCTATCAGGTGGCGAACTGTTTCATGGGGCGTGCCGGGCTGATCAACTCCGGCGGCGGATCGAAAGGCCATTCCGACCTGGGCGAAGCCGTGCGTACGGCGGTCATCAACAAGCGCGCCGGTGGCATGGGCCTGATCTCCGGCCGCAAGGCGTTCCAGAAGCCCATGAAAGAGGGCGCCGAACTGCTCAATGCCATTCAGGATGTCTACCTCTCTCCCGAGGTCACCATCGCATAATGCGCGATGGCCTTTCCTGACGACGACGGCCCGGCCTTGCCGGGCCGTCGTGCGTTTCGGTAAGGTCGCGACCCATTGTCACGCCTGTGTCGCGCGAGCGTCGTGCCGATTATGATGGCGGCGTGTCCGATCGGGGCACGCTCATTCGATGCGGAGAGCGCATGCCGCAACCTGCCGGAGGTATCGCGATCAAGGATGTCGTTGACCAGGATGTCGTTGCCGAGAACGTCGCGACCCGTGATGTCGCCATCGTCGGCGCGGGGCCGGTCGGACTGTGCCTGGCGCTGGAGCTGGCGGCGCTTGGCCTGACGGTGACGGTGATCGATCGGGCGCCCTGGAAGGCGCTGGCGTCGCCCGATGACGATGGACGCGAGATCGCCCTGACGCATGCCTCGCGCAGGCAGCTGGCGGCGGCGGGCATCTCCATTCCCGAGGACCGCATGGCGCCGATTCGCGAGGCGCGCCTCTACAATGGCGATCCGCCCCATGGCATGACGCTGGCCAGTGCGCGGGGCGAGGCGCAGGACGGCATCGGCCAGCTCGTCGCCAATCACCTCATTCGACGTGCCGCGTTCGAGGCCGTGCGAGACGTCGACCGTATCGAGCTCATCACCGGGCACGGCGTGCAAGCGCTGAACGGTGGCGCCGACTGGCGTAGCGTACGGCTCGATGACCAGCGCGACATTCCGGCGCGCCTGGTGGTGGCCGCGGACGGGCGCCTCTCGGTCACCCGCCGTCTGGCGGGGCTTTCCGCGCAGATTCACGATACCGGCCAACGCCTGCTGGTGCGTCGCATGGCGCATGAGCGTCCCCATCGGCAGACGACGTGGTCATGGTTCCACGGCGAGCGCGGCCTGGCATTGCTGCCGCTGGCAGGGGACACCGCGTCGTTGGTGATGACGCTGCCCCCGGAGGATGCCGAGCGTCTCGAGGCCATGTCGCCGACGGCGTTCGCGGCCGAGGCGACACGGCTTTACCGGGGCTGTGTGGGCGAGATGACATGCCTCGATGCGCTGCACGATTATCCGCTCACGGTCAGCCACGCCGACCGCCTGGTGGCCGATCGCGTGGCCCTGGTGGGCGACGCGGCGCTGGGCCTGCATCCCGTCACGGCACACGGCTTCAATGTGGGGCTGGCCAGCGTACGTCGCCTGGTCGAGGCGCTGGCGAGTCACGCCGGGACGACGGCAGATGTCGGTGCAGCGGCGGGCCTGGCGAGCTATGCGCGTCACCACCAGCGCGCGATCGTGCCGCTGTGGCATGCCTCGCGTGCTCTGGTGGCGCTGTACGGCGATACGCGGCCGCCGGCGCGTCTGGCGCGTCACCTGGCCCTGGGCGCCGCGCGTCGGATCGCGCCGCTGCAGTGGCTGATGGAAGGCTATCTGGCGCGGCACTGAGGCATCTCACCCACCTGTCGGGCGCCTGGTTGACGACGGGACGTGACGTGTACCGAATTCTCGCTCCGTCGTCAATATCTATGCGAACCTCCCAGTTTGTACTACCATATATGGTGTATTGCGAGGCGGTGGCCGAAGGCGCCATCGCGTCATGACCTGGCGGTTTTTTACCTCTCTCTGCACCTATTGCGAAAACAAAGGCTTATCATTCTCATGAGCATCAAGATTTACAGCAAGCCGGATTGCATGCAGTGCCACGCCACGTATCGGGCCCTCGACAAGCAGGGACTCGACTACACGGTGGTGGATATCAGCGTGGACCCCGAGGCGGTACGGACCGTCGAATCGCTGGGCTATCGTCAGCTGCCGGTGGTGGTGACGCCCGATGAGCAACACTGGTCCGGATTTCGTCCCGAGTTGATTCGTCAGCTGGCGTGAGCATGCAGGGGGGCAACATGTGCGATGTGGTGTATTTTTCCACCCAGTCGGGCAACACGCGGCGCTTCGTCGAAAAGCTGGACGTGCCGGCCCAGCGCATTCCGCGTAGCCGCAACGACGCACCGCTGCGCGTGACGCGCCCCTATGTGCTGATCTTGCCGACGTACGGCGATGGCGACCCACGCACGGCGGTGCCGGGCCCGGTGATCCGTTTCTTGAACGATCCCCGCAATCGCGCCTTGATTCAGGGCGTGGTGGCCGGTGGTAACACCAACTTCGGTGCCGCCTTCGGCCTGGCCGGTCGCGTGGTGGCGCACAAGTGCGAGGTGCCGTTGCTGCACCGCTTCGAATTGATGGGAACGCCCGAGGATGTCGCCAAGGTGCGCGCGTGCCTGGCGATGGAGATGACAGATGTTGGATGACACCGTGGAACTCACCGAGAAGACACCCGCCGTCGAGGCGAGCCGGGCGACGCAGACGCTGGATTACCATGCGCTCAATGCGATGCTCAATCTCTACGACGATCAGGGCCGCCTGCAGCTGGACGCGGACCGTGAAGCGTCGCGCCAGTATTTCCTGCAGCACGTGAATCAGAACACCGTGTTCTTCCACACGCTGGCGGAAAAGCTCGAGTACCTGGTCGCGGAGAACTATTACGAGCAGGAAGTGCTCGATCAGTACGACTTTCCTTTCATCAAGTCGCTGTTCGAGCGCGCCTATGCCGTGAAGTTCCGCTTCCAGAGCTTCCTCGGCGCCTTCAAGTATTACACCAGCTACACCCTCAAGACCTTCGATGGTCGGCGCTATCTGGAGCGCTTCGAGGACCGCGTCTGCATGGTCGCGCTGACCCTGGCGCAGGGCGATGAGGCGCTGGCCCGGCAGCTGGTGGATGAGATCATCCATGGGCGTTTCCAGCCGGCCACGCCGACGTTTCTCAACTGCGGCAAGAAGCAGCGCGGCGAGCTGGTGTCCTGCTTTCTGCTTCGCATCGAGGACAACATGGAGTCCATCGGGCGCTCCATCAATTCGGCGTTGCAGCTCTCCAAGCGTGGCGGCGGCGTGGCGTTCCTGCTCAGCAACATCCGCGAGGCGGGAGCGCCGATCAAGCATATCGAGAACCAGTCCTCGGGCATCATTCCGATCATGAAGATGCTCGAAGACGCCTTCTCCTACGCCAACCAGCTGGGCGCGCGTCAGGGGGCCGGCGCGGTGTATCTCAACGCGCACCACCCGGACATCCTGCGTTTCCTCGACACCAAGCGCGAGAACGCCGACGAGAAGATCCGCATCAAGACGCTGTCGCTGGGCGTGGTGATTCCGGACATCACCTTCGAGCTGGCCAAGCGCAACGAGCCGATGTACCTGTTCTCGCCCTACGACGTCGAGAACGTCTACGGCAAGCCGTTCGGCGACATCAGCGTCACCGAGAAGTACTACGAGATGGTCGACGATGCGCGTATCCGCAAGACCAAGATCAACGCGCGCGAGTTGTTCCAGACGCTGGCGGAGGTCCAGTTCGAGTCGGGCTATCCGTACGTGATGTTCGAGGACACGGTGAACCGTGCCAACCCGATCGCCGGGCGCATCAACATGAGCAACCTGTGCTCGGAGATCCTCCAGGTCAACACGCCGTCCGATTACGAGGCGGACCTGGGCTACGAGCGCATCGGCGAGGACATTTCCTGCAACCTCGGCTCGCTGAACATCGCCAAGACCATGGACTCCTCCGATTTCGGGGCCACGGTCGAGACCGCCATTCGTGGGCTGACCGCGGTGTCCGAGATGAGCGACATCCGCTCGGTGCCGTCGATCGCCGAGGCCAACAAGCAGTCGCATGCGATCGGCCTGGGGCAGATGAACCTGCATGGCTACCTGGCCCGCGAACACATTCACTACGGTAGCGAGGAAGGGCTGGACTTCACCAACCTGTACTTCTACACCGTGACCTACCATGCGCTGCGTGCCTCCAACCGTCTGGCGATCGAGCGCGGTCGCGCCTTTGCCGGGTTCGAGGCGTCGGATTACGCCAGCGGCGTCTACTTCGACAAGTACACCGAGCAGGCGTGGGGCCCGCGTACCGCGCGTGTTCGCGAGCTGTTCGACAAGGCCGGCATCCATGTGCCGACCCAGGAGGACTGGCGCGAGCTCAAGGCCTCGGTCATGGCGCATGGGCTCTTCAACCGCAACCTCCAGGCGGTGCCGCCGACCGGTTCGATCTCCTATATCAACCATTCGACGTCGAGCATCCATCCGGTGGTGTCGAAGATCGAGATCCGCAAGGAAGGCAAGCTGGGACGCGTCTATTACCCGGCGCCGTATCTCAACGACGACAACCAGGACTATTACCAGGACGCCTACGAGATCGGCCCCGAGAAGATCATCGACACCTATGCCGAGGCGACGCAGCACGTCGACCAGGGCCTGTCGCTGACGCTGTTCTTCCGTGATACCGCGACCACGCGCGACATCAATCGGGCGCAGATCTACGCCTGGCGCAAGGGCATCAAGACGCTCTACTACGTGCGTCTGCGCCAGGCCGCACTGGAAGGCACGGAAGTCGAGGGCTGCGTTTCCTGCACCCTGTGACCGCAGGCGACGTGCCCGAGCCATAGACACTTCCATCACGATCATCGGCGAGGCGTGGCGACCGGCCAGCCTCGCCGTCGGCAATGAGAGAACCGCCATGACCGCTACCGCGACACCGCGTCACCTGACGCGCGTCGATGCCATCAACTGGAACCGTCTGCAGGACGAGAAGGACCTCGAGGTCTGGAACCGTCTCACCGCCAATTTCTGGCTGCCCGAGAAGGTGCCGCTGTCCAACGACGTGAGCGCGTGGAACACGTTGACCGAGCAGGAGCAGACGTTGACCATCCGTGTCTTCACGGGGCTCACGCTGCTCGACACCATCCAGGGAACCATCGGCGCACCGACGCTGATCGAGGACGCCGTGACGCCCCACGAGGAGGCGGTGTTCACCAACATCAGCTTCATGGAGTCGGTGCACGCGCGCTCCTACAGCTCGATCTTCTCGACGCTGTGCGCCACCCGCGACGTCGACGACGCCTACCGGTGGAGCGAGGAGAATCCGCACCTGCAGAACAAGGCCGAGCTGATTCTCAACCGCTACCGCATGGACGATCCGCTGATGCGCAAGGTCGCCAGCGTGTTCCTCGAGTCGTTCTTGTTCTACTCCGGCTTCTACCTGCCGATGTACTGGGCCAGTCGCGGCAAGCTGACCAATACCGCCGACCTGATTCGCCTGATCATTCGCGACGAGGCGGTCCACGGCTACTATATCGGCTACAAGTTCCAGCAGGCGCTGGCCAGGGAAAGTGCCGAGCGCCAGCAGGAGATCAAGGATGCCACCTTCGACCTGCTGCTCGAGCTCTACGACAACGAGGTGCACTACACCGAATCGCTCTACGACGACGTGGGGCTGACCGAAGAGGTCAAGGCGTTCTTGCATTACAACGCCAACAAGGCGTTGATGAACCTGGGCTACGAGCCGCTGTTTCCCGGCGCCACCGAAGCGGTCAATCCCGCGATCCTGGCGGCGCTCTCGCCGGGAGCCGAGGAAAACCACGACTTCTTCTCCGGCTCCGGTTCTTCCTACGTCATCGGGCGTTCGGAGCGCACCGAGGACGAAGACTGGGCGTTCTGAGCCGCGCCACCATCGGCGGTGATCGATAGACGCCACGTGCTGACCGCCTCGTCCAGCCATGCCTGGAAGGCGCGCACCTTGGGCAGCCCGGCATTGCCGGGCTGCATGACCAGCCAATAGCTTTGGGCGCTGGGCAACGTGGCCTCGAAAGGACGCACGAGCCGCTTCGCGGTGAGATCGTCGGCCACCAGCACGCGTTGGCCGAGTGCCACGCCCTGGCCGGCGAGGGCCGCCTGGATCATCAGCCCCGCGTCGGCATAGCGGGGACCCGGACGCCATTCGCCGGTCTCCAGCTCTTCCCCCTCCAATATCCCCATGTGGCGTAGCCAGGTGGGCCATTCATCGTGCATGAGCCTAAGCAGGACATGTTCTCGCAGGTCCGACAGTCGGATGAGCGAGGGGCCCCGAGCGAGCAGCGCAGGACTGCATACCGGAAACAGGTCGGTATGCATCAACGGCGTGGCTTCCAGGCCCGGCCACCGGCCCTGCCCGTAACGTATCGCGACATCGATGTCCTGGCGTGCCATATCGGCCAGGGAGTTGGACGTGACCAGACGCACCTCGAGGTCCGGGTACCGGCCCTGGAAATCGATCAGGCGGGAGACCAGCCACTTGGCAGCAAAGGCAGGGGTGGTCGCAATCGTCAGCCGGTGCGGCGCATGGTGTCCGACGACGCGCTCGGTGGCCACGGCGATCTGATCCAGGGCCAGGCCGATGGCGGTGGCGTATTCCCTGCCGGCGGGCGTGAGCTCGACGCTGCGTGGGTGGCGCAGGAACAGTGTCGTGCCCAGGCGTGACTCGAGCTGGCGTATCTGCTGACTGACGGCCGCCGGTGTGAGGGTGAGTGCCTTCGCGGCGCGCGCGAAGCTGCCGTGATGCGCTGCCATCTCGAAGCAGTGCAGCGCGCCCAGAGGCGGAAGCGTTCGCGCCATGTTCGGCTCCCCCAGGATAAGTTGCGCTTAGCCTAGGGCCAGAATTCGTTGCTTGTCAAAGCCACCGCCGGCGACCACGCTTGATAGCGTTTCGAGGCAGCGGCACGCATGCCGTCGACAGGCAAAGGAGAGCAACATGGAAAGCATCACCATACCGGGGACCGACCTCACGCCATCACGAGTGGGGCTCGGCACCTGGGCCATCGGTGGTTGGAAATGGGGCGGTGCCGATGACGCCAATGCGGTGCGTACCATTCATGCCGCCCTGGATCGCGGCATTACGCTGATCGATACCGCGCCGGCCTATGGGTTCGGGCATTCCGAGGAGGTCGTCGGTCGGGCGCTGGCCGAGTACGGGCAGCGTGACAAGGTGGTGCTCGCCACCAAGACGGCGCTCGAGTGGCAGGAAGGCAGCGACGGCGTGGTCCGCAATGCCTCGGCGGCGCGCATCGAAAAGGAAGTGGAAGACTCGCTGCGGCGCCTGCGCACCGAAGCGATCGATCTGTACCAGATCCATTGGCCGGACCCCCGTGTGCCGATGGAAGAAACCGCCAGCGCCATGCAGCGCCTCTATCGTGACGGCAAGATCCGCGCGATCGGCGTCAGCAACTTCAGCGCTGAGCAGTGCGATGCCTTTCGCCGGGTGGCGCCGCTGCACAGCGTGCAGCCGCCGCTCAACCTGTTCGAGCGCGACGCCGAGCGCGACATCATTCCCTATGCGCGGCGCGAGGGGCTGGTCTTTCTGGCCTATGGTGCGCTGTGCCGCGGTCTGCTGACGGGCAAGATGCACGCGGATTCGGCCTTCACCGGCGACGATCTGCGTCAATCCGATCCCAAGTTCCAGTCCCCCCGTTTCACGCAGTACCTGGCGGCGGTCGAGGCGCTGACGCAGCTCGCCCGCGAGCGTCACGACAAGCCGGTATTGGCCCTGGCGGTGCGCTGGGTGCTCGACTCCCATCCCAATGCCATCGCTCTGTGGGGAGCGCGGCGCCCGGACCAGGTGGCGCCCCTGGACGCCCTTGACGGCTGGTCGCTGACTGCCAGCGATCTGCGCGATATCGATGCCATCATCGACGAGCACGTCACAGACCCCGTGGGCCCCGAGTTCATGGCACCTCCCGCGCGGGAGGGCTGATCGTCGCCCGGGCGGCCGTCTTCACGCGAGATGCAGGTGACGGTCGCCATTTCGTCATCAATCAGGAGAGTCAGCATGGAGTATCGTCATCTCGGCCAGTCCGGTCTGCGCGTATCATCACTGACGCTGGGCACCATGACCTTCGGCGGCGTCGGCAAGATGGCCAGCGTCGGCGAGACCGATCTCGCCGGTGCCAAGCGCCAGGTCGACATGGCTACCGAGCGGGGCGTGAACTTCTTCGATACCGCCAACATGTATTCCGAGGGGCGCTCCGAGGAGATCCTCGGCGAGGTACTCGCGGACCGGCGCGAGTCGGTGCTGGTGGCCAGCAAGGTGCGTTTCCCGATGGGGGACGGCCCCAATGACGAGGGGCTGTCGCGTCACCATATCCTGCGCCAGTGCGAGGCCAGCCTGCGGCGTCTGCGGACCGACTGGCTCGATCTGTACCTCATGCACCAGTGGGATGGCAGCACGCCGCTGGAAGAAACGCTGGCCACCATGGATCAGCTGGTGCGCGACGGCAAGATTCGCTATTACGGCGTTTCCAACTGGTCCGCCTGGCACGTCATGAAGGCGCTTCAGGTCTGCGAGCGGCACGACTTCATCAAACCGATCTGCCAGCAGATCCACTACACCGCTCAGGCTCGCGACGCCGAGTACGAACTGATGCCGGCGGCCGTCGACCAGGGGCTTGGCACCATGGTCTGGAGCCCGCTGGCCGGCGGCCTGCTCTCGGGCAAGTATCGCCGCGACCAGCGCCATCTCGATGGCACGCGGTTCAGTCAGGGCTGGACCGAGCCGCCGATCCACGATGAGGACCGGCTCTTCGACTTGATCGACGTGCTGGTCGAGGTGGCGGACGGGCACGGCGTGTCCGCCGCCCAGGTGGCGCTGGCCTGGACGCTGACCCGGTCCGGCGTGTCCACTGCGGTGATCGGCGCCCGCAAGGATGAGCAGCTCAAGGACAACCTGGCGAGCGCCGAGCTCACGCTCGGGCCCGACGAGATCGCCGCCATCGAGAAAGTCAGCCGTCCGGCGCTGCTGTATCCCTACTGGCACCAGCACAATACGGCGTCCAGCCGGCTGGGGCATGCTGACCGTGTCCTGCATGCCGCCTATCTCGACGACTGATCTGGACGGCGATGCCGCGGACACGCGGCCCCAACGAAAACGCCCGGCAAGCCATGCTTGCCGGGCGTTTTCAGTCACGGGTGCCGAGTCACTGCCTGGCCGGCGGCCAGGCAGCAGCGCTCACGACAACAGCGCCTTGGCTTCGGCGACGACATTATCGACGGTGAAGCCGAAGTGCTTGAACAGGTCGCCCGCCGGCGCGGATTCGCCGAAGGTGGTCATGCCGACGATGCGTCCGTCGAGGCCCACGTACTTGAACCAGAAGTCACGATGTCCGGCTTCGATGGCCAGGCGGGCGGTGACGGCACGGGGCAATACCGCTTCCCGGTAGTCGGCGTCCTGGGCGTCGAAGGTGTCGGTGGACGGCATGGAAACCACGCGCACCGGCGTGCCGGCGTTTTCCAGCTCGGCGGCGGCGTCCATCGCCAGCCCGACCTCGGAGCCGGTGGCGATCAGGATCAGCGCCGGCGTGCCCTGGCTATCCTTCAGGATGTACCCGCCGCGCGCGATATCCGCCAGCTGCTGCTTGCTGCGAGCCTGATGCGGCAATCCCTGGCGCGAGAGCACCAGAGCGCTGGGGCCGGCCTGGCGCTTGAGAGCCGCGTCCCAGGCGACGGCGGTCTCCACGGCGTCGCAGGGGCGCCAGGTGGCGAGGTTGGGGGTCGAGCGCAGGGTGGTGAGCTGCTCGATGGGCTGGTGCGTCGGCCCGTCCTCGCCCAGACCGATGGAGTCGTGGGTGAAGACATGGATGACCCGCTGCCCCATCAGGGCGGCCATGCGCACGGCGTTGCGCATGTATTCCATGAAGATCAGGAAGGTCGCGCCGTAGGGCACGAAGCCGCCGTGCAGGGCGATACCGTTCATGATGGCGGCCATGCCGAATTCGCGCACGCCGTAATGCAGGTAGTTGCCGCTGGCCTCGGACTGCGTGATGGCCTTGGCGCCTTTCCAGAAGGTCAGGTTGGAGGGCGCAAGGTCGGCGCTGCCGCCCAGCAGTTCGGGCAGTTGCGGGCCGAGCTCGTTGAGGCACGCCAGCGATGCCTTGCGCGATGCGAGGCTTTCGCCTTTTTCCTGGGCCTCTTCGATCAGCTTTTCACTGGTCAGCGCCGCCGGCAGTTCACCCTTGAGGCGGCGTTCGAGTTCGCGAGCCTCTTCCGGGTAGGCCGCCTGATAGCGCGCGAAACGCGCGTCCCAGTCGGCTTCGGCCTCGCGACCGCGCTGGGTGGCGTCCCAGGCCTGGTAGATGTCTTCGGGCACGTGGAAGGGCGGATGCGACCAGCCGAGCTGCTCGCGCGCGGCGGCGACTTCGTCCTCGCCGAGCGCCGCGCCGTGGCTCTCTTCCTTGCCCTGCTTGTTGGGCGCGCCGAAGCCGATGATCGTCTTGCAGATGATCATGCTGGGCTTGTCGTCGTTGGTGCGGGCCAGCTCGATGGCGGCCTTGACGGCCTCGGGGTCGTGACCGTCGACGTTGGGCACCACGTGCCAGCCGTAGGACTCGAAGCGCTTGGCGGTATCGTCGGTGAACCAGCCTTCGACTTCGCCGTCGATGGAGATGCCGTTGGCGTCGTAGAAGGCGATCAGCTTGCCCAGCCCCTGGGTGCCGGCCAGCGAGGCCACTTCGTGCGAGATGCCTTCCATCAGGCAGCCGTCGCCGACGAAGACGTAGGTGTGGTGGTCGACGATGTCATGGCCGGGACGATTGAACTGGGCGGCCAGGGTGCGCTCGGCGATGGCCATGCCCACGGCGTTGGCCAGCCCCTGGCCCAGCGGGCCGGTGGTGGTCTCGATGCCCGGTGCATAGCCGAGTTCCGGGTGGCCGGCGGTCTTCGAGTGCAACTGGCGGAAGTTCTGCAGGTCTTCCAGCGAGATGTCGTAGCCGGTCAGGTGCAGCAGCGAGTAGAGCAGCATCGAGCCATGCCCGTTGGAGAGCACGAAACGGTCGCGGTTGGCCCAGTGCGGGTTGGCCGGATTGTGCGCGAGGTAATCGTGCCACAGCACCTGCGCGATATCGGCCATGCCCATGGGGGCGCCGGGGTGGCCGGAGTTGGCCTTCTGGACGGCATCCATGGACAGGGCGCGAATGGCATTGGCCATTTCGAAACGGGACGGCATTGGTCAGCTCCTCGCCTACGGCATCGGGTAAAGCGACGCGGGGAGATGGCCGTACGCGGGTACGCACGGGCTTCTTCCAGCGCCGCCGATATCGAGCGGGGACGCCGCCTCGGCGGGCCCCGGGAATTCGGTCGGGTATTGTCGCCGAGAAGCCGCGTGGCATCAAATGCCGCCGGTCGCCAATCGCTAGGCAGCTAGTCAGCCAGCGTGTAAACTCTGCACCCCCGAGCCGGCTTCGTCTCGCGCCGGACCTGTCATGCGTCGTGCCCGCCATTCCGGGTGGCCTGCGGCGTAGTTTCATCTCCTTTCGATGGCGGTCGTGTTCCGGCTCGCCAGCACGTGATAGAGAGAGTCGAGGACGCCATGAACGAATACTCCCTGTTTACTTCCGAATCCGTCTCCGAGGGACACCCGGACAAGATCGCCGATCAGATTTCCGACGCGGTGCTGGATGCCATCATCGCCCGCGACAAGCAGGCACGCGTGGCCTGCGAAACCATGGTCAAGACCGGTGTCGCCATCGTGGCCGGCGAAATCACGACCTCCGCCTGGGTCGACCTGGAAGATCTGGTTCGTCGCGTCATCAACGATATCGGCTATACCTCTTCGGACGTGGGCTTCGATGGCAACACCTGCGGCGTGCTCAACCTGATCGGCAAGCAGAGCGTGGACATCGCCCAGGGGGTCGATCGTTCCAAACCCGAGGATCAGGGAGCCGGTGACCAGGGATTGATGTTCGGCTATGCCACCAACGAAACCGATTCCTACATGCCGGCGCCGATCCATTACTCGCACCGGCTGGTGGAGCGCCAGGCCGAGCTGCGCAAGCACGGGCTGCTGCCGTGGCTGCGCCCGGACGCCAAGAGTCAGTTGACCTTCCGCTACGACGCGCAGGGCAAGCCCTGTGCCGTCGACGCCGTGGTGCTCTCCACCCAGCACGATCCGGACATCGATCAGGACGAGCTGCGCGAAATGGTCAAGCGCGAGATCATCGAGGAAGTGATCCCCGCCGAATGGCTGACCGAGACCACCAAGTATCACATCAACCCGACCGGCAACTTCGTCATCGGCGGGCCGGTGGGCGACTGCGGACTGACCGGCCGCAAGATCATCGTCGATACCTACGGCGGCATGGCGCGTCATGGCGGTGGCGCGTTCTCCGGCAAGGATCCTTCCAAGGTCGACCGCAGCGCCGCCTACGCCGGCCGCTACGTGGCCAAGAACGTCGTCGCGGCGGGCCTGGCCGAGCGCTGCGAGATCCAGGTCTCCTATGCCATCGGCGTGGCCGAGCCGACCTCCGTGTCGGTGGATACCTTCGGTACCGGCAAGATCAGCGATGCCAAGATCGTCGAGCTGGTGCGCGAGCATTTCGATCTGCGCCCCAACGCGATCACGCGCATGCTCGACCTGCTGCATCCCATGTATCAGCTGACGGCCGCCTATGGTCACTTCGGCCGCGAGCCCTTCGAGACCAGTTACACCTGGACCGACGTGGGCGGCAAGCAGCATGTCGAGACCTTCACGGCGTTCCCGTGGGAGAAGGTCGACCGCGCCGACGCGCTGCGTCAGGCGGCAGGCCTCTGAGGACGCCTCGACACGAGCATCGAGCGACATGCAGCGGTGTGTCGCGCCATCGTCCGCAAAGCCCCGGTTCGCCGGGGCTTTTGCGTAGGACGCCCGTCGCCTGATGGCAACCCGTCGACGGCGAGAGCATATACTACTTTGGTCGTAAGGTGGGGTGCTGACATGGTATCCATTCGTCGTGCCTCGTAAGCTAGGGAGTCGATATTTCAACGACCACGATTTCGTGGACAACCAAGGGATGATTGGCTATGGCGACTCGTACTTTGATGCTGGCGGCCGCGCTGGGGCTGTCCGGTGCCTTGCTGGCCGGTTGCGGCGACGACAGCGGCGATGCCGACGAGACGACGCAGAACGGTGAGACGACCTCCCAGGAACAGGCGTCCGAGGGGAATGGCGGCAACGGCAATGGCGAGAGCGGCGAAGACGGCACGCAGACTGCAAGCGCCGATGCGGTCAGCCTGATCTTCGGCACCGGCGGTACCGGCGGTACCTATTATCCCATCGGCGGCGCGCTCAAGAGCGTCTTCGAGGCCAGTGATCTGGTCGATGATGTGCAGGTCGTCTCGACCGGGGCGTCCGTGCAGAACATCAACAACATCACCGACGGCCTCAACCAGGTCGCCATCGTGATGAGCGACGTCGCCTATGACGCCGTGAACGGCGAAAACCAGTTCGACGGGCAGCCGGCCGATATCCAGGCGCTGGCAGGGCTCTACCCCAACGTGGTACAGGTCGTGGCCACCGAGGATAGCGGGATCGAGAGCATCTCCGACCTCGCGGGCAAGCGCGTCGGTGTCGGCAAGGTCGGTTCCGGGGTCGAGCAAAGCGCGGCCAAGGTCATCGAGTCCGCGGGGCTCAGCTACGACGACCTGGCCCAGGTCAGCCACACCGGCTATGCCGATAGCGTGACCGGCATGAGCAACGGCAACCTGGATGCGGCCTTCTTTACTTCCGGGGTGCCCAACTCGAGCATCACCGGGCTGATGCAGAGCACCGATATCACCTTCGTGCCGGTCACCGGCGAGGTGGCGGACAAGCTGCTCGAGGCCTATCCGTACTACGAGACCTACACGTTGCCGGCGGGCGCTCCCGAGCGCTACGACCTCGATGCGGAAGTCGATACCGTGGCGATCCGCAACATGCTGATCGTCGGCAGCGACATGCGGGATGACGTCGCCGAGGAACTGACCGCGCGCTTCTACGATTACCTCAATTCCGAGAACGTCTCCGTGGGCGCGCTCAAGCAGTTCGATCCCGAGACCATGAACCAGAACCTGGTGGCGCCGGTACATCCCGGGGCACAGGCGTTCTACGACACCCTCTCCGAAGACGATGCGTCGAGCGATGGCGAGGATGCGGACAGCGCCGGCACCGGGTCTTAACCTGCCCTCGTTCGGCGTATGGCCGTCTTGCAAGGCATGAGTGGCCATACGCATGAGACGTAAGACAGGCTGGATAGCACTCGCCGTGGCGACCGTAATGGTCGCCACGCTTGCTTATCCATTGCCTTGGCTCGTGGTGCGCGACGGTGCCCAGTGGCGGTATGCCTTTCCGGGGTGGGAAGGCACGCGCTTTACGCTGCGCTGGATGCACTCGGTCGAGAAGGAAGACTGGGAAGAGTGGTTCGAGGTGACCGGCGATGGCGCCATCGAAATCACCGGTACCCGCTTCAAGACCTTCGGCGCGGGCGTGCCGGCCTCGGCGGGCAAGGAGACCCATCTCGAGGATGGCTGGGTCGTGATGACGGGGATCGACCGCGTTGTCGACCCGCTCGCCGTCCAGGCTGCCGCCGCCGAGCGCTATCGCATGCGTTACGCCGGCCACACGTTCGCGCTGGCGCATGACGAGCCCCCACCGATATTGACGTTCAGCATTCTCAGGGCGCCCCTGTGGCAGGCATTGCCGGCCTTGGTGCGTCCCTGGTTGTCGTAATCTCCCGCAAGACGGGAACGAGGGTCATCATGTCCGATGAGAAATACGCGCAGGCCGCCGAAGGGGATGACAAGGCGGTCAAGGAAGCGCTGGAAAAGTTCGATCGCGAGAGCCTGGTGCGCGACGCCTTGCCCGGTTTCGTGCTCAAGTTCGTTACCGTGGTGGCGGTGGTGCTGGCGGTGTTCCACCTGTACACGTCGTTTTCCGGCCCGCTGGTCGACGTGGCGCAGCGCAGCATCCACCTCTACACCCTGCTGGGGCTGACGTTCATCCTCTATCCCCTGACCCGCAAGGGCGCGCGCGACCGTGTGCCGTGGGGTGACGCCATCCTCGCGGTGCTGGCATTCGGTGTCGGCGTCTACATGCTGGTGGTTTCCGAGCGCGTCATCGCCTCGGCGGGGCGGATCAACGACATCGACATGCTGGTGGGCTTCTTGGCCATCCTGCTGGTGCTCGACGCCACCCGGCGCGCGACCGGCTGGGGGCTGACCCTGCTGGCGACGATCTTTCTGGTGTATGGGTTCTACGCCAAGCTGTCGTTCTATCCACAGCTGAATGAAACGATCATCATGGCAACCGGCCGCCAGGTGATGTCGCACCTGGTGTTCATCACCGAAGGCCTGCTGGGCACCGCCATCGGGGTATCGGCCAGCTATATCATTCTGTTCATCCTGTTCGGCGCCTTCCTGGGCAAGTCGGGGCTGGGGCAGCTGTTCAATGACCTGGCGCTTGCCGTGGCAGGACATACCCGCGGCGGGCCGGCCAAGGTGGCGGTCATCGCCAGCGGCTTTCTGGGGTCGATCAATGGTTCGGCGATCGCCAATGTCGTGACCACCGGCGCGTTCACCATTCCGTTGATGAAGCGTACCGGCTACAAGCCGAATTTCGCGGGGGCCGTCGAGGCCTCGGCCAGTGTCGGGGGGCAGATCCTGCCGCCGATCATGGGGGCGGCGGCCTTCATCATGGCGGAGGTGCTGTCGGTGCCCTACACCCAGGTGATCCTGGCCGGCATCATCCCGGCGCTGCTCTTCTACCTCGGGGTCCTGTTCCAGGTGCATCTGCGCGCCCTGCGCAACGGGCTGGAGGGCATTCCGCGTTCCGAACTGACGCCGCTCAAGGCCGTCATGCTCAAGCGGGGCCACCTGCTGGTGCCGATGGTGGTACTGCTGTGGCTGCTCTTCGACGGTCGCGCCCCGTTCTTCGCGGCATTCTGGTCGATCGCCGCGACCGTGCTGATCTGCGGGACGCGTCGTGTCACCCTGGGGGTCAGCGCGATTCTGGCGCTGCTGATCTTCGAGCCGCAATGGCGCGCCTTGCTCGAGGGATATGCCCAGCCCGACATGACGGCAAGCCGCTGGGCATTGTTCGTGATCATCGCCGTGCCGGTGGCGATCAATGCCTTGCGTGCCAAGCTCGGCCTGGTGGCGGAGAAAATGGACATCGCCGATTGCCGCGATGCGATGCACGATGGCGTGCGCAATGCCATTCCCGTGGCCGTGGCCTGCGGCGCGGTGGGCATCATCGTGGGGATCGCCACGCTCACCGGCATCGCCCTGGAAGCCGCCGACGCGGTGGTGGCGCTGGGACAGCAGATTCCCATTCCGATGCTGCAGCTGCTGGTGACCCTGTTCCTGACCATGATCGCGTCCATCGTGCTGGGCATGGGGCTGCCGAGCATCCCGACCTATATCATCACCAGCACCATGGCGGCGCCGATCCTGCTCAACCTGCCGCTGTTCCGCGAGCTGGCGGGCAGCAACGAGACGGCGATCTTCGTGGCGCACATGTTCGTGTTCTATTTCGGGCTGTTCGCCAATCTGACCCCGCCGGTGGCCCTGGCTGCCTATGCCGGTGCCGGCATCAGTGGCGGCTCGCCCAATGCCACGGGCTTCCAGGCCATGAAGCTGGCCATCGCCGGGTTCGTGGTGCCCTACATGTTCGTGTTCGCGCACAGCATGCTGATGATCGACGCCACGCTGGCCAACATCCTGTGGGTCGTCGTCACCGGCGTGGTCGGGGTATTGCTGCTGGCCGTGGCGGTGGAGGGCTACCTGCGTCGTCCTCTCAATCCCTTCTGGCGCCTGCTGGCGGCGGCCGGGGCCTTGACGCTGATCTACCCCGGCTTGATCAGCGACGTCATTGGTGCGGTCATCGCGCTGGGACTCTTCCTGCTGGCCAAGCAGGAAACGCCCAAGGTGGCGTGATCGGGCAGGCAAGGGCGCCTTCGGGCGCCCTTGTTTTTTGATCTGTCGTTCGTTAAAAAGAACGAAACCGTTCTTTTCAATGGATGCCGCATGCCATCACCGACTCCCGTCATCGTCGCCAACCTGCGCCGTCTCCGCGAGGCGCGCGGTTACTCGCTGAGCGCGCTGGCCGAACGAGCGGCGATCAGCAAGTCGACGCTCTCGCAGCTCGAGGCCGGTCGCGGCAATCCCACCATCGAAACGCTCTGGACCCTGGCCAATACGCTGGGGGTGACGTTCAGCGAGCTGCTGGCCGAGAAAACAGGCGGTGTGACGGTCGGCGAGCCCGGTGGCGGGCAGGTGCAGGTCGTGGCCCGGGGACGGCAATCGCCGCGGGTCGAGGTGTATCTCATGCAGCTCGCGTCGGGCGAAATCAAGCATTCGCGAGGCCATCCGCGTGGCGTGCGCGAGCGCGTCATGGTGGTGGAGGGAACACTGCGCGTGGGCACGCCCCGGGCGCTGGCCGTGTGCCGCGCGGGCGAACAGCATGAGTTCGACGCGGATCTCGACCATCGCTACGAAGCCTTGCTGGGCGCAACGCAGGCGATGGTGACGATTCTCTATCCGCAGCAGTGGGAGGACGCATGAGCGATGATGCGGTAGCGGTCTCGGCGTGGCGGTCGGGCCGGCGCGGCCTGCGTGACAGCGTGTCGCTGGCGGTGGGGTATGCGCCGATCGCGTTTTCGTTCGGGGTGATCAGCGTGCAGGCGGGACTGTCGCCGTGGCAGGCGGTGGCGATTTCGTTGCTGGTCTTCGCCGGCGCCAGCCAGTTCGTGATGGTGGCGATGATGGCCGCGGGCAGCGGCGGACTCACGGTATTGTCGGCCGTGGTGATGATGAATCTGCGCCACCTGTTCTACGGACCGGCACTGGCCACGCGGCTGACCTCGATGCCGCGCCGCCTGGCGCCCTGGCTGGCCTTCGGGCTGACCGACGAGGTCTTCGCGACGGCGATGGCGAAAGGAGCGTCCCGGCCCCTCTCCCCCGCCTGGTGTCTCGGGCTTGCCGCGGGCGCTTATCTGGCCTGGGTCGGCGGTACGGCACTGGGAGCCGGTGTCGGGGCGGGGTGGGCAAGCGATGGCGGCTACGTGGCGCAGGCGCTCGACTTCGTGCTCCCGGCGTTGTTTCTGGCCTTGCTGGCGCAGGCGTGGCGTCGTGCGCGATGGCCGGTGGTGGCGGTGGCCGCCGGCGCTACGCTGCTGGGAATGGTGTGGTGGCCGGGGCATGTCGCCATGCTGGTCGGCATGCTGGCGGGAGCCGCGGTGGGCAGCCGTCGACCTCGCCCCGCATGCTCCGAGGAGGCGACGACATGACATGGTGGAGCATCGTGGTCGCGGCGGGCCTGGGCACCTTCTTGATACGGTATCTGCCGCTGCTCTCCGGAACGCGCCTGGCGCGTGGCGAGGGCTGGCTGAGCCGCTTTCTCGGAGCGCTGGGGCTTGCCGCCATTGCGGCGTTGATCGTCCTCTCGATGAGCGACCTGTGGTGGCAGGCGCCGCACTGGCGCGGCGGGGTGCGCCTGGCGCTGGGCGCGGCGGCGGTGTTGCTGGTGCAGCGTTTGACGCCTAACGTGGGGCTGGCCACGTTGGTGGGCGCCGGCGTCTATGGGGCGGCCGGCGGGTTCCTGGCCGAGTGAGGGAATGCCATGACGGAAGAGGGCGGCATGCCGCGCGTGGAGGTGCGCGAATATCCGGATCGCGTCTTGACCGATCGTCACGGGTTCCATCAGTGGCTGATCGGGCTCGAGGGCGTCGTCGAGCTGGAAGCCGGCGGCGAAGGGGCGCACGTGGAGCCCGGGCAATGGGTCGCCATTCCCAGCGGCAGCGAGCATCACTATCTGGCGCCGGGACGCAACCGCACCCTGGTGCTGGATCTGCCCGTGGCCTGGTGCGAGGCGGCCGGACTGGCCGATATCGCGCCGCGTCGCCTGCCGCCTGCGGCGCTGGGCGGGGGCGAGATGCTCCTCGAGGCGCGTCCCGACCAGTTGGCGGCCCGTCTGCATGCGCTGCTCGCGCAAGGCCGGACGCGGCATGCCTCGCCACGCCTGCGGCTGCTGCACCTGTTGCCGGCAGTCGAGGCCGACCTGGCGTATCCCTGGCGGATACGCGACTGGGCGGCGCGCTGTCACATGACGGAGGCCGCCTTCGCACGCCGTTTCCGGCATTTGACCGGGGTCGCCCCGCACGCCTGGTTGACCGCGCGGCGTCTTCAACGTGCCTGTGAGCTGATGCGCGACCCCCGGCTGACGCTCACCGAGATTGCACAAGCCTGCGGGTTTCACGATAGCGCACACTTCGCACACGCCTTTCGGGCCCACCACGCATGCTCGCCGCGCCAGTGGCGGCAACGTCAGCCGTCCAGTGTCTAGTCGAGGCCCGCGAGTCGCCACAGCATGTCGAGGTAGGGCGGAATCACCAGCGGCGCGGCCACGGTCGTCACGAGAACGGCGATCGCGCCCTTGGCGGGCCGCATGTCGAGCTCCATGGCGATCACCACGACATTGGCCGCCATGGGCACCACCCCCAGCAACAGCAGCACGCCGGTCATCGTCGTCGAGAGCCCTGTCGTCGCCTGCAGGCCGAGCACCAGGCCGAGCATCACCAGCGGCCACATCACGTAGCGCGCGGCGATGCTGGCGGCGAGAAAGCGGGCATCGAACTCGCGCAGCGAGACACCGCCGAGGGTCATGCCGATGATCATCATGCCGAGCACGGTATAGCTGGCACGAAAGTAGTCGAGCCCTTCGATCACCGCACCAGGCACCGACCATGGCAGGTGATGGGCGCCGAGTGCTGCCAGAAAGGCGTAGACCAGTGGCAGACGCACGATCTTGCCAAGGCTCTGGCGTACCGAGAATCGGCCCCGTGCGCTGATGTAGAAGCCCACGGTGAACTCGAAGAGCGTGATGCCGAGCAGGCAGAACAGATAGGCGGCGACGCCCTCGGGCGGCAGCAGCACCATGGCCAGCGGCAGCCCGAAATAACCGGTGTTGCCGGTACCCGCGGAGAACGCCAGCAGGGCGGCCTCCTGCGGAGCGAACCCACGCCGCGCCACGGCATGAGTCACCAGGCACAGCAGACTGGCCAGCACGAACATGCCGGCCGTCAGACCGAGCAAGGCCGGCGAAGGCTCGCCCAGATAAAGCCCGCGAAAGAAGGTCAGCGGTGCGATGAGATAGATCAGCAGCGTGGCGATGGGGCGCGGGTCGATGGCCAGCCGGCGCGTGCAGAGCCAGCCCAGTGCCACGAAGATCAGCAGCATCCACAGCGGTTGGGAAAGGTCGACGTGAGACATGCGGCATTCCTGATGATGAGCGACCATGATGCCCGTTATGCGCCTTGTTGGGCAGACCTGGAAAAAGGGAGGGCCGCTGCCTCATCGGTGTTTTTTCAGCCACGGGGCTTCGCGAGGGCGCTGTGCCCCCGTTCCTGGACACCAGGTTTGCCATCCATGGCCAGAAACCTTCGCTTTGCCCTGTCCCTGATGCGCTGGCAATGCACCCAATGCGGACGTCCTCGGGTCAGGATTCGACAAGTTTGCGGGCCGCGCGCATGGCAGGCTGAGCGCTCGTTCGTATCTGCAAGGGGAGTCGACATGTCACTCGAGGAGTCCGCGTCTCGCCGTGCCACCTGGATCGGTGCCACCACGGTACTCAATTGGGCATTGCTGGCGGCGTTGACGCAATTGGCGGGGCCGGTGCCGCCGTTTCTGCTCACCGCGCTGGCTTTCGGTCTGGCCTTCCTGTGCTTCGTGGTGTGGCTGCGCGTGCGCGGCGAGTCGCTGCGCGCGCCCCTGCGCCAGCCGCCGCGCGTCTGGGCGCTGGGCGTGGGCGGGCTGTTCGGTTATCACGCGCTGTACTTCGTGGCCCAGCAGAACGCGCCTCCGGCCAACGCGGGGCTGATCAGCTACCTGTGGCCGCTGTTGATCGTGCTGTTCGTGGCGTTGCTGCCGGGCGAGCATCTGCGCGTGCGCCATATCGTGGGGGCGTTGCTGGGCTTTGTGGGCGCGGCCTTGCTGGTGGGCGGCGATGTCAGCGCCTCGGGCAGCACCCTGGGCTATGTCGCTGCCTTTGCCTGTGCCTTCCTGTGGAGCGGCTATTCGGTGCTGTCGCGTGCCACTCGTGCGGTTCCCACGGCGGCCGTGGGTGGATTCTGCCTGGTGACGGCCGTGCTGGCGGGGCTGTGCCACTGGTGGTTCGAGCCCACGCGGTGGCCGCAGGGCATCGGCTGGCTGGGGGTGATCGGTCTGGGCCTCGGCCCGGTGGGAAGCGCATTCTTCACCTGGGACGTGGGCGTCAAGCACGGCGACCTTCGCCTGCTGGGGCTGCTGGCGTATTTCACGCCATTGCTCTCGACGCTGGTGCTGATCGCGGCCGGCTATGCCACCGCGACCCTGTGGCTGGTGCTGGCCGCCGGCCTGATCACGCTGGGCATGCTGATCGGCAGTGGCTGGTTGCGTGCGCCGCGGCGTATCACGGTCTCCGACGATTGACCCTGAAGTCCACTCCAGACATTACACTGGAGAAAAGTCACCGAGAGGCATGACGCCAATGGGACATTCGTCTTCCGGTCACGATCATGCGCCGCATGATCACGACCACGACCACGACCACGACCACGACCATCACCACGAGCACGCGCCGACGGTCACCGCCGACAGCGCCAAGCGCGTCAAGCTCGCCATGTACCTGACCGCCGGCTTCATGCTCGCGGAAGCGATCGGTGGGTGGATCTCGGGCTCGCTGGCGTTGCTGGCCGATGCCGGGCACATGTTCAGCGACAGCTTTTCATTGGGGCTGGCGTTGTTCGCCTTCTACATGGGCGACAAGGCGCCGGACAAGCGGCGTACCTTTGGCTACCAGCGTTTTCAGGTGCTGGCGGCCTTCATCAACGGGCTGACGTTGCTGGGGATTGCGGTGTGGATCCTGATCGCCGCCGTCCAGCGCTTCTTTCAGCCGGTGGAGGTCATGGCTGCCCCGATGCTGGCCATCGCGGTGCTGGGGCTGCTGGTCAATGTGGTGGTCTTCAGGATCCTGCATGGCGGCGACCATGAGAATCTCAACCTGCGCGGGGCGTTGCTGCACGTCATGGGCGACCTGCTGGGCTCGGTGGCGGCCATCGTGGCCGCGCTGGTCATCATGGCGACCGGATGGATGCCGATCGACCCGTTGCTGTCGATGCTGGCGGCGGCGTTGATTCTGCGCGGCGCCTGGAAGATCGTTCGGCGTTCGGGCCACACCCTGCTCGAAGGCACCCCCGAGGGGATCGATGTCGACGGGATTCGCGCGGCCCTGGAGGACATCGAGGGCGTGGTGAGCGTGCATGATCTTCATGTCTGGGGGCTGACGCCGCAGGATCCGCTGCTCAGCCTGCATCTGGTGGTGCGCGATGACATGTCGCATGCGGTGATGCTCAAGGCCGCCTATGCACGCCTGCACGAGCGTTTCGGGATCAGCCACGCGACCCTGCAGGTCGAGGGTGAGGCGTGCCTGACCGGTGGCGATTGCCAGGTCACGTCGACCACGCACCCCTGAGCGGGGCGGTATACGTGTGCGCTATGATCCGGATTAATGCCAAGCCGAGAAACTTTCATTGGTCAGCGCGGGTGGGGCACGGCAGAATGCGCGGCATCCATTAGTCACGTGACCCGATGCCGGTCGCGCCATGTCACGAAGAGGGTTGTACGATGAGCACTCGCGAGCATCCGCTGGGCGTCAGCTTCGAATTCTTTCCACCCAGCACCGAGGCGGGACGGGAAAAGCTGAAAGGCGTGCGCGACACGCTGGCCGAGCGGCGTCCGCGTTTCTTTTCGGTGACCTACGGCGCTGGTGGCTCGACGCAGGCACGCACCTTCGAGACCGTGCAGACGGTGCGCCAGTGCGGCATCGACACCGCGCCGCACCTGTCCTGCATCGGCAGCGACAAGGGCGAGTTGCGCGAGCGCCTGGCGAGTTTTCGCGAGGCGGGCATCGACAGCCTGGTGGCGTTGCGCGGCGACTTGCCTTCCGGCATGGGGGGGATGGGCGAGCTGCGCTATGCCAACGAGCTGGTCGAGTTCATCCGCGAGGAAACCGGTGACCATTTCCAGATCGCGGTCGCGGCCTATCCCGAAGCCCACCCCCAGGCCCCCAGCTACGAGCACGACCTGCAGAACTTCGTGCGCAAGATGCAGGCCGGGGCCGATCTGGCCATCACCCAGTATTTCTTCAGCGCCGACGCCTACTTCCACTTCGTCGAGCGTGCCCGGGCACTGGGCGTCGAGGCGCCGATCGTGCCGGGCATCATGCCGATCACCAATTACACCAAGCTGGCGCGCTTTTCCGACGCGTGCGGCGCGGACATTCCCCGCTGGATCCGCAAGCAGCTGGAGGCCTACGGCGATGACAGCGAGAGCATCCAGGCGTTCGGCAGCGAGGTCGTTACGCGCCTCTGCCAGCGGTTGCTCGATGGCGGTGCGCCGGGGCTGCACTTCTATACACTGAACCAGGCGACGCCGGCGCTGCGGGTGCTCGACAACCTGCGCTGCGATACCTGAGTCATGGCGCCGTTCGCGGCTGTCGTCTAGCCTGACACACGTAGACGTCTCACTCATGGACAGGAGAAAGGCATGCTACGTATCTCGCAGATGGCACTCGGCCTCGGTGGCGCCTTGCTGATGCTGGGCAGTGCCCAGGCAGCGCAACACGACATCGAGCTGCATCAGGTCAATGCGCAAGGCACCGGCGACAGCGTCGGCAGCGTCACGCTCGAGGATACCGACTACGGCCTGCTGTTGACCCCGGATCTGTCAGGTCTCGAACCCGGCATGCACGGGTTCCACGTGCACATGAACCCGAGCTGCCAGCCTTCGGAGCAGGACGGGGAAACGGTGCCGGGCGGTGCTGCCGGCGGCCACTACGATCCCGAGGACACCGGCACGCACCAGGGCCCTTACGGCGACGGGCATCTCGGAGATCTGCCGGTCTTGATGGTCGACGACGACGGCAATGCCACGACTCCGGTGCTGGCGCCACGCCTGGAAGCATCCGATCTCCAGGGCCGTGCGCTGATGGTGCACGCCGGCGGTGACAATTACAGCGATGAACCCAAGCTGGGTGGCGGCGGCAAGCGTGTCGCCTGCGGCACCTGGTCCCAGTGAAGGCACCTCGGTAATGGCGCAACGCGAAAAGGCTCCCGATCGGGAGCCTTTTTCATTCCATGACGGTGCCGCGCGGCTCGGCGTCAGTGCGTCTTGCCGTCACTCGGGTCGATCAGTCGAACGGTCTGGATGTCGTCCGAGGTGTCTTCCTCGCGCGGCTGATTGACGCGTGTGGGCAGGTCCGTGGCGAACCCGTTTTCGTCGATGGCCAGCTGTTCCAGATAATCGCAGGAGACGCATTCGCGGTAGCGAATGCCGTTCTGCTCCCAGGCACGGATGCGGTCCATGGCCGCGCAACGCGGGCAGATGGCGCCGGCGATGAAACGCTTGGGGGTAGCCGTCATCACGCACTCCTCTTGAAACGGCGACCGGGCGTGCGGCCCGGTCGAAAGTTGGGCTCGAACGCGCCGTCAGGCCGCCTCGGCGCTCTCGATGCCGGAATGGCGCAGTAGCGGTTCGATGCTCGGTGCACGTCCCCGAAAGGCTTCGAACAAGGCGGCGGCGTCGCGCGAACCGCCCCGTTCGAGAATTTCCTGACGGAAGCGCTGGCCCGTCGCCGTGTCGAAGATGCCGGCTTCCTCGAAGGCGCTGTAGGCATCCGCCGAGAGGACTTCGGCCCATTTGTAGCTGTAATAGCCTGCGGCATAACCGCCGGCGAAGATATGGCCGAAGCCGTTCTGGAAACGGTTGAAGTCGACGCGCGGCGTGACGGATGTCTTGTCGCGCACGTCGTCGAGCAGGGCCTGGACCTCGTCGGCACTGGGCGCCTGGCTTTCATGATGCAGGCGGAAGTCGAACAGGGACAGTTCGAGCTGGCGCATCATGCCCATGGCTGACTGGAAGTTGCGTGCGGCCTGCAGCTTGTCGAGCAGGGCGTCAGGCAGTTTTTCGCCGGTATCCACATGGGCGGCGATCATGTCCAGCCCCTCGCGCTCCCAGCAGAAGTTTTCCATGAACTGGCTGGGCAGCTCGACGGCATCCCAGGCGACGCCATTGATGCCGGAGACATCGGCGACGGTCTGCCGCGTCAGCATGTGGTGCAGGCCATGCCCGAACTCGTGGAAGAGCGTCAGCACCTCGTCGTGCGTGAGCAGGGCGGGCTTGCCGCCCACGGGGCGCGTGAAGTTGCAGGTCAGGTAGGCGACGGGCAGCTGCAGGCTGCCGTCCTCGCGGGTGCGCCGCACACGGCATTCGTCCATCCAGGCACCGCCACGCTTGCCTTCGCGGGCATACAGGTCGAGGTAGAAGCCGGCGATGGGCGTATCACCGTCGAGGATCTCGAAGTAGCGCACGTCCGGGTGATAGCGCGGCACGTCGTCACGTTCGGCGAAATCGATGCCGTACAGCGTGCCGGTAACCTGGAACAGTCCCTCGATCACCCTGGGGGCCGGGAAGTAGGGGCGCAGCTGTTCCTGGGAGATGGCATAGCGTGCCTCGCGCAGTTTCTCGCTGGCATAGCCGATATCCCACGGCTTCAGCGTCTCGAGTCCCAGCGATTCGCGGGCGAAGGCCTCCAGCTCGTTGAATTCGCGCTGGGCCTGGGGGTGCGCACGATCGGCCAGGTCACCGAGGAAGCCCAGTACCTGCTGGGGCGAGTCGGCCATCTTGGTGGCCAGCGAATAGTCGGCATAGGTGTCGAAGCCGAGCAGCTCGGCCAGTTCGCGACGCAGACGCAGCGTTTCCTCGATGATCGGGGCGTTGTCGAAACGCCCGGCGTGCGGGCCCTTGTCCGAGGCACGGGTCACGAAGGCGGTATAGACTTCTTCACGCAGCGCGCGGTCGTCGGCGAAGGAGAGCACCGGGTAGAAGCTGGGGAAGTCGAGCGTGATGCGGTAACCGTCGACGCCCTTGGCCTCGGCATTGGCCTTGAGCGTGGCCAGGGCGCTGTCGGGCAGGCCCCCAAGGCGCGTGTCGTCGGTCAGGTCGAGGTGCCATGCCTGGGTGGCGTCGAGCACATGATTGGAGAACGTGTTGGCCAGTTCCGACAGGCGCGCTTGAATCTCGCCATAGCGGCGTTTCCGGTCCTCGGGAAGATCGACACCGGCGAGACGGAAATCGCGCAGGGTATTGTCGATGGAGCGCTGCTGGCCCTCCTCGAGACGTGCGTATTCGTCGCTTTCCTTGAGGCGCGTGAAGGCCTCGAACAGTCCCTGGTGCTGGCCGAGCCAGGTGCTGTAGTCGGACAGCATGGCGAGACAGGCCTGATATGCCTCGCGCAGCGCCTCGTTGTTCATGGTGGAATTGAGGTGCGACACGGGCGACCAGGCTTGGGAGAGCCGGTCGTTGAGGGCCTCCAACGGTGCGGCGAGGCTTTCCCAACTGATCTGCGACTGCTGGGCGAGGGCCTCGATGTCACGGCGATTCTCCGCCAGGAGCTGCTCGATGGCCGGCACCACATGCTCGGGCTGGATGTCATCGAACGGCGGCAGGACATGCGATTCGAGCAAGGGGTTGCGTGACATGGGCACCTCGATATGAACGTGTGAATGAAGCATAGGTGGGGGTGGCCCCGGCTGCTTTCAATGTTGCGGCAATTGGCCGCCATCCCCGCGCCTGCTAGGCTTGGCGCTTTCGGCGCGGGTGCGCCATGAGTCGTGCGACGAAGGATACAACGCCATGAGTGAAACGCTGGAACGCTGGGGGTCGCGACGTGCCTTCATTCTCGCGGTGACCGGGGCGGCCGTGGGGCTGGGCAACATCTGGCGCTTTCCCTACATGACGGGCGAAAACGGCGGAGCGGCCTTCTTGCTGCTGTACGTGGCGTTCGTGATGGTGCTGGGGCTGCCGATCATGATGGCCGAGATCCTGGTGGGGCGTGCCGGTCGTCGCGGGCCGATGCAATCGTTGGCGCACCTGGCGCGTCACGCGGGCGTGTCGCCGCATTGGCGCTGGCTGGGGCTGTTCGGCGCCATAACGGTGTTCTTCATCCTGTCGTTCTATTCGGTGGTCTCGGGGTGGTCGATCGAGTATCTGATCGAGTCGGTCAACGGCAACTTCAGTGGCCGGACGCCGGCTGAAATCGGGGCCAGTTTCGAGGCCTTCCTCGCCGACCCGCTGCGCATGACGTTCAATCACACGCTCTTCATGCTGCTGACCATGTCGGTGGTCGCGGCGGGCATTTCCGGTGGCCTGGAGCGACTCAACAACCTGTTGATGCCGCTTCTTTACATCCTGCTGGTGGTATTGGCCGGTTATGCCGTGACGACCGATGGCTTCGGCACCGCCATGACATGGCTGTTCGCGCCCGACCTCGATGCCATCACCCTGAGCGTGGTGCTCAATGCCATGGGACATGCATTCTTCACCCTGGCGGTGGGCGCCTGCGCGTTGATGGCCTATGGCGCCTACATGCCCGACCATCAGAGCCTGCCACGTGCAGTGATGGCGGTGGCCGTGCTGGATATCACCGTGGCGCTGCTGGCGGGGATCGCGATCTTCTCGGTGGTCTTCTCGCAGGGCATGGATCCCGGCGAGGGGCCGGGGTTGATGTTCGTGACTCTGCCGATCGCCTTTTCCGACCTGCCGGGCGGGTCGTTATGGCTGGGCGTCTTCTTCCTGCTGTTGCTGCTGGCGACCTGGACCTCGTCGATCAACCTGGCCGAGCCGATGGTGGCGATCTTCACCGATGCCGGCCTCAAGCGGGGCAAGGCGACGGCGCTGATCGGCACCCTGGTCTGGATGGTCGGCTTGCTGTCGGTGTTTTCGTTCTCGACCCTGTCGGAGGTGACATGGGTTGCGGGCATGAACTTCTTCGAGCTGGTGACCACGGTGCCGCCCGAGATTTTCCTGCCCATCGGCGGCTTGCTGATCGCGATCTTCGCCGCCTGGGTCATGCCGGCCAGCGAAGCGATGCGAGCGCTGGATGCCGGGCCCGGCGGTTTCCGGTTATGGCGCGGCGTGGTGCGCTACGTGTCGATTCCACTGCTGGTGATCGTACTGCTCTCGGCGCTTTGGTGAGGGGAGCCGCCGCAAGGCATGCCACCCTATTGGCAACGACAACAGGACAAGGAGACAGCTGATGACACTGCGGACGTTTCAGGGAATGACGCCGCGCCTGGGCGCACGGGTCTACCTCGACCCCGCCTGCGTGGTGCTGGGCGACGTTACCCTGGGGGACGACTGTTCGGTATGGCCGATGACCGTGATTCGCGGCGACATGCACCGCATCCGCATCGGTGCGCGCTGCAGCATCCAGGATGGCAGCGTGCTGCACATCACCCATGCCAGCGACTATAACCCCGAGGGCTATCCGCTGACGCTCGGTGACGACGTGACGGTGGGTCACAAGGCGCTGCTGCATGGGTGCACCATCGGCAGTCGGGTACTGGTGGGCATGGGCGCCACGGTCATGGATGGCGTGGTCGTCGAGGATGAGGTGATCATCGCCGCCGGAGCCGTGGTGACACCGGGCAAGCGCCTGGAAAGCGGGCACGTCTATGCCGGGAACCCTGCGAAGCCGCTGCGCGCGCTCAAGGAGGGCGAGCGCGCGTTCTTCACGTATACGGCGGGCAATTACGTCAAGCTCAAGGACGACTACTTGGCCCAGCCTTCCGTGTAACGCTGCCGGCATGGCCTGCGCGGTCCGTCTTTTCTCGTTCAACGCATTGTTTTGTCTCGTCGCGAAGCCGCATAATCTGGTTTTTCATCCAGTATTGTCGAGGGGCGTTTCGGGCGGGCCATGGCCAACTTTCGTACACATTTCGGCGTTGCCCTGGGCGGCGGCGCGCTGGCGGCCTATGCGGGATGGCAGGCGAGCCTGTGGAGTCTCAACGAAGGCTGGCCGCTGGCGGTGCTGACGGCGTTTGGCGGGATCCTGCCCGACATCGACTCCGACCACTCGCATGCCATCCGCCTGATCTTCACGCTGCTGGCGGTCCTGGCGGTGATCGCCGGGGCGCTATGGCTGCAATCGCGCCTGGCGCCGGGGCCGTTGGTCATGGCCTGCGGCGGGCTGTACGTCGGCGTACGCTACCTCGCCGGCGCCATCTTCAAGCGGTTCACCGTGCACCGGGGCGTCTGGCACTCGCTGCTCGCGAGTCTGCTGTGCGGCATGGGCACGGCGGCGATGAGCTTTCATCTGCTGGCTCAGCCGGCGCCGATGGCCTGGGCGCAGGGCATGGCGCTGAGCCTGGGCGCGGTGATTCACCTCTTGCTCGACGAGCTGTACAGCGTCGACCTGGTCGGCTCGCGGCTCAAGCGTTCCTTCGGCACCGCCTTCAAGCTGTTCGACTACCGCGAACCCGGCAATGCCGTGCTGATGCTTCTGCTGGGGGTCGCCCTCGCGCCCTGGCTGCCGCCCTGGACCACGCTGTGGGAGCTGGTAGGGCGTGGCGTGGCCTTGTGGCCCTCGCCGTGACGACTCGCTGACGGGTACGATTCATGCCCGGGGTTCGGGAAGCCCCTGGGAGCGACGCTGCGCACGCTGGGCGCGCGTTTCGGCGCGCTCGAGCTCCAGCAGCCCCTCCTCGACGAAGATCAGGTGTTCGTGGGCACGTGTCCGGGCCTCGTCGGCGTGGCCGGCGATGATGCTGTCGTAGAGGGCGCGGTGTTGGTCCATGAGGCGGTCGCGAGAATCGGGCTTCTCGAACAGGTGGGCCAGGTTGGCGACGATGCTCTTTTCCAGCAGGTGAAACAGGCCGCGCATGGTGTGCAGGAGCAGGACGTTATGGCCTGCCTCGGCGATGGCCAGGTGAAAGGCCGCGTCGGCACGTGCCTCGCGCATCGGGTCGCTGGCACGGTCGGGATGCCGGTAGCTTTCCTCCAGGGCCTCGAAGCGGGTTTTCAACATGGCCTTGTCGGCCGGCGTGGCGCGCAGGGCGGCATAGTAGGCGGCGATGCCTTCCAGTGCGTCGCGAAACTCGAGCAGGTCGAGATTGAACTCGCCGTGGCGGGCGAGCATTTCCAGCAGCGGATCGCTGTAACTGTTGTTGAGTTGCTCGGACACGAAGGTGCCGCCGCCCTGGCGGCTGGTCAGCAGGCCGCGCGCCGCGAGCTTCTGGATGGCCTCGCGCAGGGAGGGGCGCGACACGCCGAAATGCTCGGCCAGTTCACGCTCGGGGGGCAGTTTCTCCCCCGGCTTGAGGCTGCCTTCGAGGAGCATGGCTTCGAGCCGTTCGGTGATGACATCGGCGAGGCGAGGTTGTCTGACGCGTTGATAGGCCATGGGACGCTGCTCGTTGCTGGGCGTAGGATCGCCAGTGTAGTGATCGTCTGATAAATGGTATTACCAATTTTACGCGATTGCACGCGCTGCCCCAAGCCTCCTGCGAATGGGCATGGAGTCTCGCTGATGCAGAGCCAGCAGGGCATTTGCGGAAGCAAGTGACTAAAGTATGAGCCGGTTTCGCCGTCTGCCGCTGTTCGCGAGTTGACCTTGCCAATGACCGGCCATAAAGTTGATCCGATGTATATTGTAAATTGGTAATACCAATATCGCCGAGGCTAGAGATGTTGCCGCGGCGATCGCTCATCGCCAGCGCCTCATTTGCACAGGGTTCGTCATGATCATTTCCGCTTCCACGGACTACCGTCACGCCGCCAAGCGACGCCTTCCGCCCTTTCTCTTTCACTATGCCGACGGGGGCGCCTACGCCGAGCATACGCTGCGTCGCAATGTCGAGGATCTTGCCGGTATCGCGTTGCGTCAACGCGTATTGAAGGACATGTCCCATTTGTCCCTGGAGACCGAGCTGTTCGGCGAACCTCTGGCCATGCCCGTCGCCCTGG
Source organism: Chromohalobacter sp. (assembly GCF_039830575.1). Lineage (NCBI taxonomy): Bacteria > Pseudomonadati > Pseudomonadota > Gammaproteobacteria > Oceanospirillales > Halomonadaceae > Chromohalobacter > Chromohalobacter sp. Next base: position 4,322 of record NZ_JBDOOX010000014.1, on the reverse strand, counting down.
CCCCCGTGGGGCTGGCCGGCATGTATGCCCGGCGCGGCGAGGTGCAGGCGGCGCGCGCCGCGGCCTCGAAAGGCATCCCGTTCACGCTGTCGACGGTGTCGGTGTGTCCCATCGCTGAGGTGGCCTCGGCCATCGAGCGGCCTCTCTGGTTCCAGCTCTATGTACTGCGGGACAGGGGCTTCATGAAGCATGTGCTGGAGCGTGCCAAGGCCGCCGGCGTCAAGACGCTCGTCTTCACGGTCGACATGCCGGTGCCCGGCGCGCGCTATCGCGATGCGCACTCCGGCATGAGCGGCAAGCACGGGGGCCTTCGGCGCATGCTGCAGGCCGTGACGCATCCGTCCTGGGCCTGGGACGTGGGGCTTCACGGCCGGCCGCACGATCTGGGCAACGTGTCCGATTATCGCGGCCAGCCGACGGAGCTCGAAGACTACATTGCCTGGCTCGGCAACAACTTCGATCCTTCCATTTCCTGGAAGGATCTGGAATGGATCCGCGAGTTCTGGGACGGGCCGATGATCATCAAGGGCATTCTCGACCCCGAGGATGCCCGTGATGCGGTGCGCTTCGGCGCGGATGGCATCGTCGTGTCCAATCACGGCGGCCGTCAGCTCGACGGTGTGCCCTCCACCGCGCGTGCCCTGCCGGCGATCGCCGATGCGGTCAAGGGCGACCTGGCCATCCTGGCCGATTCCGGCGTGCGCAATGGGCTCGATGTCGTGCGGATGATCGCCATGGGGGCTGATACTATATTGTTGGGGCGTGCCTATATCTATGCGCTGGCCACCGCCGGCGAGGCGGGCGTTGCCCACCTGCTCGAGCTGTTCGAGAAGGAGATGCGGGTCGCGATGACGCTCACCGGCGCGCGCTCCATCGCCGAGCTGGGTTCGGATTCGCTGGTCACCGGGTCTGCGGCGGCGTCGATCGAACGCACGCTTTCGCCGAGCCTGTAATGATCGCGGCTCGGGTGCCGTCGTCGCGCGAGCGCCTGGGCCGCCGAGACAAGGGCGCAACGGGGTGGCGGTCGATGCCCCGGTCTTGCTTTCGCTGTCGACCGATCGGGACTCATGATGAAAAAGCCTTACGAAGAGCTGCACGAGGCACTGCGCGGGATCCTGCCCGCCGAGCGCCTGATTGACGACCCGCTGCGATTGCTCGCCTATGGCACCGATGCCAGCTTCTATCGATTGATCCCGCAACTGGTCGTCCGCCCCGACAGCGAAGAAGAACTGATGGGCGTGCTCGCCGAGTGCCGGCGTCGGTGCCTGCCGGTGACGTTTCGCACGGCGGGGACGTCGCTTTCCGGGCAGGCGGTGACCGACTCGGTGCTCGTTCAGTTGAATCAGGGGTGGCGCGATTACCGCATCCTCGACGCGGGACGGGCGATCCGCCTGCAACCCGGCATCATCGGGGCCCGCGCCAACCAGTTGCTGGCCCCTTACGGGCGCAAGATCGGTCCCGACCCCGCATCGATCAACAGTTGCATGATCGGAGGGATCGCCGCCAACAATGCCTCGGGCATGTGCTGCGGCACGGCACAGAACAGTTATCGCACGCTGCGTGACATTCGCGTCATTCTCGCCGACGGCACGCTGCTCGATACCGCGGATGCGGATAGCCGGGCGGCATTTCGCGACTCGCATGCCGCGCTGCTCGAGGCATTGGAGCGGCTGGGGCGAGAGACCCGGGAAAACGCGCCGCTGGCCGAGCGCATTCGTCACAAGTACCGGCTCAAGAACACCACCGGCTACGCGCTCAATAGTCTGGTCGATTTCGAGGATGGCTTCGATATTCTCGCCCACCTGATGATCGGCTCCGAGGGAACGCTCGGCTTCATCAGTGCCATTACCTACGACACCGTGGCGGATGCGCCTCTGAAAACGGCGGCGCTGGCCTTCTTCCCCGACATGGCCACGGCGTGTCGAGCCACGCTCGCGCTCAAGTCGGCGCCGGTGTCGGCGGTCGAATTGATGGATCGAGCGGCCTTGCGCTCGGTGGAGGGGAGTCCAGGCATGCCGGAGCGCCTCAAGACGCTGCCCGCCGCTGCCACGGCACTGCTCATCGATGTGCGTGCCGAGGACGAGGCGACGCTGACACAGCAGATGTCGGCGGTGCACGCGGCGCTCGAGGGCATCAAGACATTGGAGCCGCTGGGCTTCACGCGCGATCCCGAGGAGTACGCGCGGTACTGGAAAGTGCGCAAGGGACTGTTTCCTGCCGTGGGCGCGGTGCGTGACGTGGGAACCACGGTCATCATCGAGGATGTCGCCTTCCCGATAGAATGTCTCGAGGCCGGGGTGGCGGCGTTGACCGAGGCATTCCGGCGCCATGGCTACGAGGGCGCCATCCTGTTCGGGCATGCGCTGGAAGGCAATTTGCACTTCGTCTTTCCCCAGGGCTTCGAGACGCCGGCCGAGATACAGCGATATGCCGCATTGATGGAGGACGTCGCGACCCTGGTGGCCGACGAGTATGGCGGTTCGCTCAAGGCGGAGCACGGGACGGGGCGCAACATGGCGCCGTATGTCGAGCGTGAGTGGGGCGCCGAGGCGTATGCGTTGATGTGGCGTATCAAGGCGCTCTTCGACGCGGATAATGTACTCAACCCCGATGTCGTGTTGAGTCGCGATCCCGAGCAGCATATCCACAACCTCAAGCCGCTGCCTGCCGCCGATCCCATTGTGGACAAGTGCATCGAATGCGGCTTCTGCGAGCCGGTATGTCCGTCGCGGGAGCTGACCCTGACACCACGTCAGCGCATCGTGATTCAACGCGAAATGGCGCGGCTCGAAGCCTCCGGTGGGCAGGAGGACGCATCGCGCCTGGCGACGCTTCGCGACGCCTACCAATATCAGGGCATCGATACGTGTGCGGCGGATGGCCTGTGCGCCACGCAGTGCCCGGTCGGGATCAATACCGGGGACCTCGTGCGTGAATGGCGGCACCGGCAGGTCGCCGAACACGGTGCCGCGGCGCACCTCATCGGCCGCCACTTTTCAGGGACCACGCGACTGGGACGGGGCGGACTGCGCGTCCTCGACCTGACCCATGGCGTGCTGGGGACACGCTTGATGGGAGCGTTGTCGAAAGGGGCGCGACACCTGAGCGGGGCACGTTTACCGCAATGGTCGCCGAGTCTTCCCGGGCCGGCACCGGTGCGCATCTTGGAGCGCCGTGCCGGCAAGCCGCCCGTCGGCCGGGGCGACAAGGTCGTCTATCTGCCTGCCTGTGCCACACGCGTCTTCGGTACCTCGCGCCAGGATGCGCAAGCCCGGGCCGTGACCCGGACCACGTTGGCGCTGCTGGAAAAGGCCGGTTTCGAGGTCGTCATGCCGGCGATGATCGGCCACCTGTGCTGTGGCATGGCGTTTCAGTCCCGGGGGCAGTTCGCCGAGGCGGATCACAAGGCGCGCGAGCTCAACCGTGAGCTGTTGCTGGCCTCTCAGAATGGGCGCTATCCGGTGTTGTGCGATACCAGCCCGTGCACGCAGCGCATGCGTGAGCGGCTGGATAAGCGGCTGCAGATACAAGAGCCCGTTGCGTTCGCGCACGACCACCTGTTGCCGCGCCTGTCGATCACGCCGAAGCGGGCGCGTATTGCGTTGCACATCACTTGCTCGAGCACCTGCATGGGACTGGATGACAAGTTTCTCGCCCTGGCCAAACGTTGCGCCGACGACGTCGTGGTGCCTCCGGACATCACGTGCTGCGGGTTTGCCGGCGACAAAGGGTTCACGGTGCCGGAGTTGAACGCGTCGGCACTACGGGGGCTGGCCGATGCCGTGCGTGGCTGCGAGGCGGGGTACTCCAACTCGCGTACCTGCGAGATGGGGCTGAGCCAGCATGCCGGCATTCCCTACCGCTCGATTCTCGATCTGCTTCATGACGTCAGCCGCCCCCTGGAGGCGACAAGCCCGCAGGCACAGGTTGATGTCGGACGTGTGACAAGCGAGTGATCTCGAGGCATTATTTTTGTCTCGCCCCCTTGCGTTCACGGCGGCGGATCCGTAAAGTACGCATCCGCTGCCGGCGACGGACCTCGTGGCCAGCGGTGGAAGAGGTTCGCAAGTGACTGACTTGCTTGAGATTTTCAGGTTCGCTCCGAACGATCTCGCTTGACAGTCGCGCCGGTTTCGGTAAAATGCGCATCTCTCGAGTCGCCACTCATCGCGCGGATGTTCGGACGCGGTGACGGATTGTCCCGACAGGCATTTTGCCTTGACAATCACGGCGGTATCGGTAGAATACGCCTTCCTCGTTAGGCGCTTTGGCGAAAACGAGATGCTCTTTAACAAGTCGATCAGGTAATTCATGTGGGCGCT